>JAOPXG010000089.1 GCA_025965275.1 Nocardioides sp.
GCCCGAAGATGCCCAGCTCCTTGAGCCCGTCGACGATCTCCTGCGGGTACTCGTCCGCGTGCTCCAGCTCGGTCGCGACCGGCAGGATCTTCTCCTCGACGAAGGTCCGCACCGCCTTCAGGATCTCGCTCTGGTCCTCGCTCAGGCCCTCGGTCTCACACAGGCGACCCATGACGTCCTCTCGATCGGCAGCATCCCGCTCCCGCGGGAGCGAACTCGCCAGTAACCTACTTGGTCTTGCGGTTCTTGGAGTACGTGAGATCGCGCACTGCGTGCGCGAGCCCGCGGACGGCGGCCTCCAGCTGCTGCTCGACCGAGACCGCGGCGGGCTGGACACCGGCCACGGGGTACGACGTCAGCTCGTCGAGGTCACCCACGACCGGGCAGCCGAGCCTGCGCAGGGCCGCGATCTGGGCGGCGGAGCGTTCGTAGACCCACGGCTCGTCGAGCCCGAGGGCCGGCTCGTCGGCACGGTGCCGGGCCATCCCCTCCTTGGCGAGCACCCGCTTCACCTTCTGGTGGTAGGCGCTCCGGGCGAGCGGGTCGCCGGCGAGCTCCTCGTTGAGCGCACGCAGGACCATCGTCGACGCGAGCCCCAGCGAGGGGTTGGCGGGCACGTCCTGGCTGCACGACGCCGGGTCGACGCCGAGCAGGCCGGCGTAGCGGTTCCAGAGCAGGTCGCGGGGGGCGCCCTTCGGCGGGGCCGTCACGACGACGACGTTCTCCGCGCCGACGACGTCAGCCCAGCGCCGGGCCATGGCCGCGACTCCCTGATGGCGCCAGAAGGAGTCACCGACGGGGTCGCCGCGCTTCTGGGCGCGCACCGCGCGGAGGTAGTCCTCCCAGGTGGCCTTGCCACCGTTCTGGACCGACTCCTGCCACATGCTCGGGATGGTCCGGGCCAGGTCGCGGGCCGTGAACACCACCGTGACCCGGCTGTCGCCCAGCGAGGCGATGATCTGCTCGATCTTGGTGGCCTTGCGGGAGCCGAAGAACTCGACCGAGAAGAGCGCGGTCTGCGGCCACTCCTCGATCTCGCGGACGATCCGCGACCAGGGCCCGACGGGCGACAGGGCGGGCTGCTTCTCGCCGCCGTGCTCGATGGCGTCCTGCGCGGCGGTGATCTGGTCTCGCCACCGACGACCCACGAAGCTGACGCCCTGGGCGCGCAGCGGCTCCTGGTTGGCTGACACGACGTTCTGCAGGAAGGTCGTGCCGGACTTCATCGTCCCGACGTGCAGGACCACCCGCTCGGCCACGCGATCAGTCGCTCTCCCAGTACGTGCCCGAGAACCTCAGCGGGTCGGGCTGCGCCTCGCGGGTCCTGGCCCGCGTCGTGGGGACCGTCTGCTCGCAGTCCGGCGGGGGCGGGTAGTAGCCCGGACCGGGGCTGGCGCCGACCGGCCGGGACCGCTCGTTCCAGATGAAGTCGAAGTTCTTGTTCCACTGCTTGACCAGGTTGGGGCCCTGGGCCCGCAGGATCAGCTCGTCGCCACTGATGCCCGACGGGGTCCAGTTGCTCGAGCCGGTGAAGACGTACGACGCGGAGCGGTCGTCACCGTAGTGACCGGAGATCGTCATGTACTTCTGGTGGCTGTACATGTCGACCTCGTGCAGCTCGTCGCAGTCTCGGTCGTAGCCGTCGGCGTGCCGGGGGACCTCGCCGCGGGGCGTGTTGCGGCCGAGGACGTTCTTCATGCCGGAGCCGCCCAGCGCCCACAACACCCGGACGTCGCAGCCCTGGGCGTAGAGGTTGCGCAGCCGGCGCGCGACGTAGGTGCCGCGCTCGCCGTTCCAGGAGTGCATCGAGACCCGGATCTTGGTCCGGCCGGAGGTGCCGGTGCCGTCGTTGGCCCCCTGGCACTGGACCGGGCGCAGGATGTCCATCAGCGGGTCGTTCTTGATCGTGTTGCGGGGGTGGGGCATGACCCAGAGCTGGTAGCCCGGGATCTCCTCGTGCTCGTAGGGCCGGTCGGCCTGCTTGTCCTTCTTCAGCTCCCAGAAGAGCTTGAGCATCATCCGGTAGTAGTCCGGGGCGTCGGCCTTGACCAGCAGGTCGTTGAACTGGTGGATCGCGGCGTTGCCGGTGAGGTTCGCCGACCCGGTCATCACGACGTCCTTCGCGCCACCCGTGTGCTCGAAGAGGTAGATCTTGTCGTGCAGGACGCCCTGGTGGCTGCGGCAGCCGGTCTTGCAGGTGTAGTCCCAGCTCTTGTGGTGGCGGTTGGTGCCGAGCCCGTGCTTCAGCATCTTCATCGCGGTCGTGTACTGGTGGTCGTTGTGCAGGACCTGCACCTGGACGCCGCGCTTGTGAGCGTTGAGGAGGGCCTGGGCGACGTTCACGCGGTCGAACGAGTAGACCGCGATCTGGATCTTCGAGCCCTTCCGCGCGTGCTGGATCGCGGAGACGATCTGCTTCTCGATGCGGAACTTGGACTCCGTCGTGCCCCACGGGTCGTTGAAGTGCCCACCGGTGTCGGGCATCCACGGCGTGTTGTCGCCGGAGCCGGCCGACGGGTCGGAGGCGTCACCGGCATGAGCCGGGACCGCAGCCGCCATCAGAGAACCCGTCAGCGCCAGAGCACCGAGCAGCGCCACGAGCTTCGCCCTCACACCCACACCCTTCGTCCATCCCTCTGCTGCGAGCGACCTCGAGCCAGCGACCTCTGCTCGCAGACACGCACCCGAGGAGGAACCGGTCACGAGGTGGGTGCTGTCTTCGTCGAGCGACGCGCACGTCGAGAGGTCGTGCCCCCGGACAACTCACGAACGTCGGCGAGCATAACAGCGACCAGATTGCCGGCGGCATCGACGAGTTCCGCGTCGGAGACCGAGCTCACCAACCGCTGCACGGGCAGCTCGTCCGGGACGAGGAGCGCGTCCAGGTCACCGACGACGTCGTACCCGCGGCGCCTGATCAGTCGCACCGCTCGCTCCGAGCGCTGCCGGCAGTCGGCGACGAGGTCGTCGTCCAGGCCGAACGGCTCGCCCGGCTGGCCCGCCAGCTTCTCCTCGGCCAGGTAACCGCGGATCCACCGGCCCCGGTCGGTCGGGCCCCGGAACCCCTCGAGCTCGCTGTTGACCCGGCGCAGCAGCTCGACCTGGACGACGCCGAGCGACTGGTTGGCGGCCCGCTCCGGCAGCGGGTAGTCCGACGTCAGCCCGATCACCCCGGCGAAGTTGCGCCAGTGCCGGTCGGCCGGCTCGCCCTTCCGCGGCATCGGCAGGACGTGCACGCGCTCCGGGGGGACGACGTCGCCCCAGCGCTTGAGGACCCCGCGCAGATCCCAGGTGCGCCAGCTGAACTCCGACCCGGCGCCCGTGCGGTGCGGGATCTCGTCGAGCCGCGCGGTGCCGCCGTTCTTCACCATCTCCTGCCAGCCGGCAGCGAGCATCCCGGCGGCGTGCCGGGCGGTGACGACGACGTGCACCTCCGCCGGGGCCAGGTCGGCGACCAGCTGCTCGGCCTGCTCGCGGGACGCGCCGCAGAAGAACTCGTGCGTGATCAGGCCGGTGCCGGTCGCCTCCGCGAGCTCGTCGCGCAGCCGCGACCACGCGCCGGCGGCACGCGGGTTGCGGCGGCGGAGGTTCTTGCGCTCCTGGAGGTCGAGCGCGGCCCAGAGGTGCTCGCGGTGGCCGACCCCCGGGAGCAGCACGCCGTCGCGCCGGACGAGGTCCCGGTTGTCCCACAGCACGCGCTGGAGGTACGTCGTGCCGGTCTTCGGCAGACCGATGTGGACGAAGACCCGGTCGGCCACGACCTCAGAGGCTCTCTTGGTACTTGACCAGCGTCTCCCGCAGCGCCGCCTCGTCACCACGCGAGAGCGGCACGAGCAGGTCCGTCACGATGTCGGTGAGCTCCGCGAGCCGCAGGTTCAGCTGGCGGCACTCCTGCACCTCGGCCTCGAGGGCCGCGACCCGCTTGCGGAGGTCGTTCGTCGCCGGGGCCTTCAGCCGCCCCACGATGCTCTTCATTCCCATGTCGCCACCATCCGGCAGATCTTTGCCGGCGACCGGCCGGTCCGGTCGCCACTGGGCAGTCGTACGACGTCGCGCTCGACGATTGTGGCACCCAGGGAGCGCAGCTCCCGGGCGATCATCCGCGGCTTGCGGACCTGGGCCTTCTGGCGCTTGGCCAGGTCGCCGTCCCCGCGCTGGACGAGGAACTCGACGTAGAGCCGGCCCCCGTCGTGCAGCACCATCCGCGCCAGCGTCCAGGCGTTCAGGCGGGCCCGGTGGGACACGCCGTCCGCCAGGTGCCGGGCGAGGACGACCCGCGGCCCGCGGTCGGCAGCGAGCAGCGCACCGGTGCCGAGCACCGACCGCAGCTCGAGCAGGTTGCAGACCAGGAAGCGCGCGTCGACACCCTCGGCGGTGGCCTCCGCCTCGGCGCGCTCGAACCCCTTGCGCACGAAGTCCAGGCCGGTCGCCGGCGTGCCCTGCCGGGCGAACCACAGCACGTCGGTGCCGGTGCCGGTGCCGAGGTCGACCACCGGGATCGCGGCGTCCTCACGGCTCGCCACCCAGCGCGCCAGGTCGCTGGGCTCGACCGCCGGGCCGGGCCGGCGGGAGTAGACGCGGTCCCAGAGCGGACGGCGGACGCGGATGCCGCGGAACCAGCCGTCGAAGCGGCGATGCGTCGAGCGGGGCGTCGCGAAGTGGAAGGCCGGGTCCGGCACCCGCCACGACTTGCCGTACGTCGCCGCCAGGAACCGGTCGGTGTCGGCCGGCACGGGGAACGCGCGACCCTCGAGCGAGGCGGTGCCGAGCGGGGTGACCCACTCCCGCTTGAACGGGGTGCGGATCTCGCCCATCAGGTGCAGGTGGCCGTCGCGCATGAAGCCGCCGAACACGTCGAGCCCACGCACGACGCCGTCGCTCTCGACCACGTCGACCTTGAACGCGAGGGCGGAGTAACGGGTGATCCGGTAGCCCATCTCGACCAGCGCCCGCTGGACGTGGAAGGACTCGCGGATCGCGTCGACGGGATGCTCGTGCTCGCTGACGTAGCCGAGGTCGGCGTCGCTGTCGTGGCCGATCAGCCCGCCGTCGCGCACCGCGCCGAGCAGCGTGCCGTAGGCGAGGAACGCCTTGATGCCGGCCTTGTCGAGCCCGGTGAGCACGTGGTCGATGGCGTCGAGGAGCGGGCGGACGTGCTGCTCGCTGCGGGTGTCGAAGGTCTGCACCAGCCTCAGTGACTTGTCGAGGCTGAGCGGCTGGCCGGCAGCGTTGACGACGGCGATCCGGTCGGTGCCGTCGCGGAACGTCACCTCCTCCTCGAACACGACCTCCTGCGTCTCGTGGACGGTCAGCGAGAGCCGGGTGGTGCCCGAGAGGAAGCGCTGGAGGCTCTGGGGCCACGGCACGAGCCAGGTGTGCGGCTCGGTCGTGCGCCGGCCGTCGCGGTGCAGCCAGAACGAGTGGATCCGGCGGCCGTCGAAGGAGACGTCGAGGACCACCTCGCGGCGGGACCGGGCGGTGATCCCCTCCGCGTCGACCGAGACGGAGGAGACCTGGGCGCCGGGCCGAGGAAACAATCGCCTCACGGGCGGTGGGCTCCTGAAGTCGGGGCGGTCATTCGGACGGGTCATCGTAACCAGACACCCGCGCCGCACCCGCGCTGGTCAGGCCCAGGACAACGGCTGGAGGCCCTCGTCAGGCGTGGTCCCACATCCAGTCGAACCGGTCGGCGTAGCGCTGTGCGTCCGCCGCGTCGTTGATCTGGACGATCAGGTCGTCGCGGTTGGCGGCCTTGTCGCTCCAGTTCTGCGACCCCGTCCAGGCGCGCACGGTGGCGAGGTCGGAGCCGAACGCGCCGTCGACGACCAGCACCTTCTGGTGGGTCCGGACGCCGGGAGTGTGGCCCTTGCGCAGCTGCGCGCCGTTGTTCTTCAGGATCGACTTCACCGCGGCACCCATGCCGGTGCCGTAGAAGACCCGGACCCGGCAGCCCTCCGAACGCAGACCGACGACCTGCCAGGCGATCCGCTTGCCCCGCTCCTCGTTCCAGGCGTGCGTGCTGATGTCGATGTCGGTCGTGACGACCTCGTCCGGCGTCGCGCTGTCGGGGTCGATCTGGCCCCTCGTCACCTCGCACCGGACCTTGTCCAGGGCATCGGAGATCGGGTCGTCCTCGACCTTCAGGTCGACCGGCGTGATCCGGATGTCGGCGGTCGCGGTCGCCTTGTGCAGGTACTGCTTGACGACCGGCTCGTCGTCTTTGAGCTGGCCGAACCAGCGGCCGTACGCCTGGAAGTACGCCCGGTCGCCGACGCGCGTGTAGAGGTCGTTCCACTGGTCCAGCGCGTTGAACTGGGTCAGGTTGACCGAGCCGGTCATGGTGATCCACTTCGCCGCGCCGGCCTTCGTGAACGAGAAGTACTTCGCGTGCATCTGCCCCTTCTCGCCGCGGCAGCTGTCCTGGCAGATGACCACGAACGACGGTTTGGCGGTGTCGGTGCCGATCGCGTCGCGGAGCCGGGCCATAGCCGGGTAGACGTTCTCGCCCGCGAAGACCAGCTTCACGATGACGCCGCGCCGGTACGCCGCCAGCAACGCGTCGGCGGTCTGTGGGTCACCGAACGAGAAGACCGCCATCCGGATCGTCGACCCGCTCGGGGCGCTGTTGGTCGTGTGGATCACCTGTCGGAGCAGCTTGCGCTGCTGCGCCGGCGTCCCGATCGGGTTGTTGAAGTTCGCCCCCGCGGGCGGGACGTACTTGCTGACGCGGGCCGTCGCCTTGGGGGTGGCCGCTCCGGGCGCCGACGACGCCGGGGAGGCCGCTGCGGGCACCAGCGCGAGGGTGGCCAGCACGGCACCGGCGAGCACCGCCGTACGCGCTCGACGGAAGGACGGGCGGGCGGTCGGGACGGTCACGAGACGGGCTCCTTGCCGGGGTGGACTGTTCACCATTGTCACACCAGCACCGCAAGTCACAACCCCCTCCGCCGGTGCGGAGCGGACGTCGACCGGTCAGCGACCGCGCGTGGGCAGCACCGGGATCATCGCGTCGGACATCACGAACGGGTGGTCCGTGGCCCGCGGGACGACCCCGGCCTTGGTGCTGAGGAAGCCCGAGAAGACGATGCCCGTGGACCCGAAGATCCAGTCGACGTCCATGTCCGGCGGCGGCGCGCACCCGGGCCCGACCGAACCGCCGTTGGCCGCCGTCAGCGCGCCGGAGGCCGTCATCTTGCAGAACGCCTCGTCACGCTCGTTGAAGTCACCGGTCATCACGACCGGGAAGCCGGCGGCGTGCAGGTCGTTGATGTGGTTGATCTCGATCGCCGTGGCGACATCGCGCCAGTGCTCGTTGTTGCCCCACCGGCCCGTGGTCGCCGGGTTGTGGGTGTTGACGAAGTAGACGTCCTGGCCGGAGGCGATGTTGCGCAGGCGCACGGACGGGATCGGGACCCGGCTGCCGTGGAAGTAGGGGATCTGGATGGTCGACGCGGAGACCAGCTCCCAGGTGTCGGTGCGCCACGCGATCGAGTTGCGGACCGCCCGCGGGTCGCCGCTCAGGCCCGGGTAGACGCCCCACGCGCCGCCGGTCTGGCCGACGAACGAGCGGTACTGCGACTCCTCGAACTCCTGGAGGCCGACCACGTCGACGTCGTAGGTCCGCAGGACGGACACGGCGTACGACATGCGGGTCGGCGCGGACGCCCAGCCGCGCTTGTTGCCGCCGGCTCCGGTGTGGGAGGCACCCAGCACGTTGAAGGTGCTCACGCGGAACTGGGTCGGCACCTGCTGGATGACCTTCTCGGTCTTGTGCCGCAGCGCCCGGCCGACCTTGCCGACCTTCTGCGGCTTGATCACCCGGGCCTTGATCACCCGCTGGCTCTCGGAGGCCGAGGGACCGCTCGACCGGCCCGCGCTCGCCTGCGGCCTCGTCAGCGCGACGTCGGCGGCCGCGTTGGAGGGGCTGCGGTCCTGGGGATGGAAGATCGCGAGCACCGACACGACGACGCCGAGGATGCCGACCACGGCGATCGTCGCGATCGCCGCGCCGTTCCGCTCGTCGGGATCGCGCGAGTCGGCGTGCTTGGACATGCCTCGCGGTCCTTCCGAGGAGTGGTGGTGAGCGTCGTCAGAGGGCCTCTGAACTGCTCGAACTCTACCCGAGCAGGGGTGGCCTCAATCACGCCGCCGGCCAGGACCGGACCACCACGGCCGGCGCGCGACCGGGCCGCGGCGAGGCTCTCCGGACGACCCATCGGCAGGCTCGGCGGCAACCTGAGAGATCAGCTGTGCCGCCGTCTCTGCCGGGTCGTCGACGAGCTCGACCCGGTCCGGGCCCGGGTCGCCGGGCCCGGCCAGGACCGGGGCCAGGTCGGCGGGGTCTCCGTGCAGCCGGTGCCCGGCAGCGAGGACGTCGGCCAACCAGCGGTCGGTGGCCGTCCGCAGCGTGTCCCCCAGGTCGTACGGCGCGCGCGGCCGCGGCCCGGGGCGCGCGGCCAGCACGCCCTCGGCGTACGCCCGCTTGACGACCCGGTTGTAGGTGGCGGGGTCGAGGCGGCCGCCGGGCATTGCCTCGAGCCGGGCGTTGACCGCGCGGAGCAGCGCGACCTCGCCGGTGCCGAGCGACGGGTTGGCCGGCGGCGCGGACGAGGCGTCGACCAGGCCCCCGTCGATGCCGGCGGCGTCGGCGAAGCGACGCCAGAGCTCGTCGGCGGGCGCCCCGGGCGGCGGGCCGACCACGAGGTGGGCGCGTGCGGCGGGCAGGCCGACCGACCAGCGGCGCAGGCAGTCGGCGAAGTCCTGGGCGTGCCAGAAGTGCGGTCGGACGCCGCCCGCGTCGGGCCCGGCGTCCGGCCCGGTGTCGGCGCGGAGCTGGTCGCGCTCGAACTCGGCGAACGAGAAGGTCGCGCCGAGCTTCACCTCCTCCTGCCAGTGCGCGGTCGCCTGGCGGCCGAGGTCGCGGGCGGTGACGACGACGTGCACCTCGAGCCCGGCGAGCGGGGCGAGCGCGGCCGCGACCTGGTCGGGGGTCGCGCCGGCGAGCACCTCGTGGCTGAGGATCGTCGTACCGGCGAAGCTCCGGGCGCGGTCGCACAGAGCCGCCCAGGTGCCCGCGACCTCCTCGGCGGTCAGGCCGAACTTGGCGTGGCTGCCCCGGATCTCGACGGCCCCGTGGAACATCGCGCCGGGCCGGACGAAGGGGTAGAGCACACCTCCGGCGCGCAGCCGGTCGCGGTTCTCGGCGAGCAGTCCCTGGAGGAACGTGGTGCCGGTCTTGGGCAGCCCGACGTGGAGAACGACGCGAGGGGCGTGCACCTCTCCAGAATCCGGCACGGGGACATGGTGCCACCGTGCGGGCCGCGCACCCCTCCGGCCGGTAGCGTGTGGGGACGTGAGCACCGCCCCTTCCCGCGTCTACGCAGCCCGCCTCGTCGGGCTGCCGATCTTCGACCCCCAGGGCGACCAGGTCGGCAAGGTGCGAGATCTCGTGGTGGCGGTCCGCTCGGAGGTCCAGCAGCCCCGCGTGCTCGGCCTCGTGGCCGAGGTCTTCGGCCGGCGCCGGATCTTCGTGCCGATGACCCGGGTCACGAACATCGACAGCGGGCAGGTCTACACGACCGGCCTGCTGAACATGCGCCGCTTCGAGCAGCGCCCGACCGAGACCCTCGTGATCGGGCAGATGCTCGACAAGACGGTCTTCGTCCCGAGCACCGGCGTCACGGCCACGGTCTACGACGTCGCGATGGAGCAGGCCCGCAACCGGGACTGGGTGCTCAGCCGGGTCGCGCTCCAGGAGCCGGCGAAGGCGCTGCGGCGCCGCGGCCAGACCTACGTGTGCGAGTGGCGCGACGTCGAGGGGCTGACCCAGCGCGACGAGACCCAGGGCGCCACCCACCTGATCGCCTCGCTGAACGAGATGCGGGCGGCCGACGCCGCCAACATGATCCACGACCTGCCCCCCGAGCGCCGCCGTGCGGTCGTCGCGGCCCTCGACGACGAACGGCTCGCCGACGTCCTCGAGGAGCTGCCCGAGGAGGACCAGGTCGAGATCCTCGAGCACCTCGACTCCGAGCGCGCCGCCGACGTCCTCGAGGAGATGTCGCCCGACGACGCCGCCGACCTGATGGCCGACCTGCCGCCCGAGACCGCGGCCGCGCTGCTCGACCTGATGGAGCCCGAGGAGGCCGACGACGTCAAGCGGCTGATGTCGTACGTCGAGAACACCGCCGGCGGCATGATGACCCCCGAGCCGGTGATCCTCGGCCCCGACGCGACGATCGCCGACGCGCTCGCCCACGTGCGCAACCCGGAGCTCACCCCGGCGCTCGCCGCGCTGGTCTACGTCTGCCGCCAGCCGCTCGAGACCCCGACCGGCCGGTTCCTCGGCGTCGCCCACATCCAGCGGCTGCTGCGCGAGCCTCCGTCGACGCTCGTGGCGGGCGTCCTCGACGACTCCATGGACCCCCTGCGGCCCGAGGCGACCATCGACCAGGTGGCCGCCCACCTGGCGACGTACAACCTGGTCGCCGCGCCGGTCGTGGACGACCACGGGCACCTGCTCGGCGCCGTCAGCGTCGACGACCTGCTCGACCACATGCTCCCGGAGAACTGGCGCGACCGGGCGATCCGCTCGACCGACCGGTCGCAGGGGGTGCACCGTGGCTGAGGGACGTCCGCCCCGCGCCCGACTGGACACGCCGAAGGAGACCCGGCGCCCGCTGGTCCGGCGCCCGTCGTACGACGCGGACGCCTTCGGCAGCTTCGCCGAGCAGTTCGCGCGCTACATGGGCACCGCCAAGTTCCTGATGTGGATGACGGCGTTCGTCGTCGTCTGGTTCTGCTGGAACCTCCTCGCGCCCGAGGAGATGCGCTGGGACGACTACCCCTTCATCTTCCTGACGCTGATGCTCAGCCTGCAGGCGTCGTACGCCGCACCGCTCATCCTGCTCGCCCAGAACCGGCAGGAGCAGCGCGACAAGGTCGTCGCCGAGCAGGACCGGCAGGCCAACCTCCGCGCCCACGCCGACATGGAGTTCCTGGCTCGCGAGGTGGCGTCGCTGCGGATGGCCGTCGGCGAGGTCGCGACCCGCGACTTCCTCCGCTCGGAGCTGCGGTCACTGCTCAGCGACCTCGACGAACGTGCCGAGCTGACCGAGCGTGCCCAGAGTCACGCGGGCGGCGACGAACCGGAGACACCCAGCGCCTAGACTCGGGGATCATGAGCACTCCACTTCTCGAGCAGGTCAACGCGGCTCTCGCGACCGTCAACGACCCCGAGATCAAGCGGCCGATCACCGAGCTCGGCATGGTCGACTCCGTCGTCATCGACGACGGCGGTCTCGTGCACGTGACCGTGCTGCTCACCGTGGCCGGCTGCCCGCTCAAGGACACCATCACCCGCGACGTCACGGGTGCGGTCGGCAAGGTCCCCGGGGTCACCGGCGTGGACCTCCAGCTCGGCGTGATGACGGCCGAGCAGCGCGCCGGCCTCAAGGAGACGCTGAGCGGCGGCCAGGCGCAGCGCGAGATCCCGTTCGCGCAGCCGGGCAACCTGACCAAGGTGTTCGCGATCGCCAGCGGCAAGGGCGGCGTCGGCAAGTCGTCGGTGACCGTCAACCTCGCGCTGGCGATGGCCAAGCAGGGCCTGCGGGTCGGCATCGTCGACGCCGACATCTACGGCCACTCCGTCCCGGCGATGCTCGGCGTCGCCGACCACCGGCCCACCCAGGTCGACGACCTGATCATGCCCGTACCGACCCCGAGCGGCGTCTCGGTCATCTCGATCGGGATGCTGAAGCCGCGCCGTGACCAGGTGGTCGCCTGGCGTGGTCCGATGCTCGACCGGGCACTGGTCCAGATGCTCGCCGACGTCTACTGGGGCGACCTCGACGTGCTCCTCCTCGACCTGCCGCCGGGCACCGGCGACGTGGCGATCTCGCTCGGCCAGCACCTCCCGGGCGCCGAGGTCGTCGTGGTGACCACCCCGCAGGAGGCGGCCGCCGAGGTCGCCGAGCGGGCCGGCACGATGGCCTCGATGATGCACCAGCGGGTCGTGGGCGTCGTCGAGAACATGAGCTTCCTGCCCTGTCCCCACTGCGCCGAGACCGGCACCGAGCACAAGCTCGAGATCTTCGGCAGCGGCGGCGGTGACCGGGTCGCCGACACCCTCTCCACCCGCTTCGGGTACGACGTGCCCGTCATCGGCCGGATCCCGATCGACGTCTCCCTCCGGGAGGGTGGCGACGCCGGCAAGCCGATCGTCGACTCCGACCCCACCGCCCCCGGTGCGCTCGAGCTCACCTCGATCGCCGAGAAGCTGAGTGGGCGTGGCCGCGGCCTGGCCGGCATGCAGCTCGGCTTGACACCGACCAGTAAGTTCTAGCCCGTGTTCGGGATCGGCCTGCCGGAGTTCGCAGTCATCGCGTTCGTGGCCGTGCTGGTCTTCGGTCCCGACAGGCTGCCCGAGCTCGCGCGCCAGGCCGGCCAGCTGGTCCGCAAGGCCAAGATCCTCGCCAACAACGCCCGCGACGAGCTGCGCGCCGAGCTCGGCCCGGAGTACGCCGACCTCGAGCTCAGCGACCTCGACCCGCGCACCATCGTGAAGCGCCACATCGCCGAGGCCCTCGAGGACGCGGACGAGCCGCCGAAGCGGACCACGCGGCGCGGGCTGCGGCCGCTCAACGACGGCGAGACCCCGCCGTACGACGCCGACGCCACCTGACCCGGCTGCCGAGTCGGCGCCAGTTTCCCCCCAGAACTCGCCGAGTCGGCGCCAGTTTGCGGAAACTGGCGCCGACTCGACCCAGTTCT
>JAOPXG010000111.1 GCA_025965275.1 Nocardioides sp.
TCGGCCTCCACCTCGTCGAGGAACTGGTCGACCTCGCCCATGTCGTAGCCCTCGCGGAGCCGGACGGGCGTAAAGCGCTTGTTGCTCACGTCCTCAGGCGTCAGCGGCATGACCTCACCCATTCATAGATCGTCAAAGTAACTGTCGGTCGAACAATAGCGCCTGTGCTGATGACCGAAACACCAGCCCGAGGGGTCGGCCGGTCACGTCCACCCGGGCACACGGGGTTCACGCGAAGAAGATCGCCCGGTTGATCCGCAGCAGCACGTAGGCCGCGATGATCACGATCAGGAAGCTCAGGTCGAGCGAGATGCTCCCGATCCGCAGCGGCGGGATGACCCGCCGCAGCGCCTTGATCGGGGGGTCGGTGATCGAGTAGACGCCCTCGAGGAGGACCAGCAGGATGCCGTGGGGCGTCCAGGCGCGGGCGAACACCTGCACCCAGTCCACGACGAAGCGGATCCAGAGCAGGGCGATGAAGAACCACAGGAGACCCTCGATGAGGCCTCCGACGACATCAGTCACGTACGGCGTGTCCTAGCTCTGGTTGAAGAACCCGCCCTCGACGATGCGCTGCTTGTCCTCGGCGGCCACCGTGACATTCGGCGGCGAGAGCAGGAAGACCTTGTTGGTGATGCGCTCGATGGTGCCACGAGTCGCAAAGACCAGGCCCGCGGCGAAGTCGACGAGGCGCTTGGCGTCGTTGTCGTCCATCTCGGAGAGGTTCATGATCACGGGGGTGCCCTCGCGGAAGTTCTCCCCGACCGTGCGCGCCTCGTTGTAGGTGCGCGGGTGCAGGGCGGTGATCCGCGACAGCTCGGCCACGACCCCCACCGGGCCCACCTGACCCGACGCCGGACGCCGCCGCTCCGCCAGGTCGGCCACCGGAGCGGGGCGCGCCTCTCGCTTCACGGGACGAGCCGCGACGGAGGCTGTCTCCTGGGTCTCGTACTCGTCGTACTCGTCGTCGTACCGACCGGTGTCCTCGAGCAGGCCGAGGTACTCGCCGATCCTGCGCATTCCGCCGCTCATGACTGTTGCCCTCCGGTACTCCGCATCCCTTGCAGGAACGCACTCTTAGGTGATTGGGACCCTACTTGACCCGGGGCCTCGAACCGAGGACCGCGGACCCTATCCGTACGTGTGTCGCGCCGGCTCTCACGGCGTGTTCGAGATCGCCGCTCATCCCGGCCGAGAGCCAGGTGGCGTCGGGGTGGTCGGCGAGCAGCTCCTGGCGGATGCCCGCGAGCCGCTGGAAGGCGGTCGCCGGGTCCTCGTCGAGCGGCGCGACGGCCATCAGCCCGCGCAGCCGCAGGCTGCCGGACTGCTTCACGGCCGACGCCAGGGCGGCCAGCTGGTCGGGTTCCGCGCCGGAGCGGCCGCCCGCGCCGGTGCCAGCGCCGGGTGGGTCGAGGCTGACCTGGAGCAGCACGTCGACCTCGTGCGAGCGCTGGTGCGCGCCCTTGGCGAGCGGCGCGACCAGCTTGGGGCGGTCGACGGACTCGACGACGTCGGCGTACGCCGCCACCGCCGCCGCCTTGTTGCTCTGCAGCCCACCGATGAAGTGCCAGGTGAGCGCGAGGTCGGCGCACTCGGCAGCCTTGGCCTCGGCCTCCTGGTGGCGGTTCTCCCCCACGTCGGTGACCCCGAGCTCCGCGAGCAGCCGGACGTCGCCGGCGGGGAAGAACTTGGTCACCACGACCAGGCGGACGTCGCCGGGCGCGCGACCGGCGTCGGCGCAGGCCGAGGCGATCCGGGCACGCACGGCCTCGAGGTTGGCCTCGAGCTGGTCGCGGCGGCTCACGAGGACCGCACCCGGATCACGCCGGCCAGCCGGCCGGCGCTCGTGCCGTCGCGGCGGTAGGAGTAGAGGTCCGCCGACTCGCGCGTGCAGCGGGAGACGTCGACGACCGCAACGCCCGCGCGCTCGAGCTGGGCACGGACCCCCGCACCCAGGTCGAGGGACGGGGTGCCCCACGAGGTGGTCGCCACGCTGGCCGGCTCGATCGCGCCGACCTCGGCCCGCATCTGCTCGGGTACCTCGTAGCAGGCCCCGCACACGTGCGGCCCGACCCAGGCGGTGATGTCGCCGGCGCCGAGGTCGCGCATCCGCTGCACGGTCGCGGGCACCACACCCGCGGCCAGGCCGGGCCGTCCGCAGTGCGCCGCCCCGACGACACCGGCGGCCACGTCGGCCAGCAGCACGGGCACGCAGTCGGCGGCGCGCACCATCAGCACCACGTCGGGACGGTCGGTCACCAGGCCGTCGGCCCGGACCCGGTCGACCGGGCCGTCGGCCGCCACGACGTCGCAGCCGTGCACCTGGTGGAGGTCGGCGAGCGCGGCGTCGGGCGCGAAGTCGGCGAGCAGCAGCGCGAGGTTGCGCTCGCGCGCCGGCGCCGGGTCATCGCCCTCGATCGCCAGGTTGAGCTCGTCGAACGGACCCGCACTGACCCCGCCGTACCTGTCCGTGAAGGCCAGGTCGACGGGGTCGAGTGAGGTGCGGAAGGAGTACAAGCGGCTACTTCAGGAAGTCGGGGATGTCCAGGTCGTCGTCGTCGAACTGGACCTGCCTCGGCGCCGGCTTGCCACCGGACGCAGCGGCGTCCGGGGTGGTGCTGGCCTGCGAGCGCAGCGAGGAACCGGCCGGGACCCTCTCCTTCTCCTGCTCGCCCGAGGCGAGCGCCTGGGCCGCGGCCCTGGTCTCCTCCTGGGTCTGCACCGGCTTGGCGTCGCGTCGGAGCACCGTGCCCTCGCCGCTGCGCTTGGGCATGCCGCCGTCGAAGCCGGCCGCGATGACGGTCACCCGGACCTCGTCGCCGAGGGCGTCGTCGATGGTGGCGCCGAAGATGATGTTGGCCTCGGGGTGCACGGCCGCGGCGACCAGGGCGGCCGCCTCGTTGATCTCGAAGAGGCCGAGGTCGGAGCCGCCGGCGATCGACAGGAGCACGCCGTGCGCGCCGTCGATGCTGGCCTCGAGCAGCGGGCTGGAGACCGCCATCTCGGCCGCGGCCACCGACCGGTCCTCGCCCCGCGCGGACCCGATGCCCATCAGCGCCGAGCCGGCGTTGGACATGACCGACTTCACGTCGGCGAAGTCGAGGTTGATCAGGCCCGGTGTGGTGATCAGGTCGGTGATGCCCGAGACACCCTGGAGCAGCACCTGGTCGGCCTGCTTGAAGGCGTCGAGCACGGAGACGTTGCGGTCGCTGATCGACAGCAGCCGGTCGTTGGGGATGACGATGAGGGTGTCGACCTCCTCGCGGAGCTGGGCGATGCCCTCCTCGGCGGAGTTGGCGCGGCGTCGGCCCTCGAAGGCGAACGGCCGGGTCACCACGCCGATGGTCAGGGCACCCAGGGAGCGCGCGATCCGCGCGACGACCGGGGCGCCACCGGTGCCGGTGCCACCGCCCTCGCCCGCGGTCACGAACACCATGTCGGCGCCCTTCATGACCTCTTCGATCTCGTCGGCGTGGTCCTCGGCGGCGCGGGCTCCCACGCCGGGGTCGGCGCCGGCACCGAGGCCGCGGGTGAGCTCGCGGCCGATGTCGAGCTTGACGTCGGCGTCGCTCATCAGGAGCGCCTGCGCGTCGGTGTTGATCGCGATGAACTCGACACCCTTGAGTCCGACCTCGATCATCCGGTTGACGGCGTTGACACCACCACCACCGATGCCCACGACCTTGATGATGGCCAGGTAGTTCTGTGCTGCTGCCACGGCGTGATCGCCTCTCGCTGATCGTGTCCGGTTCCGGACGGGAGTACTGCTCGGTCGCGGGGAAGTCCGGCTCGGTCATCCAGAACTCTTACCCTCAGGCTGAGGGTTATAGTTATGTCAACCTCGCCGTGCTGAAGACACTAGGCAGCGCGGCGCCGCAGATCGTGGCGACACGCCGGGCCGGACCGGTCAGTTGGACGTGGTCGGCTGACCCGGGACGCTGACGTCGAACTTCCGGGCCTCCTGGGTGGACGGCGCCGCGAGCAGCGCGGCGAGCACGTCGGCCTTCTCGTCCGACTGCTCAGCACTCCCCCACTCGACGGTGCGGCCGTCGCGCAACACCAGCGAGATCTCGTCGACGGTCGTCACCGCGACGTGGTCGACCTTCCCGGCCAGGTCACCGGGCAGGGCCGCCACCACGAGAGCCGCCTCGCGCAGCGCCTCGCTGCCGGTCGCGGCCGCGCTCTCCACCCGGGGCAGCCCGGGAGGCGCCTTCGCATAGCTGCGGAACACCACGCCCTCGGCGTCCATCCCGCGCAGCTGTCCGCTGATCTCGACCACCGCGACCGCCTCGCGCTCCTGGACGACGATCCGCACCTGGTCGGGCCACTCGCGGGTCACGTCGGCGGAGCGCACCGGAGCCATCGCCTCCACCCGCGAGCGGATCCGGTCCAGGTCGACGCGGGCGAGCGGCTGACCCTCCTCGACGGCCGCCGCGGCCCGCACCTCGCTGGCGGAGAGCTGGTGGGTGCCGCTCACCTGGACGCCCTGCACGGACAGGTAGGAGGAGAAGAACACCAGCCAGACGGCTCCGACGAGCAGCGCGACGAGGAGCAGCACGGCGACCACGGGCTTCCAGGCCAGCCAGCGCCGCGCCCACTGGCGGCGCGCGAACCGGCGCCGGGTCCGCACCACGGCCCGGTCGGCCGCGGGAGCTGCGGCCCCGGCCGATCTCCTAGCCATCGGCGAGCAGCTCCAGCACCCGGGGGCCGATCTCGGTGACCGTGCCCGCGCCCAGGGTCAGCACCAGGTCGCCCGGCCGGGCGCGGGCGACGAGCTCGGCGGCCACGTCGTCGAACGACGCGACGTGGGCGACCTGTCCGGCCGGGAGGGGTACGGCGTCGGCGACCAGCGCGCCGGTGACCGCCGGATCGGCGTCCTCGCGGGCGAGGTAGACGTCGAGCACCACGACCTGGTCGGCCGCGCCCAGGGCCTCGCCCATGCCGACCCCGAAGATGCGGGTGCGCGAGACGAGGTGCGGCTGGAAGGCGACGACGACCCGGCCGGCGCCGGCGAGCTCCCGGGCGGCCTGCAGGTCACCGGCGATCTCGGTCGGGTGGTGGGCGTAGCTGTCGTAGACCCGCACGCCGCCCGCCTCGCCCTTGCGCTCCATCCGGCGCTTGGTGCCCGTGTAGGAGACGAGGCCGCGGACCAGGTCGTCCTCGGCGAAGCCCAGGGTCGTGCCGGCGGCGAGCGCCGCGAGCGCGTCGGCCAGGTAGTGCTCCCCCGGCGACCAGAGCCGCACCCCGGCCAGGGCTTTGGGCTCACGGGCCGACACCGTGACGACCCGGCGGCCCGCGGCCCGCTGCCGCTCGGCCAGTGCCGCAGCGCCGGGGTCGTCGACGACGCACACCAGGAAGCCGTCGGGGTCGAGGGTCTCGGCGAACTCGTCGAAGGCGGCGGCGTAGGCCTCGGGCGTGCCCCACTGGTCGAGGTGGTCGGCATCGACGTTGGTGACGACGGCGGCGTACGGCGCGTAGTGCAGGAAGGCGCCGTCGCTCTCGTCGGCCTCGGCGACGAACAGGTCGCCGGAGCCCTCGTCGGCGTTCACGCCGGTCGCGGTCAGGTCGCCGCCGATGGCGTACGTCGGGTCGGCGCCGGCCGCCTGGAGGGCGACGGTCAGCAACGAGGTCGTCGTGGTCGTGCCGTGGGTGCCGGCGACGGCGATCACCCGCCTCCCGGCCATCACCGAGACGAGAGCGGCGGAGCGGGGCAGGATCCGCAGGCCCTGGCGCACCGCTTCGAGGTACTCCGCGTTGTCGTCGCGGACGGCGGTCGACACGACGACCGTGTCGACGTCGTGGACCTGGGTCGCGGCGTGGCCGAGGTGGACGGTCGCCCCGAGCGCGCGCAGCGCCTCGAGGGTGGGCGAGTCGGTGCCGTCGCTGCCGCTGACGGCGATGCCGCGGGCCAGCATGATCCGGGCGATGCCGGAGAGCCCGGCGCCGCCGATGCCGACGAAGTGCACGCGCCCCAGCCGGTCGGCCGGGAGGATCTCGTCCGGGACGGGGACCTTCATCGGGCGGCTGCCTCGACGACGATCCGGGCCAGCTTCTCGTCGGCGTCGCGCGGGATGAGCGACGACGCCGCGGCGCCCATCGTGGCCAGCCGGCCCGCGTCGGTGGCGAGCCCGGGGACGGTGGCCGCGACCCACTCCGCGGTGAGGTCGGCGTCCATGACCATCAGCCCGCCGCCGGCGTCGACGACCGGGCGCGCGTTGTGCTCCTGCTCGCCGTTGCCGATCGGCAGCGGCACGAACACCGCGGGCAGCCCGACCGCCGCGGCCTCGGTCACGCTGGACGCACCGGCCCGGCAGAGCACCAGGTCGGCGGCGGCGTAGGCCAGGTCCATCCGGTCCACGAAGTCGACGACGACGTACGGCGCGCTCCGTCCGTCGCTCGCGACGGCCGGTGCGGCCTCGCCCTGCGGGCCGACGACGTGGAGCACCTGGACGCCGGCCGCGGCCAGCGCGGCGGCCGCGCCGGAGACCGCCTGGTTGAGCCGGCGGGCACCCTGCGACCCGCCGGTGACCAGCAGCGTCGGCCGGTCGAGGTCGAGGCCGAAAAAGGCCCGCCCCTCGGCGCGCCGGGCGGCCCGGTCGAGGCCGGAGATCATCGTGCGGATGGGGAGACCGACGTACTCGGCCCTGGGCAGCGGGGTGTCGGGGAAGCTGACCGCCACCCGGGTGGCGACCCGGGCGCCGACCTTGTTGGCCAGGCCGGGCACGGCGTTCTGCTCGTGGACCACCAGCGGCAGTTTGCGCCGGCGCGCGGCGAGGTAGGCCGGCATCGAGACGTAGCCGCCGTAGCCGACGACGACGTCGGGTCGCACCCGGTCGAAGATCGCCAGCGTCTCCTTCACGGCACCGCGCAGTCGCGCCGGCACCTTGAGGAGGTCGGCGTTCGGCCTGCGCGGCAACGGGACCGGCGGGATCAGCTCGAGCGGGTAGCCGGCCTCGGGGACCACCCTGTTCTCCAGCCCCCGCGGGGTGCCGAGACAGGTGATCTCCACATCGGGGTGGATCCGGCGCAGGGCATCGGCGGTGGCGAGCAGGGGCGAGGTGTGGCCGGCGGTGCCGCCGCCGGCGAGGAGAACGCGCATCGGCATCCAGCCTAGGGGGTGTCTCTGGATTCTCGGCCGTCGCGAGCGTCGTTCAGCGCGTGCGATGGCAAGGCGGAGGAGGGAGGTGGGACGGAGTCCCGGCGACTGACGACAACGCAGCCAGCGTGCGTGATGGACGGCGCGTAGCAGGCCATGGAATCCGGTGACGCCCCCTTAGTTGCCGACGCGGCCCGCGGAGAGACCGGCCGAGCGTGCCTTCTTGCGCTGCGCCAGGGCCTGGGCCGCCTCCGGTTCACGGCGCGCGAACCCGATCAGCAGACCGAGGGCCACCAGCGAGGGCACCAGCGCGGACCCGCCGTACGACACCAGCGGCAGCGGGATGCCGATGACCGGGAGCAGGGCGAGCACCATGCCGACGTTGATGATCATCTGGCCGAGCAGCCAGACGACGATGCCGAACGTCGCGTAGCGGACGAACGAGTCTTTTGTGTGAGTGGCGACCCGGATCGCGGCGAACGCGATGGTGAGGAAGAGAGCGATCACGAGCAGGGTGCCGACCAGGCCGAGCTCCTCGCCGAGCACCGCGAAGATGAAGTCCGTGTGGGCCTCGGGCAGGTCGCCCCACTTCTGCCGGCTGGCACCGATGCCCTCACCGAACCAGCCGCCGCTGGAGAGCGCGTAGAGGCCGTGCGCGGGCTGCCAGCCGGCGTTGTGGAAGTCCTTGAACGGGTCGGCGAAGTTGGTGAGCCGCTGGCGCCGCTCGCTACTGGTCGAGGCCAGCCAGATCGCGACCACGCCGATCACCGTCAGCGACACGGAGAACAAGCGGGCCGGGGCGCCGACCACCCAGAGCATCGCCAGCAGGATCGCCATCAGGACCAGCGCGGTGCCGAGGTCGTGGCCGACCACCACGAGCACGACGACGACCAGCATGCCGGGCACGACGGGCACGAACACCTCATGCAGGTTGTTCAGCCGCCTCTCCTTGAGGGCGTAGATGTGCGCCGCCCACAGCACGATCGAGAGCTTGGCGATCTCGGCGGGCTGGACGACGAACGGGCCGACCCCGAGCCAGTTGGTGTTGCCGTTGACCGTGCGGCCCAGCCCGAGCTGGGTCAGCGCGAGCAGCACGATCGAGACGATCAGCGCCAGCCAGGCGAAGCGGCGCAGGAACGAGTGCGGTAGCCGCGACGCGATCCACGCACACGGCACGCCGATCGCGACCCACATCAGCTGGCGCGTGACGACGGCGTAGGAGTTGCCGTCGTTCTGCTTGTAGGAGTACACGCTCGACGCGCTGAGCACCATGATCAGGCCGATGGTGAGCAGCAGCGCGGAGGCACCGAGCAGCAGGTAGTAGGCCGTGAGGGGCCGGTCGAGCGCGTGCCGGGCGGCGTCGTACCAGCTGAGGACGGCCGGCCGGCGGCGGGCACCGTCCACCTGGTCGTCGAGGGGGTTCGCGGTGGTCATCGCGGTCCCCCTCTCGGTGTCAGTCCTCGCTCACAACCTGCGTCGTACGGCCTCGGCGAACGCGTCGCCGCGCTCGGCGTAGTTGGTGAACATGTCCATGGAGGCACATCCGGGAGCGAGCAGCACCGTGTCGCCGGGTCGGGCCAACTCGGCAGCCGCCACCACGACGCGCTCCATGGAGGCATGTCCACCATCTACAGCCCCAGTCTCGTGGCCGTCGACCACGATGACGGGCACATCCGGCGCGTGTCGCGAAAGCGCGGCGGCGATCACGTCGCGGTCGCGGCCGAGGAGCACGGCGCCCCGGAGCCGGCCCCGGACGGTGCGCACCAGGTCGTCGAACTGGGCGCCCTTGGCCAGCCCGCCGGCGATCCAGACCACGTGCTCGTAGGCCTGGAGCGAGGACTGCGCGGCGTGCGGGTTGGTCGCCTTGGAGTCGTCGACCCAGGTGACCCCGTCGTGGGTCGCCACCTCGGCGATGCGGTGTCCGTCGGGACGGAAGGTGCGCAACGCCTCGCGGATCGCCTCGCTCGGCACCGAGTGCGAGCGGGCCAGGGCGGCGGCGGCGAGCGCGTCCTGGACGTAGTGCGGCGCCGGGCTGGCCAGGTCGGCGATCGTGCACAGCTCGGCCGCCGAGGTGTGCCGCTCCTCGATGAAGGCGCGGTCGCAGAGCACGTCGTCGACGACGCCCAGCATGCCGACGGCCGGGGTGCCGAGGGTGAAGCCGATCGCCCGGGCCCCCTCGCGCACGTCGGCCTCGCGGACCAGCCGCTCGGTCTCCGGGTCGGCGACGTTGTAGACGCAGGCCCGCTCGACGCGCTGGTAGACCCGGCCCTTGTCGGCGGCGTACGACCCCAGGTCGGGGTACCAGTCGAGGTGGTCCTCGGCGACGTTGAGGACCGCAGCCGACTCGGCGGCCATCGAGTCGGTGTAGTGCAGCTGGAAGCTGGACAGCTCGACCGCGAGGACGTCGTACGGGTCGGGGTCCATGACCGCCTCGACGAGCGGCAGCCCGACGTTGCCGGCCGCGACCGTGCGCAGCCCGGCGGCTCGCAGCATCGCCTCGAGCATCTGCACGGTGGTGGTCTTGCCGTTGGTGCCGGGGACCGCCAGCCAGGGCGCGGGTCGTTCGGGGTC
>JAOPXG010000124.1 GCA_025965275.1 Nocardioides sp.
GAGGTGCTCGACTTCGCCGGCCCCTACGAGGTCTTCAACGTCGCCGGCGAGCTCGGCGAGGGCCACCCGTTCTCGGTGTTCTCGGTCGGCCTGACCGGCGCGCCCGCCGTCGGCCGCGGCGGGTTCACCGTGCAGCCGACGTACTCGATCGACGACGCGCCGCCGCCCGACGTGCTGGTCGTCCCGGGTGGTGCCGGCACCCGCCCGCTGCTGCAGGACGAGCAGCTGCTGGCCTGGGTGCGCGAGCGCGCGGCCGAGGTCGAGCTGCTGGTCTCGGTCTGCACGGGCGCGCTGGTCCTCGGGGCGGCGGGGCTGCTCGAGCGGCGGCCGGCCACCACCCACCACGGCGCGTACGACGAGCTGGCGGCGCTGTCGCCGACGACGCAGGTCGTGCGCGGTCAGCGGTTCGTGCGCAGCGCCGAGACGATCCTGACCTCGGCCGGCGTCTCCGCCGGTGTCGACGCCAGCCTGCACGCCGTCCAGCTGCTCACCGACCAGGAGACGCGGGACCGCACCGTCGCCGAGATGGAGTGGATGTGGCAGTCCTGACCGTCCCCGCGACGAACGGGTTGGCAGCACTCGCCGTTTGCGGGGTCGGCGCCAGTCAGTAGCGTCACCGGCATGACCGAAGGACCGCTGTCCGACCTGCTCGTGCTCGACCTGACCCGCGCACTCGCCGGCCCCCACGCCGCGATGATGCTCGGCGACATGGGCGCGCGCGTGATCAAGATCGAGCCCCCGACCGGTGACGACACCCGGTCGTGGGGGCCGCCGTTCATCGGCGAGCCCGAGGAGCGGGAGTCGACGTACTTCCTCTCGGCCAACCGCAACAAGGAGTCGCTGGTCCTCGACCTCAAGGACGACGACGACAAGGAGGTGCTGGCGAAGCTGGTCGCCCGCGCCGACGTCCTGATGGAGAACTACCGCGTCGGCGTCCTCGACCGGCTCGGCTTCCCGGTGTCGCGGCTGCACGAGATCAACCCGCGCCTCATCGTCATGTCGATCACCGGGTTCGGCCACGACGGCCCGGAGTCGAAGCGCGCGGGCTACGACCAGATCGCCCAGGGCGAGGGCGGGCTGATGTCGATCACCGGCACCGAGCAGCCCACCAAGGTCGGCGTGCCGATCGCCGACCTGATCGCGGGCATGAACGGCGCCTTCGGGGTCCTGGCCGCGCTGCACGAGCGGGAGACCACCGGCCGCGGCCGGGTCGTGCGCACGTCGCTGCTCGCCGGCATGATCGGCGTGCACGCCTTCCAGGGCACCCGCTGGACCGTCGCCAAGGAGGTGCCCGGCCTGGCGGGCGACCACCACCCCTCGATCGCGCCGTACGGCATGTTCGCGACCGCGACCGCGCCGGTGCAGATCGCCTGCGGCTCCGAGGGGCTGTGGCGCGCGCTGTGCGGCGCCTTCGGCTGGGACCCCGCCGAGGCGGAGTTCGCGACCAACCCGCTGCGCGTGGCCAACCGCGACGCCCTGGTCGCGCGGATCGAGGCGCTCTTCGCCTCCGAGCCGGCCGAGCACTGGCTGGAGATGCTCTCCGACGCCGGCGTGCCGTCGGGCAAGGTGCGGTCGATGGACGACGTCTACACCTGGGACCAGGTGCTCTCCCAGGGGCTGTTGCTGACGGTCGACCACCCGACCCAGGGTCAGCTGGACCTGCCCGGCTCGCCGGTCCGCTTCGACGACAACCCGTTCTCCGGCGGGCGGTCCACGCACGCCGCTCCCCCGACGCTGGGCCAGCACGACGAGTCGATCCGCGCGTGGCTCGACTCGTGAGCCTCCAGAGATGAGCAGAGACTGGCACGCGTGGCACGAGGAGTACGCCGACCCGGCGTCGTCGCTCTCTCGGCGCCTCGACGTGGTGCGGACGCAGCTGCGCGCGCTGCTGTCGGAAGCGGACGGGCCGGTGCGGCTGGTCAGCATGTGCAGCGGCGACGGACGCGACACGCTGCCGGTGCTCGCCGAGACCGGCGCCGACGTCGACGCGGCGCTCATCGAGCTCGACACCGAGCTCGCCGAGACCGCCCGGCGGGCCGCGCACGACCTGGGCCTCGACGGGGTCGACGTCCGGACGGCGGACGCCGGCACGACCGACTCCTACCGCGACGCCGTGCCGGCCGACATCGTGATGGCGTGCGGGGTGTTCGGCAACATCACCGACGACGACATCGCGGTGACCGTGGCGCGGCTGCCGTCGCTGATGTCGCCCGGCGGACACGTGATCTGGACCCGCGGCTGCCGGGTGCCCGAGGACCCGACCGGCTTCGACGGCGACCCGAGCGACTACGTCCGCGGCCTCCTGCACATCGTCGGGTTCGAGGAGGTCGCGTTCGTCCGCCCGGACGACGCGGGCTTCCGCGTGGGCGTGCACCGCTGGCCCGGTCCGGCCGCCACGTTCGAGGACGGCGTCCGGATGTTCAGCTTCGTGTGACCGCAGCCTGTCCGCAGGGCTGACGGCAACCCCGGGCCTGCAGCCGGCCTAGAAGGGGTACGGCGCGATCTCGGGCCGCATGGTCAGCCACTGGATCTCGGTGAACGACTCGATGTTGGCCTGGGCGCCGCCGATCCGCGAGCCGTTGCCCGAGGACTTGGTGCCGCCGAACGGCGCGTTCGCCTCGTCGGAGACGGTTTGCTCGTTGATGTGCACCTTGCCGGAGCTGACCCGGTCGGCCAGCCGCATCGCGTCGGCGAGGTCGCCGAGGATGCCGACAGAGAGGCCGTACTCGTTGTCGTTGACCAGCGCGACCGCCTCGTCAAGGGTCGAGAACGAGACCACGGGCGCGACCGGCCCGAAGATCTCCTCGGTCCAGGCCGGGTTGTCCTGCGCGACGTCGGCGAGCACGGTCGGCTGGTAGTAGGGGCCGTCGTTGGTGCCGCCGGCGAGCAGCCGGGCGCCGTGCTGGACGGCGTCCTGGACGATGCCGTCGACGCGCTTGAGCTGCTTCTCGTCGATGATCGGGCCGAGCGCGACGGTGCCCGACTTCGGGTCGCCGACGGGCAGGTGCTGCGCCTTCTCGGCCAGCGCCGCGACGTACTCCTCGTAGAGGGACTCGTGGACGATGTGACGCCCCGAGGTCATGCAGATCTGGCCCTGGTGCATGAACGCCCCGAAGGCGCCCGCGGACGCGGCCTTCGCGACGTCGGCGCCCGGGAGCACGACGAGGGCGTTGTTGCCGCCGAGCTCGAGGTGCGCGCGCTTGAGGCCGCGGGCGGCGGCCTCGCCGACCTTGCGGCCGGCGGCCGTGGAGCCGGTGAACGCGACGACCGCGACCTCGGGCGCCTCGACGACGGCCGCGCCGATCTCGCCGTCACCGGGCACGAGGGAGAGCAGCCCGTCGGGCAGGCCAGCCTTCTGGAAGATCCGCACCAGCACGACGCCGCCGCAGACCGCCGTACGCGGGTCGGGCTTGAGGATAACGGCGTTGCCGAGCGCGAGGGCCGGGGCCACCGCGCGGATGCTGAGGATCAGCGGGAAGTTGAACGGCGCGATCACGCTGACCACGCCGACCGGGCGGCGACGGGCGAAGGACCAGCGGTCCTCGTTGGTGGTGAGCACGTCGCCCGCGGGGTGGCCGGGCAGGCCGGCTGCCTCGTAGCACTCGCCCGCCGCGATGTGGGTCTCGAGCCCGGCCTTGGGCGGGATGCCGCCCGACTCGCGGACGATCCAGTCCTCGATCTCGGCGGCGTGCTCCTCGAACAGCTGACCTGCCTTGCGCAGCACGGCGGCGCGCTGCTCGGGCTTCGTCTGCGCCCACTCCTGCTGGGCCTTCGCCGCGACACCCGCTGCCCGGCGTACGTCGTCGACCGAGGCGACGCCGTACTCGCCGAGCGTGTCGCCGGTCGCCGGCTCGATCGCGCGGGCGGTGCCGCCACCGCCGTCGTGCCAGCCGTCGATGAAGATCTTGCCGGTCCAGGTCTCTGCGTCGAGGAGCGCCATGCCCCGAGTGTTGCTCACTACGTCGCGCGACACCAGCGCCGGCGGTGCCCGATGGCAGGCTGGCCCCATGCCCACCCCGACCGAGCTCATCGAGCAGTACTTCGTCCTCGCGGCCCAGGCCGACACCGAGCCCTACTTCGCGCAGTTCGCTCCCGATGTGGTCGTCGAGGACGACGGCCAGACCCATGTGGGGATCGACGCCGTCCGCGCCTGGCGGCGCAGCGTGCCCGGGGTGTCGTACGACGTGCGTGGGGTCGCCGACACCTCCGACGGCTCCCAGGTGGTGACCACGGAGATCTCCGGCGACTTCCCGGGCAGCCCGGTCCTGCTGGGCTTCGTCTTCACGTTCGACGCCGACGGCCGGATCAGCCGCCTGGTGATTGCGCCCTGAGCCCGCCGCCCGGCCAGCTGGCCAACCGGGTGGCGAGGTCAGCTACACCCGACGCCGACAGGCCTCAGCCCAGGTCGACGATCGCAGCGACCGGGCCGCCGCCGTCGGGGCCCTGGTGGGCCGCCGAGACCGACACGAAGACCGCGGGGTCGCCGGTGACCGCGGCGGTCACGCCGCCCACGGCGGCCTTGATCTGGCGGTGCCAGTGCACGTCGGAGTCGTCGAGCATCGCATTGCGGCGGCCCCGGACCTGACCGTCCTGCGACACCTCGCACTTGAGGAAGACGTTGACGAGCCGGCCGTCCAGGTCGGCGGTGCGGGGGCGCTCCGGCAGGTCGAGCCCGGCGTCCCTGATCGCGTCCCAGATGCCGTCGGAGTCGAGGGCGTCCTTCATCACCGAGTGGCCGACTCGGTAGCGGCCGCCGACGCCCGTCGCGTTGCCGACCACGACGACCTGCGCCTGGTCGAGATCGACGCCCGACGAGCAGGACGCGACGGCCGAGAAGAGGTCGCGGTTGTGCATCACGTCGGCGTCGGTCGGCATCTCGATCTCGCCGAGGGCGACCGCGATGCCGAGCGCGGTGGTGCCGTTGGAGAGGTCCATCGACTCGTGGGTGTGCTCGGTCCAGACGGTCTTGCCGCGCGACTTCGCGTCGCGGATGGTGTGCACCGTCAGCAGCGGTGTCTTGGTCTGCACGTAGTGGACGTCGGCGACGTCAGTGATGCCGGCGCGCTCCATCGCGACCTTCACCGCGTCCGCGACCTTGGAGACCATCGCGACCCGGCCGATGTCCTCGGGCAGCAGCACCT
>JAOPXG010000126.1 GCA_025965275.1 Nocardioides sp.
GACCTCCTCGTCGAGATCATCCGCGAGGTCCGCCCCCAGGTGCTGGTGACCTACGACCAGTTCGGCGGCTACGGCCACCCCGACCACATCCAGGCGCACCGGGTCGCGATGTACGCCGCCCAGCTCGCCGCGGTGCCGTCGTACCGGCTCGACCTCGGCGAGCCCTGGGACATCGCCAAGATCTACTGGGGAGCGATGTCGGAGAGCCGGATGCGTGCCGGGCTGCGCGCGCTGCGCGACGCGGGCGACACGACGTCGTTCGAGGGCATGGACCCCGACGGCCCGCTGCCGCACTTCGTGACACCCGACGAGAACCTCGCCGCGGCCGTCGACGCCCAGGACTTCGTCGAGAAGAAGATGGCCGCGCTGCGGGCCTACCCGACCCAGATCACCACCGACGGACCGTTCTTCGCGCTCTCCAACAACGTCGGCAGCACGGCGTGGGGCATCGAGTTCTACCGGATCGTCAAGGGCGAGCTCGGCAAGCTGGACGAGAACGGCCTCGAGACCGACCTCTTCTCCGGGATCTAGGCGCACTCTCTTGCGGATCCTCGCCGCCGGCGGCCTCCTGCTCGTCGGTGCCGTCACAGCGGTGGCGGCCGTCGCCCTCCACGAGCTGGTCTGGGGCTTCGCGCTCTCCGTCGCGGCCACCGGCGTCACGGTGCTCGCGCTGCCGCCCGGCTGGCTGCGGATGGGCTTCGTCCTCGGCTGGGTGGTGGTCGTCGGCTGGCTCACCGTCCCTCGCGCGGAGGGTGACTACCTGATCTCCCAGGACTGGCAGGGCTATGCCCTGCTGGGGACCGGGATCGCCGTCCTGGTCGCCGGGGTCGCCACGCTGCCACGGCCCGGCCGGCACCAACCCTAGGATGACCGGCGTGACCGACACGCGTGAGCCCGCCGGAGCGAAGGTCGTCGTGCTGATGCTGGGCGGGCTTCTCGTCCTGCTCGCCGCCGGGTACGTCGCGGCGTACCTCGTCGCCGGTGACAAGGTGCCGCGCGGCACCACGATCTCCGGCGTGGAGGTCGGCGGCCTCGCCCCCGCGGAGGCCGAGCAGGCGTTGCGTGACGGGCTCGCCGACCGGGTCGACCGGTCGATCCGGGTGGTCGACGACCAGGGGGAGACGTTTCAGCTGGTGCCCGACGAGGTCGGGCTCTCGGTCGACTACGGAGGCTCCGTCCTGGTCGCCGGCGACGAGCAGAGCTGGAGCCCCAGCCGTGTGTGGGACTACTGGGCCGGGGGCGACGACCTGGACGCGGTGATCGATGCCGACGGCGCCCTCGACACGCTCGCCAGCTTGGTCGGCACCCCGGCCCGCGACGGGGACGTCCGTTTCAAGGACGGCCGCGTCGTCGTCGTGGACTCGAAGCCTGGCGAGACCTTCGACGCGGAGGCGGCGTATCAGGCCCTCCAGGACGTCTACCTCGACGAGGATCCCGAGATCGAGCTCCCCACCGTCGACACCCGGCCCGAGATCGACGACGCCGCCGTGCGGACGGCGCTCGACGACTTCGCCAACCCCGCGATGTCGGGGCCGGTGACGCTGGTGTTCGGCGACTCCCCGGTCCAGCTCGGGCCGGCCGAGTTCGGCGACGCGCTGGCCATGAAGGCCGAGGACGGCGCGCTGGTGCCCGACCTCGACGTGGACGCGCTGACGGCGCTCGTCGACGACGGCGTCAGCGAGGACGGGGCGCCCGTCGACGCCACCGTGGCCCTGGTCGACGGCAAGCCGGAGGTCGTCCCCGCCAAGCCGGGCGTCACCTACGACCCGGCCGACGTCAGCGACGCCTTCCTCGAGCTGGTCACCCGGCCCGACGGCGAGCGCGAGATGGACGTCGAGGCGACGGTCGACGAGCCCGACTTCACGACCGCGGACGCCCGCGCGCTGAAGATCAAGGAGCGGGTGTCGACGTTCACGACGTACTACCCCTACGCGGAGTACCGGAACACCAACATCGGCCGGGCCGGCGCGATCATCGACGGCACCGTGCTGAAGCCCGGCGACACGTTCTCGCTCAACGACATCGTCGGCGAGCGGACCCGGGAGAACGGCTTCACCGAGGGCTTCGTCATCAGCAACGGGATCTTCGCCGAGGACCTCGGCGGCGGCGTATCGCAGATGGCGACGACCACGTTCAACGCGATGTTCTTCGCCGGCCTCGAGGACGTCGAGCACAAGCCGCACTCGTTCTACATCGACCGTTACCCGGTCGGGCGCGAGGCGACCGTCGCCTGGGGCTCGGTCGACCTGCGTTTCCGCAACGACACGCCGTACGGCGTGCTGATCTCCGCCAAGGTCACCCCGAGCACGCCGTCCTCCCAGGGCGTCGTCACCGTCTCGATGTGGTCGACGAAGTACTGGGACATCACCACCAGCACGTCGGACCGCTACAACTTCCGGGCGCCCGCCACGCGCACGCTGAGCACCCCGGACTGCTACCCGAACACGGGCTACGACGGCTTCGACGTCGACGTCACCCGCTTCTTCCGCAAGCCGGGCAGCGACGACCTGGTGCGCACGGAGAAGTTCCACACGGCGTACACGCCGTCCGACACGGTCATCTGCAAGCCACCTCGGGGAGCGTGACGGACGTCGCACGCGGTCGTTGGACCTGCATGCGACTGATCCTGGGAGCCCTGCTCGTCTCGCTCTTGACCGCCCTCGGCGTGGCGGTCGGCGTGAGCTCGCCGGCAGGCGCCGACCCGCTGCCGCTGCCGACCTCGCCGTTCGGCGAGCCGACGGGGGCCAACGACTGGGACTGCCGGCCCACCGCGCAGCGGCCGGAGCCGGTGATCATCGTGCACGGCACGTTCGGCGACCGGAAGAGCCTGCTCGACAACCTGTCGGCAGCGATGGTCGACGAGGGCTTCTGCGTCTTCTCGCTCGACTACGGCAACCGCGGGACCGGCGACATCGTCGCCTCCGCGAAGGTGCTGAAGAAGTTCACGACGAAGGTGCTCGACGCGACCGGGGCCGCGAAGGTGTCGATGGTCGGCCACTCGCAGGGCGGGATGATGCCGCGCTACTACATCAAGTTCCTGGGTGGCGCGGCCGTCGTCGACGACCTGGTCGGCCTCTCGCCCTCCAACCACGGCACCACGATCACCCGCGACGACTCCAACCCGCTGACCGGCGGCTTCTGCCGGTCCTGCAGCCAGCAGGCGGCGGGCTCGGCGTTCCTGACGAAGCTCAACAAGGGCGACGAGACGCCCGGCGGCGTGAGCTACACCCAGATCAGCACCAGGTACGACGAGGTCGTGGTGCCCTACACGTCGGCGTTCCTCGCCGAGGGCCCGCGCACCACCAACCTGACCATCCAGGACGCCTGCCCGAGCGACGTCGCCGAGCACGTGTTCATCCCGATGAGCACCACCGCGATCTCCTACGTGCTCGACGCGCTGACCCACGACGGTCCCGCCGACCCGGCGTTCGAGCCGGCCTGCGGCACCGGGCTGCCCGGCGCCGCCTGACCCACCGCTCGGGGAGTACCGGGCGTTCCTGGGGAGGCCACCTCAGCGAGCGTCCGGTTTCCCCTGCCTAGACCCGCGCGTGGGTGCGTGAGCCGCTCACCATCACCGGCCGGTGCACGACCGCCCAGAAGAGGTAGCCGTCGTCGTTGTCGGGCGCCCGGCCGGGCTGGCGCCGCCCGAGGCTGTCGGTCGCGCGGGTGACCAGCACGTGCGCACCGGGCCGGTCCGGGATCCACGGGTGCTCCCACTCGACCCAGGCGGAGGGCTCGTTCGGCCCGGTGAGCGACGCCTCGTCCCAGGTCTCGCCGCCGTCGGTGCTGATCTCGACCATCCGCACCGACGCCTCGCCGGCCCAGGCCCGGCCGCGCAGCACGGAGATCCGGCCGACGGACGGCTCGTCGACGACGTCGACGACGCTCTTGACGGGCATCCGGCCGAGCTCGGAATCGGCTCCGTCCCAGCCGGAGCCGTGCATCCGGTACCACCGCGTGTTCCACGGGGAGTCGACCACGGACGTCGTGACCCGCAGCTCGCCCAGCCACTTGATGCTCGCGATCCCGACCCAGCCCGGCACGATCAACCGCGCCGGGTAGCCGTGGTCGCGGGGGAGCGGCTCGCCGTTCATCTCCCACGCGACGAGGACGTCGTCGAGCGCCTTCGCGATCGGCAGCGGCCGGCGCACGCGCCCGTAGTCGACACCGTCGTCGACGTACGAGTCGTCCAGCCCGACGGGCATCACCTGGACGGCGTCGGCGCGCAGCCCCGCGTGCTGCAGCAGCGTGCGCAGGCGTACGCCGGTCCAGCGGGCGACACCGATCGCACCCAGGCCCCACTGGGTGCCGGGACGCGCGGCACCCTGCTGCTCCTCGAAGAGGCTGCGGCCGTTGCCGGTGCACTCGACCGCGCGTTCGTAGGTGTGCGACGTGAACGACCGGAGGTCCTCGAGCGAGTAGACCCGCTCGCCGACCAGGCCGTCGCCGGAGACGAGCAGTCGCCAGGTCCGGCCGTCGATCTCGGGGGCGGTCGTGTGGTTGCGGACGTAGAAGCGATCGGTGGGGGTCAGCCGGGGTACGTCGGCTTCCCACCGCGTCTCCACGTCGGAGCCGTGCTGGACGAACCAGTCCTGGTCCCCGAGCGGCCTGCCCCATCGGTCGCGTAACATGCATAAACCATACTGAAGAACTGCAATTAAATCAGGATTGTGGCTGCGCGTCGGCGAGCAGTCCCTGGGCCAGGGCGGTCGCGAGCGTCGGCGACGCGGGCAGCCGCGGGAACAGCGTCGCCTGGAACGCGTGGTAGACGTCCGGCTTGCCGGCCCAGGTCCTCCCGTCGGGCCGGTTCTGCGGGTCCAGCTCGTGGTGCCACGAGCCGCCCACGGTGTCGACGAGGTACGTCGCGGCGTACGCCCACCACTGCTCGGCGCGGATCGCGTAGGCGGGGTCGCCCGTCACCTGCGCCAGCGTGGCCGCCGCAGCCACGGCCTCGGTCAGCACCCAGTGCATCCGCTGCCGGACGACGGGGCGCCCGTCCCAGCCGACCGTGTAGACGAATCCCGCGGCCCCGTCGACCGCCCAGCCCTCGCGGACCGCCGCGTCGAAGAGCGCGCTCGCATCGTCGAGCAGCCACGCGGGGGCGTCGTCGCCGAGCGCGGCGCGCAGGTCGAGGGCCAGTCGCGACCACTCCAGCCAGTGGCCGATCGTCGCGCCGTACGGCCGGAACGGGTGTGCGGGCTCGTCGCGGTTGTAGTCGAGCAGCGGCGTCCAGGCGGTGTCGAAGTGCTCGGGGATCCGCCAGTCGTTGCCGCGGGCGAGGTCGTGCACGACCCGGGTGGTGATCCGCAGCGCCCGCTCGCGGAGCATCGGGTCGCCGGTCACGTCCGCGGCCGCGAGCAGCGCCTCGACGGTGTGCATGTTGGCGTTCACGCCGCGGTAGGGGTCGAGCACCGTGAAGGTCTCGTCCCACTGCTCGACGGCCATGCCGGCGTCGTCGTCCCAGAAGTGCCGGTCGAACACGTCGAGCGCCTCCGCCAGCAGCGCCTCCGCCCCCGGTCGCTGTGCGACGACCGCCGACGAGGCCGCGAGCACCACGAAGGCGTGCTCGTACGCCGTCTTGTCGGTCGTGACCGGCCCGTCCGGCCCCACCGCGGCGAACCAGCCGCCGTGCACGGCGTCGCGGAAGCGGCCGGTCAGGGCGGCCACGCCGTGGTCGACGAGCTCGCCCGCACCGGGACGCCCCATCAGGTGGGCCAGTGCGAAGACGTGCGTCATCCGGCAGCTGATCCACAGCTCGACGGGCCGGTCGAGCACGGGGCGGCCGGTGTCGTCGAGCCACGCGAAACCGCCCTCGGGGTGGACGGAGC
>JAOPXG010000134.1 GCA_025965275.1 Nocardioides sp.
TGGTCGTCTGCGGCGCCGAGCCGCTCTTCATGACCGACTACATCGCCACCGGGCGCGTCGAGCCGGAGAAGATCGCCTCGATCGTCAAGGGCATCGCCGAGGGCTGCGTGCTCGCCGGCTGCGCCCTGATCGGCGGCGAGACCGCCGAGCACCCCGGGCTGCTCGCGCCCGACGAGTACGACGTGGCCGGCGCGACGACGGGCGTGGTCGAGGCCGACAAGCTGCTCGGCCCCGGCCGGGTCCGCCCCGGCGACGTCGTGATCGCGATGGAGGCCTCGGGCCTGCACTCCAACGGCTACTCGCTCGTGCGCCACGTGCTCCTCGAGAAGGCCGGCCTGTCGCTCGAGGCGCACCACGACGAGTTCGGCCGCACCCTCGGCGAGGAGCTGCTGGAGCCGACCCGGATCTACGCCAAGGCGTGCCTCGCGCTGGCCGACCGGACCCGCACCCACGCGATGTCCCACGTGACCGGCGGCGGCCTGGCGGCCAACCTCCAGCGAGTCATGCCGGTCGAGCTGCGCGCGACCCTCGACCGCCGTACCTGGACGCCCCAGCCGATCTTCGACTTCGTGCGCCGCACCGGCGACGTGCCCCAGGCCGACCTCGAGGCGACCCTGAACTGCGGCGTCGGCATGGTCGCGCTCACCGATCCCGAGGACGTCGACACGGCGATCGCCGTGCTCGCCGAGCACGGCGTCCGGGCCTGGGTCGCGGGCGAGGTCACCGTCGACCCGGAACAGCGCGGACGGGTCGAGCTGACCGGCCAGCACCCCGGCTGGTAGGTCCGCTCCGCATTTCGGGCAGGGGATGTGCGGGAACAGCCGCGCAACAGGTAGCGTTGCCTCCACGAGAACTCTTTGAGACCAGCCCGGGAGCCAGAGTGCCCCGGCCGAGCGTGCGAGGGGGCTGACCCTATGGGGCGCGGCCGAGCGAAAGCCAAGCAGACGAAGGTCGCCCGCGACCTGAAGTACCGCACTCACGAGACGGACTTCGGGGCGCTCGCCAGTGAGCTGCACGGTTCGAGTGGTGAGGACGACACCGGTCAGGTGGAGCCCGAAGAGCTCGAGAAGTGGTCGGACTACTCCGACTCTCGTCGCGACTGACGCTCTCCTCGCTTGACGTCGGTTTCCCCGGTGATCCGGGGAAACCATCGCTTCTGGGCCGAAACTTTGCCTGAGAAGTGACAGTTTCCCCGTGATCCGGTGAATCCGTCAGTGACCGCTGAGCCACATCCCGCGCAACCGCCCGACCTCACGCATCCGCCGTTCGGCGAGCCGGTCGGCGGCGATCGCGGGCGGTACGCCGTCGGACGCGGCGAGCTCGAAGACGTGCCGCGTGGTGTCGAAGATGCCGGCGGCGCGCTGGTGCGCCCGCTCGAAGGAGAAGCCCTCGAGCTCGTCGGCGACCTGGATCAGGCCGCCGGCGTTCACGCAGTAGTCCGGCGCGTAGAGGATGCCGCGCTCCTCGAGCGCCTTCTCCACGCCCGGGTGGGCCAGCTGGTTGTTGGCGGCACCGCACACGATCCGCGCCGACAGCACCTCGACCACCTCGTCGGTGATCGCGTCGCCGAGCGCGCACGGCGCGTAGACGTCCAGCGGCAGGGCGACCAGCTCGGTGGCGGACGCGGCGACGCGCACCGACGGGAACTCGTCGCGGACCCGCTCGACCGACGGTGCGTGCACGTCGGTGACCACGACGGTGGCGCCGTCCTCGACCAGGTGCCGGACCAGGTGCGTGCCGACCTTGCCGACGCCGGCCACGCCGACGGTGCGGCCCTCGAGGGACGTGGTGCCCCAGGCGACCGACGCCGCGGCGCGCATCCCCTGGAACACGCCGTACGCCGTGAGCACCGAGCTGTCACCGGCGCCGCCATGGGCGACCGTGCGCCCGGTGACGAAGGAGCACTCGCGGGCGATCTGGTCCATGTCGACGGAGTACGTGCCGACGTCGCAGGCCGTGTAGTAGCGGCCGTCGAGCGACTGCACGTGGCGGCCGTAGGCGCGCAGGAGCGGCTCCGACTTGAGCGTGGCGGGGTCGCCGATGATGACCGCCTTGCCACCGCCGAGGTCGAGCCCGGCCAGCGCAGCCTTGTAGGACATGCCGCGCGAGAGGTTGAGGACGTCGCGCACCGCGTCGGCGGTGGTGGCGTAGGGGTGGAAGCGGGTGCCGCCGAGGGCGGGACCGAGGGCGGTGGAGTGGATCGCGATCACGGCCTTGAGGCCGGTGGCGGGGTCGTTGGCGAAGACGACCTGCTCGTGCTCGGAGCCCCGCTCGAAGACATCGGCGGAGGCTGCTGCAGACATGGATGGTGCCTACTCTCTGGTTCGGCCACGGGATGGTGTGGCGCTGGCGTGAGGACGCGGCAGGGGTGGCGTCGTGTCCTTGCTCACACGGTAGACCGTCAGGCGGGCGTCTTCATCTCAGGGGTCGTCGCGAGCAGGCCATGAGATGGAGACGCCCGCCTATCGAGGGCGGGCGAAAACCACGTCCCCGTGCGTCCCGTAGCCCGGCAGCGGACCGCCGTACGGCCGTCCGTTGAAACCCACCAGCAGCCACGAGTCGCCGTCCGGTACGAGCGTCGGCCACGGGATGTTGGTGGGGTACGGCGCGTCGAGGGCGCCGATCTCCTGGAGGTCGAGGTCGAACACCGGGTAGGCGCGGCGCTGCCCGCGCCGCCCGTCGCGGCCGTCGCTGGCGAGCACCCGCCACGAGCCGTCGAGCCGCATCAGCGTGGTGCCCTCGGTCGCGATCCGGTCGGTCGCGGCCGAGCGCAGCGTCAGCGCGTCCAGCGCCGGACCCGCCGCGAGGGCGGGGTGGAAGCGGAAGAACCTCGGCGCGGTCACGAAGCCCACCAGCCAGCCGTCGTCGGTCCGGACGAGGTGCGGGTCCCACACACCGACCGATCGCAGCCCGGTGGTCGGCAGCACGAGCGGGCGGGTGTCGAGCAGGTGCCGCCCGGAGAGCAGGTCGTCGCTCGTCTCGGCGAGGGTCACGGCCACGGTCGCGCCCGCCCGGCGCCGGTCGAAGTCCCCCCACGTGCTCGTCGCCACCAGCCACCGCTCGCCGTCGCGCACCAGGTGCGTCGCGTGGTCCCCGAACGCGCCCGGCCGGTCCGGCCGCCGGAAGAACAGGTCCGAGCGGTGGCTCAGCTCCAGCGTCGCCGGGTCCAGCGACCACACCGAGGTGTGCGCGGTGTCGAAGAAGCCCGGTCCGGCACTGGTTGCGGTCAGCAGCACGCTCCCGTCGAGCCGGTACGTCGTGCCGTCGGCGTGGGTGACCTGCCGGACGTCGCGCAGCCCGAGCTGCCCGAAGCCGCCCGCGCGCACGTCGGTCAGCGCGCCGCGGGAGGCCGGGGCCAAGCGCGCCAGCCACGACTCGTCACGGGTGTCGACCCGGTCGGTCAGGTCGACCCGGCCGCGGACCGACCACGGCCCGTCGGCCCGGGTGAGCACGCTGAGGTGGGTGCCGGTCAGGGTCAGCCCGAGCTCCGTCACCGGCCCGTCCGGGCGGCCGTGCCGGCGGGACCGGTGCGTGGTCGTGCGGCCGCCCGCCGTCACCTCGAGGCCGGCGCCGGTGCCGTTGTACCACCCCGACAGCCGCGCCTCGCCACTCGTGAGCTCCAGCGTCGCGGGCCCGTCGAGCGCGGCGGTCACCGCGGCGTACGGCGCCAGCAGGGGTGCGGCCGGACCCGGGGCCACCAGGTCGACGGGTCGCCGCCGGGCGACGACCTCGAAGCGGGGCAGCACCGGGTCAGCCGCGCGCGGCCGTGGCCCGCTGGAGGGCTGCGACCGCGACCTCGATCTCGTCGATGAGCTCGGTGAGCATCGGCCGCGCACCCTCGGTGTGGCCGGCGATGCCGAGCGCCTCGAGCTTCGCCGCGGCCGCCGCCACCCGGGGAAGACCCAGGTTGAGCGCGCTGCCCTTGAGCTGGTGGGCCGAGGTGAGCAGCGACATCGCGTTGTTGCGGTCGACCGCCTCGCGGATGGCCATCAGCTGGCTGCCGACGCGGCCCATGAACGACGCCGCGGTGCGCTCGAAGAAGCTCACGCCGTCCTTGACCAGACCGTCGAGCATCGTGATCCGTGCCTGGTCGAGCACGAGGGCGTCGTGGGCGGCGGCCTTCGGGCGCGGTGCCGGGCCGGGAGGCGAACCCGCCGCCTCCGGCACGCCGGCGGGCTGCACCCACTCCCGGACGACCCGCTCCAGCTCGGCGGCGTCGACCGGCTTCGCGAGGTAGTCGTCCATCCCGGCGGCCAGACAGCGCTCCCGCTCGCCCTCGAGCGCCGACGCGGTCATCGCGATGATCGGCACCCGGCGGCCGACGGGCTCGCGCCGGCGCACCTGCCGGGTCGCGTCGAAGCCGTCCATCCGCGGCATCCGGCAGTCCATCAGCACGGCGGCGTAGTCGTGGGGACGGGTCAGCCGCTCGACCGCCTCGACGCCGTCGGCGGCCAGGTCGACGGTGTAGCCGAGGTTCTCCAGCATCCCGGTCGCGACCAGCTGGTTGACCTGGTTGTCCTCGACGACGAGCACCCGGATCCCGAGCCCCGGAGCGCTCGGCGACGCGGGGGCGGGTGCGTCGGTCGGCCCGCCGAGCGCGGCTATCAGGGCCCCGCGCAGCTCCGAGTGGCGCACCGGCTTGCTCAGCGAGGCTCCGATGCCGGCGTCTCGGATCGCCTGCCGCGACACCGACTGGTCGGAGGTCAGGAGCAGCATCGCCACCGGGCCCAGGGACGGGTCGGCACTGATCTGCCGGGCCAGGCCGAGGCCGTCGGTGCCGGGCATCAGCAGGTCGAGCAGCGCGATGTCGAAGGGCTGGCCGGACCGGGCGGCCTCCCGCAGCGTCGCGAGCGCCTCGGTGGCCGACGCGACCGCGACCGGGCGCAACCTCCAGGCGGAGAGCTGCTCCTCGAGGATGAACCGGTTGGTCTCGTTGTCGTCGACCACCAGCACCCGCCGGCCCTCGAGCCGACGGGAGGTGCCGGGCTGCCGGGGCGCGGCACCCGCGACCCGGCCGAGCCGGACGGTGAAGGAGAAGGTGCTGCCCTGTCCGGGCTCGCTCGCCACCCAGATCTCGCCGCCCAGCGCCTCGACCAGCTGCCGCGAGATGGCGAGCCCGAGACCGGTGCCGCCGTGCCGGCGGGTCGTGGACGGGTCGCCCTGGGTGAACGCGTCGAAGAGCCGGTTGCGGGACTCGGACTCCAGGCCCACGCCGGTGTCGGAGACGTCCACGCGGAGCACCACGTCGGTGTAGGACTGGTGCTCCACCTGCGCCTGGATCACCACCTCGCCGCGATCGGTGAACTTCACCGCGTTCGACCCGAGGTTGGTCAGCACCTGCCCGAACCGGACGGCGTCGCCCCGCAGCTGGAGCGGTACGTCGGGGTGGCAGGCGACCACGAGCTCCAGGCCCTTGTCGTGGGCCGCCCCGCTGAGCACGGAGGCGGCCTGGTCGAACACCGACCGCACGTCGAAGTCCGCGGCCTCGAGCTCGAGCTTGCCGGCCTCGATCTTGGAGAGGTCGAGGATGTCGTTGATGATCCCGAGCAGGGTCAGGCCGGCGCCCTGGAGGTTCTCCGCCAGCCGGCGCTGGTGGTCGTCGAGGCCGGTGCGGAGCAGCAGGTCGGTGAGCCCGATGACGCCGTTCATCGGGGTCCGGATCTCGTGGCTCATGGTCGCGAGGAACTCCGACTTCAGCCGCGACGCCTCCATCGCGTCGTCGCGCGCGTCGGCGAGCTGCAGTGCGCTGCGCTCGCGCTCGGCTACGACCGCGAGCTGGTTGGCGATCTGGCTCATCAGCTGGTAGGAGTCCTCGTCGGGCGGCACCTCGTCGGCGAACAGCTCGACGACCGCGATCACCTCGCCGTCGAGGATCACCGGCATCGCGACCAGGTTGTGGGTCGCGGCCCGCACCGACGGCGGCCCGACGGTCACCTGGGCGCTGGCCCGCGCCCGCTCGGCGAGCTCCGGGTCGGGGTCGACCAGCGCGGTGCCGCCCATGTCGAGCTCCTCGACGACGTCGGAGAGGTACAGGAACGCGCACACCGCGACCCACGTCGTGTGCTCGAGGATGCCGGCGCCGGCCATCAGCAGCGCTTCGCGCAGGCTGGTCGCGCTGTTGGCCGCCATCGCCAGCTGCTGGAGCAGGTAGAGCCGGCGGTTGGCCTCCGCGGCCTGCTCGTCGGCCCGGGCGACGTCGGTGATGTCCTGGGCGGTGCCACCGAGCCGTTCGACGGTGCCGTCCGGGCCGCGCTCCACGACACCGCGGCCGCGCACCCAGCGCACGGAGCCGTCGGGTTGCGCCACCCGGTGGTCGAAGCCGTACTCGTCGTCGCCGGCCATCGCCCCCTCGATGGTGGCCCGGGCGTGTGCACGGTCGTCGGGGTGGATCATCTCGACGTACTCGGCATACGTCGGGGACGCGCCCAGCTCGACGCCGAAGATCCGGCACATCTCGTCGGACCAATGGACCCTGTCGTCGGCGACGTCCCACTCCCAGCTGCCGATGTGGGCGATCATCTGGGCGGTCGCGAGCTGCTGCTCGCGCACCTGGAGCGTCTCCACGAGCTCCTTGCGCTCCGTGTAGGGCGTGACCCGGTGCAGCCACCCGATCCGCACCCCGGCGTCGTCGAACACCGGCGCGTAGCTGACCAGCCCCCACACCGGGTCTCCGACCGGACGGGAGAAGCGGGTCTCGAGGTTGTCCCGGCCGCCGACCGACGTCATGAGCTCCGCCACGTGTGCGTGGAACTGCTCGCGGCCGACCTCGTCGAGCAGGTCGATCACGGGCAGGCCGTGCATCTCCTCGACGGTCCGGCCGACGATCTCGGCCATCCGGGTGTTGGCGTAGGTCGTGATGCCGCGTTCGTCGAACATCCAGAGCCCGTCCGGCATCGCCTCGAACAGACGTCGGACGAGGTCGGAGTCATCGCTCGCCTGGTCCTTCGTCGCCGAGCCCATGTGCCATTCCTACCCCGTCGCAGGTCGGACGTGCACCATCCGGTTGGGGCAGGACCCGGCGAGCCGCACCAGTTCGGCCCGTTCCGTTGCGTCGACGGCCAGTCCCCAGCGCAGCTTCACGGCCGTCCAGTGCCGCACGTAGCCGCACACGCCGTACGTCGGCAGCCACTCCGCGACGTCGCGATCGCCCTTGGACTGGTTGACGTTGTCGGTGACCGCGACCAGCGACCGCGGGTCGCGCAGGTCGTTGGCGTAGCGCTCCCGGCGGTGGTCGACCCACGCGCCGGCGCCCGAGTCCCAGGCCTCCTTGAGGGGCACCAGGTGGTCGATGTCGACGTCCGACGACGCCGTCCAGGTCGCGTGGTCGTACGGCGAGAACCACTCGCCCTCGGTGACGGTGCAGCCGTCGAGCGGCACCCGCGACTCGGCGATCAGCACCTCCTCGCGGGTGTCCTGGCAGTCGCCGTCGGCGTCGATCCAATGCCTGAACAGGTCGCGGTCGTAGCCGTCGGGCGTCTCGTCGGCCTGCGCCAGGCTGCGCACCGCCGCCCGGAGGCGCAGCGTCTCGGCGCCCGCGACGGCGGGCACCGCCAGCACCGAGAGGGACGTGACGACGACGAGGAACAACAGGCGGCGGAGCATCCGTCGATCATCCCGCATCGCGGTGGTCGAGGAGGGACGCAGTCCTGTCCCGAGACCCCGAGACCGACGTGGGCGCGTCGGCTGCGGCGGCTCCTCAACCACCGGGCCGCGACGTTCCTTGCGGAGCCTGCTCCACCACCGCGCGACGTGACGACCGTCATCTGTCGTCGTTGAAGGAGACATGCGATCCCGCCTCGTCCTCGTTCTCCTCGCCGTGCTGGCGCCGCTCCTGGCGGTGCTCCCGAGCTCGGGCAGCTCCGCCGCACCCCAGGGCCGGCTGACCATCGAGGTGCTCTCCAACCGCTCCGACCTGATCTCGGGCGGGGACGCCCTGGTCGCCGTCCGGGTGCCGAAGGGCGTGCGGCCCGGGCAGGTGCGGGTGAGGCTCGGCGACCGCGACGTCACCCAGCGGTTCTCGACGCGCGGCGGCCGGCTGCTCGGCCTGGTCACCGGCCTGGACGTGGGCCGCAACGTGCTCCGCGCGACCGCTCCCGGGGCCCGCCCGGCCCGAGCCGTCGTGGTCGACCACCCGAACGGCGGACCGCTGTTCTCCGGCCCGCACTCGACCCACTACGTGTGCCAGGAGTCGGCCACCGACGCGCAGTGCAACGAGCCGGCGACGTACGACTACCTCTACAAGTCCACCAACCCGGCCACGCCCGACCTCCAGCCCTACGACCCGGCCAACCCACCGACCGACGTCGCGACCACGACGACCGACCAGGGCGTCGAGGTGCCGTTCGTCGTCCGCCGCGAGCAGGGCTACCAGGACCGCGACCGCTACACGATCCTCGCGCTGTTCCGGCCGGGCCGGGCCTGGAGCGCGGTCGCCCCGCAGAAGCAGTGGAACCACAAACTGCTGGTCACCCACGGCGGCGGCTGCGGCGCGTCGTACACCCCGGGCGGCCCGCCGCTCGCCGACTACTCCGGCACGCTCGAGGGCGTCCCCGCGGTCACGCCGAGCTACGTCACCGCCCTCGGCCTGGGCTTCGCGGTGGTCTCCACCGCGCTCGACAACACCGGCCACAACTGCAGCGTCGCGATGAACGCCGAGTCCGTGCTGATGGCCAAGGAGCGCCTGGTCGAGCGGTACGGCCTGCTGCGCTACACGATCGGCACCGGCTGCTCCGGCGGGTCGATCGCGCAGCACACGGTCGCCAACGCCTACCCCGGCATCTACCAGGGCCTGATCACCAGCTGTTCCTACCCCGACACGTTCACGGCCGGCGCGCAGTTCGCCGATTACCACCTGCTGCGTCTCTACTTCGAGGACCCGTCCCGCTGGGGCACCGGCGTCGTCTGGTCGCCCACCCAGATGGCCCAGGTCGAGGGGCACGCCTCACACCTCAACGCCGTGGTCGCCGACGAGGGCCTCTTCAAGGCCGCGCTCAACCCCGAGAACGCCTGCCCCGGCACGACGGACCCGGTCGCCGGGGACCCGAAGACCCGCTACGACTCCGAGACCAACCCGACCGGGGTGCGCTGCTCGGTGCTCGACCTGCTAGTCAACCAGCTCGGCCGTCGCCCCGAGTCCGTCTGGACCCCGCAGGAGAAGGCCGCCGGCCACGGCTTCGGCGGGATCCCCTTCGCCAACAAGGGCATCCTCTACGGCCTGTCGGCGCTGAAGGCCGGCACCATCACGCCCGCCCAGTTCGTCGACCTGAACGCCAAGGTCGGTGGGCTCGACGTCGACTCCGAGCTGATCGCCGACCGCACGGCCGGCGACCCGGCCACGATCGCCCGCGCCTACCGGACCGGGCTCATCGACGAGGCCAACCACCTCGACGAGGTCGCGATGATCAACCACGGCGGCCCCGACCCGGGCATCGCCCACGACTACGCCCACGCCTTCTGGACCCAGGAGCGGCTGCAGGCCGACCAGGGCAATACCGACAACCGGGTGATGTGGTTCGGCCCGACCCCGCTGATCGGGGACGTGAACTGGGCCAACGAGGCGCTCACCAAGATGGACGAGTGGCTCTCCGCCGTGGAGAAGGACACCGGCTCCCGGCCACTCGCCCGCAAGGTCGCCACCGACCGGCCCGACGACGTCACCGACCGGTGCGTCGTCGGCGAGGCCGCGGACGCCTGCGACGTCGAGGAGCTCCAGGTCCTCCAGACGCGGCTCAGCACCCCGCGCCAGGAGGCCGGCGGCCCGGTCGCCAACGACAAGGTCGCCTGCAGGCTCGAGCCGCTCGACCCGAGCGTGTTCGACTTCATGCTGGTGCCGTTCACCGACGACGAGTGGGCGACCCTCGAGGCCACCTTCCCCGACGGCGTCTGCGACTGGTCGCAGCCCGGCCGGGGCCAGGGCCCGGCGCAGACCTGGCTGCGATACGACGCGGCCGGCGGCGGCGTCGTGTACGGCGGCCGCAACCTGCCCGCCGTACCCGCTCACTCGGCCGGCGGCCTGTCCAGCCCGGTGTGGGCGCCGATGCTGCGGAAGTGACTGCTGGTCCTCGTCGGACCCCGCAGGTAGCGTGCGCGTCGTGCAACGCGCCCCGCACGAGAACGTGGCGACCGTGCTGGTCGCCCCCCTCGTGCTGCGCGAGCTCGAGCTCGACCTGATGCCGCTCGACCTCTGGGTCTGGCCGGTCGCGACGGCCGCGGTCTACGAGGACGGGCCGCGTGCGGCGTTCCAGATCCGGCGCCGGATGCTGATGGCTCGCCGCGGCGCCTGGGACGATGCGGCCGGGTGGACGCCGGTCTGGATCGCCTTCGGCGAGAGCTGGTACCACGGCGCCGAGCCGCTGCCCTGGGCCGCGCACCAGACGCTCTGGCGGGTCCTGGAGCAGTACGCCGAGCACACCCGCTACCGGCTCGGCCTCGGCGGGATCCCGCGCGTGGACGTGCCCCGCGAGCGGAGCGCGTAGGGAACGACGACCTGGCGACGACGAACGCCCCCGCCGGAACCGGCGGGGGCGTTCGTGCAGGTCACGGACCTGCGGTGCCTGTGGCCAGGGGCGGGGTCGAACCGCCGACCTTCCACTTTTCAGGCGGACGCTCGTACCAACTGAGCTACCTGGCCAAGCGACGGAAACCCTACAGGAGCGCGTCCGGCCCCACGAAAACGGGGATGGCCGGTGCTTTTGGAGGCCGATCAGGGCGGCCCCTATGCTTTCCCGAAGCATGTCCGGCCCCCATCGTCTAGCGGCCCAGGACCCCGCCCTTTCACGGCGGTAGCACGGGTTCGAATCCCGTTGGGGGTGCCACCACCGTCGTTCCGGGTCCCGATTGGGAGTCGACGCGATGTGTGGGTTAGAGTTCCACCGCTTCAGCAATGAGGCACAGCAACACACCTGGCCCCGTAGCGCAGTTGGTTAGCGCGCCGCCCTGTCACGGCGGAGGCCGCGGGTTCGAGTCCCGTCGGGGTCGCAGACGAAACGCTCCGGATCACACCCGATCCGGAGCGTTTCTGCTTCTCCAGCACAATGGCCCCATGCCGATCGAGATGGGCCGCGCGGACTTCGAGAACCTCGTCGACCGCGCCCTCGACGAGATCCCCGACGAGATCACCGCACTGGTCCGCAACGTGGTCGTCCTGGTCGAGGACGAGCCGCCCGAGGACGAGCCCGACCTGCTCGGCCTCTACGACGGCATCGCGCTCACGGAGCGCTGGGGCGACCCGATGATGGAGCTGCCCGACCGGATCTTCATCTTCCGCGGCCCGCTGCTCGACATGTGCGACACCGTCGAGCAGCTCGTCGACGAGGTCCGGATCACCGTCGTGCACGAGGTCGCCCACCACTTCGGCATCGATGACGACCGGCTCCACGACCTCGGCTACGCATAGTGACCCGGTGGTCAGGCGGCCAGCCAGAACCCCAGCGCGCAGGCCCCCAGCGCGGCCGCGATCGTGAGGACGGCGTACGCCGTGCCCCGCGCCGGGCCCTGTGCGTGGGTCTGCACGGCGAAGGCGGAGTACGTCGTGAAGCCACCGCAGAAGCCGGTGCCGAGCAGCGCCATGGCGTGGCCGGACAGGGCGAGCGCCGAGAGCAGCCCGAGCAGGAAGGACCCGGCGACGTTGACCACCCAGGTGCCCCAGGGGAAGGCCCGGTCGTAGAGGCTCGCGACGGTGAAGCGCAGCGGCGCCCCGACGGCAGCGCCCAACGCGACCAGCAGGACCGTCACTCGTCGCCTCCCTCGTCGGCGAAGATCCCGCGCTCGAGCGCCGTCGACCAGCGGTCGGCCACCAGGACCGCGACCAGGCAGGCGCCCAGCGTCCCGACGAGGTACGTCGACGCCAGGCCGACGTGCCCGGCGTCGAGGAGGGCGCGCGACTGTTCGGAGTAGGCGGACAGGGTCGTGAAGCCGCCGAGGACGCCGGGGCCGAGGCCGAGGGCGAGGGTGCGGCTGCCGCGGACCCGGGCGAAGGCCGGCAGCAGCGCCAGCAGGAAGGCGCCGGCGACGTTGATCGCGAACGTCGACCACGGGAAGGCGTCGGCGTCAGCCGGGAAGACCTCGGTGAGACCCCACCGGGCGACGGCCCCGACCGCGCCGCCGACCGCCACCGCCGCGATCAGCCGCGGCGGCGGGAGGGCCGTCGTCACGAAACGCTGCTCTGCCGCCTGGACACGGGCGCATCCTGCCACGCCAGCGGAGCCTCGCCCTTCTCCTGTCGCACGAACTCGTTGAGGAACCAGCGCTGGAACCGCTGCTGCTCGGGGGTGCGCGCCAGCGACAGCAGCCGCTCCTCGCGGCAGAACGCGTCGGCCAGGTCGAGCAGCTCGATGAACCGGCCGATCGTGGCGGCCGTCTGGCGGGGCATCGCGACGTGCAGGTCGGTCGTCGCGGCGCCCGACTGGAGCGCCTGGTCGATCTGGTCGGCCCCGATGCCTTCGCGCAGGTCGCGCTCCAGGGAGCCGAAGAGGTCGGAGAGGTCCTTGGCGAGCGGGTACTCGGACTCGTGGGCTAGCGCGAGCAGCCGCACCTCGCGGCGCAGCTCGCGGTAGTGGCGCTGGAACTCGACGAACGAGCGCAGGGGTACGCCGCGGACGTCGATGCGCATCTCGTCGGGCGAGGGCTGGGTGGCGACCGGCGTCGCCGTCTCGCCGGTGACCACCCCCTCGACCATGTCGTCGCCCGACTGCGCGGCCGGCACGAACCAGACGAGCTTGCCGTCCTCCTCGACCTCGACGCCCCACGCGGTGGAGCAGCGCGCCACGATGCTCAGACCGCGCCCGAAGGTGAGCATCAGGTCGTCGTCGTCCGCGGGACCGGCCGCCGGCATCTGGGGCAGCTCGACCGACCCGTCGCGGACCTCGACGCGGGGGTGCTCACGGGTGCCGCGGACGCGGACGCTCAGGGGCGGTCCCGCGTGCAGCAGCGCGTTGGTGACGAGCTCGGAGACACCCAGCTCGGCGCACTCGACGAGGTCGCTGCGGGCGATGTCATGGCAGGTGCCGACCACCCAGCGGCGTGCATCCTGCACGCCGCGGGGACCCGAGCCCAGGGACAGGGCTGGCCTGTTCAGCGGCACGGTGGTCTCCACGAGGAACGAAGGCTGGCGGCGAAGCCATTGTCGGCTCGTGTACCCCTCGATATCCACGCCAAACATCCGTGTCGGCGCGTTCTTCGAGCGGTCCAGACGGGTTTCCGCGACCGGATCGACGGCGGATCGTCCCTGTGTTCGAGGAGACGTCCGCCGATTGCGCCCGGGAGGGCCTACGGCGGAACAATGAGGGTAGGGGAGAGTGTTCTTCTGGCACGATCCGATTCGCTCATGAAAGGTCCGTGATGGCAGCCACCGAGGCAGCTCCGCAGACACCCCAGCACCGTCATCAGGTCGTGGTCATCGGCTCCGGCTTCGGAGGTCTCTTCGGCACCAAGGCGCTGCGTCGTTCCGACGTCGACGTCACGATGGTCGCCAAGACGACCCACCACCTCTTCCAGCCGCTGCTCTACCAGGTCGCGACCGGGATCCTGTCCCAGGGAGAGATCGCGCCGCCGACCCGTGAGGTGCTGAGCAGCCAGAAGAACGCGAGGGTCCTGCTCGGTGAGGTCACCGGCATCGATCTCGACAAGCGCGTGGTCACCTCGCAGGTGCTCGGCCGCGAGACGGTCACGCCGTACGACTCGCTGATCGTCGCGGCGGGCGCCGGCCAGTCGTACTTCGGCAACGACCACTTCGCCGAGTTCGCGCCCGGCATGAAGAGCATCGACGACGCCCTCGAGCTGCGCGGCCGGATCTTCGGCGCGTTCGAGATGGCCGAGCTCGGCGCCGCCCGCGGCGAGAACGTCGACCACCTGCTGACCTTCGTGGTCGTGGGTGCCGGCCCGACCGGAGTGGAGATGGCCGGCCAGATCGCCGAGCTCGCCCACCGCACCCTGCGCAAGGACTTCCGCTCGATCAACACCCGCAGCGCGCGGGTGATCCTCGTCGACGCCGCGCCGCAGGTGCTGCCGCCGTTCGGCGCGAAGCTCGGCGCCAAGGCGCAGACCGAGCTCGAGAAGCTCGGCGTCGAGGTGATCCTCGGCGCGATGGTGACCGACGTCGACGAGCGCGGCATCGAGATGAAGTTCAAGGACGGCCGGGTCGAGCGGATCGACACCGTCACCAAGATCTGGGCCGCCGGCGTCCAGGCCAACGCGCTGGGCCGCACGCTGTCCGAGCAGACGGGTGCGCCCCTCGACCGCGCCGGCCGGATCAGCGTGAACCCCGACCTGACGCTGCCCGGCCACCCCGAGGTCTTCGTCGTCGGCGACATGATCGCGCTCGACAACCTCCCGGGCGTCGCCCAGGTCGCCATCCAGGGCGCCAAGTACGCCGCCAAGGAGATCGACAACCGGCTCAACTCCAAGGCGTCCGCCGGCCCGTTCCACTACTTCGACAAGGGCTCGATGGCGATCATCAGCCGCTTCCGGGCCGTCGCGCTGATCGGCAAGTTCCGGATCACCGGGGTGCTCGCCTGGCTGATGTGGCTGGCCCTGCACCTGATCTACATCACCGGCTTCAAGAGCCGGGTCACGGCGTTGCTGCACTGGGCCGTCTCGTTCATCGGCCGCGGCCGATCCGAGCGCACGACCACCGAGCAGCAGATCTTCGCCCGCAGCGCCCTCAGCAGGCTGAAGCGCGGCGCGGCCGACCTGGTCTCCGACCCGGGTGCGTACGACGCCGCGCGGCAGCTGCTCGAGACCACCCGGCGCGCCGAGCTCGAGGCCCAGGCGCTGGAGGAGGCGCGGCTCACCGACGCCGG
>JAOPXG010000164.1 GCA_025965275.1 Nocardioides sp.
ACAGGAACGCGACGCTCGAGGGCCTCTTCCACGACTTCACGGTCGCCAACTACACGAAGCTGATGGACCTCAGCGTGCTGCCCGACGCGACGAAGTACCGCTACGTCGACGAGCAGCAGGCGGGCGCGACGCCGTACGCCGACGTGCCCGTCACCAACGTCGGCACGATCCCGCCCAACGTCGGGCCCACCGCACTCTCGGTCAACAGCTGGGCGGCGAAGTACCTCCGGGCCGACATCGGCGACTGCACCGGAGTGGCCGGCCTCGTCGTCGACGGCGACCGGGCGGGCGTCGCGCTCGTGAGCCAGGACGCGACCGGCGTCGTGCAGCGGCTCGACAAGTCGGTCGGCACCCACTTCGCCCGCGCGATCCTGGTCCGCACCCGCGCCGCGGCCGACAAGCGGATCACCCGCCTCGGCGCCGTCATCACCGGTCTGAACGACGCCGCTGACGTCGACTACCGCTTCGCCTGCGGCTCCTACCAGCTCGCCATCAAGAAGCCGACCCAGACGGACCAGGCCTTCGTGGGCACGAAGTCGGCGCCCAACCGCTTCCAGGTCAGGGTCCAGGTCCACGGCCCCAGCGAGCTGGGCACCCCGTCGGTCGAGGGGCTGCGGCCCAGCGACTTCACCGTCGAGGTCGGCAACAAGGACGCCCACGTCGTCAGCGGTGCCTACGTCCAGGGCGAGTACTGGCTGACGGTCAAGGCGCCGACCTTCCCTGCGGCGGCGCCCGACGTGCAGGACCTCACCGTCCACCTCGGCGACGTCAGCGCCTCCGACGCCCAGTCGGTGAGCTACCAGATCAGGCACCTCGACCAGATGCTCACGATCGACCGCTCCGGCTCGATGCTGGACCCGGCGGCATCTCCCAAGATCGACGCGGCCCGCAACGCGGCGTCGATGTACGTCGACGCGGCCCGGTCCGACGACAAGCTCGGCGTGGTCAGCTTCAGCGGCAACAACGCCGAGCCCGACGACGACGCCACCCTCGACGCCCTGCTGTCGACGATGACGGGCGCGAACCGCACCGCCGCCCGCGCCCAGGTGCTCGGTCTCAGCGCCGGCGGCATGACGAGCATCGGCGACGGCGTCTTCACGAGTGCCGCCGAGTTCCCGATCCGTGGCACCGCCCTCGGTGAGGACCACATCGTGCTGCTGTCCGACGGCATGGAGAACGAGGGGAGGTTCTGGAACGACGTCCGGGCGAGCGTGATCTCGGCCGGGGTCAAGGTCGACACGATCGCCCTCGGCCCGCTCACCGACCAGGCGCTCCTCCAGCAGATCGCCGACGACACCGGCGGCACGTACTACTACGTCGACGTCAACAGCGGCGTGAGTGCGCGCGCCGCCGCCCGGGCCGCGATCGGCGGCACCAGCCTCGCCAACAACCTCGCCGACGTGTACTTCGCGGCCAACGAGGACGCAGGTGACCTCGAGCGGTTCTGGCAGGGCGGCAGCACGCTCGCCTCCGGGGGCACCGTCACCCGGCAGATCACCCTGGACGAGGGCGGGATGACCAACGCCGTCGTCGGCGTGAACTGGCCCGGGGTCTCGGACCCGCTGAAGGTCCGGCTAGTGAACCCGTCCGGCACCGTCGTCACGTCGGGTGGCGGGGTCGAGGTCACCCGGACCGACACCCACGTGGTCTACCGGATCCCGACGATGGACAAGGGCGTCTGGAAGCTGCAGGTCGACAACCCGGGCAAGACGACCGGCTGGGTCGGCATGGCAGCCGGACAACCGGGCAACGGGACGACGATGTGGACCTCCGTCGGTGACACCCACGAGTTCCGCAAGGAGCTCGACGGCCACCGGTGGGGTGAGCAGATCCCGATCATCGCCGGGCTGGACGACAGGTCGGGCGGTGTCGGCGGCGGCCGCGTGTGGGCCGACGTGACCCACCCGGACGGCAGCACCATCCGGCTGCCGCTGCTCGACGACGGCAACCACGGCGACGGCTCCGCCGGCGACGGTGTGTACGCCGGCGTCTACACGCGCACCACGGAGTTCTCCAGGCGCGGCAGTGACGACGCCACCCCGAAGCCCGACGGGTCCTACCAGGTGCTGATCAGGGCTGCAGGGACCAACAACGTCGGCGCCGACTACACCCGGCTCGCCAGGCAGTCCTTCGCGCTGTACGAGAACGGCGACCCGAACCCGGACGTCGACGGCGACGGCATGCCGAACCTCTACGAGAGCTACCACCCGTGCCTCCAGCTCCAGGACCCCTCCGACGCGGGGACGGACCCCGACGGCGACGGTCTCGAGTCCAAGCGCGAGTGGGACGCGGGCACCGACCCGTGCCTGCCGGACACCGACCTCGGTGGTGAGCCGGACGGCTCGGAGGTCAAGCGCGGGGCCAACCCGTTCGACGCCTCGGACGACGCCCTCCCGCGTCCCGAGGGCGCGGCCGTGATCAGCGAGCTGGTCGACCACCTGCCGCGACTGGCCCTCAAGCCGGAGTCGCTGCTGATCCGCTACCCGGCGAACCCGTCGTACAAGAGGATCCGGCTGCTGCGGGCCACGAGCCCGACCGGCCCGTTCAAGCTGGCGATGACGTTCGACTCGACCGCGAAGGGCGGGCGGGTGCGCGACACCGGCCTGACCAACGACACGACGTACTACTACAAGGTGGTCGCGGTCGACTTCGCCGGCAACCGCTCCGACGAGAGCCCGGTGTTCAGCGGCACGCCGCGCAAGGACCCGATGCCCCCGATCGGATCGGTCGTCATCGACCGCGGCGCGACGTACGCCGAGACGTCCGCGGTCACCCTCGGGCTCGAGGTCGACGACGCCGACGTGGACCAGATGATGGTGTCGAACAACGGGAGCTTCGACGGCGCGACCTGGCAGCCGTTCGCGAAGACGCTGCCGTGGACCCTCGTCCCGGGTGCCCACGGCTTCGCGACGGTCTACGTGAAGTTCCGTGACCTGGCCGGCAACGAGTCCAACGCGGTCACCGACGAGATCGTCGTGCGACCCGGACTGATCTCGGTGTCGGGCGTGGTCGACCCGGACCAGCTGCCCCAGGACGGCAAGCCCGACGGCATCTGGATGTGGGTCGTCGGCCACCGGGAGCTGGGGATCGTCCGGACCGACGACAACGGAGAGTTCACGTTCACCGGGCTGCCTGCCGGCACGACGTACGCCGTCGCCGGTCTGGGAGCCGGCTACCGGACCCCGAAGAAGGTCACGATGGACCCCGGCGTCGTGACACCGGTGCCGGTGGTCAGTCGCTGAACGACTCGAGGAGCTCGTCGGCGGCCGTGTAGGGGTCTTGCTGCCCCGCCACCACGGCCGCCGCGAGCTCGTCGAGCTCCGACCTGCCGTGCACGTCGCCCCAGCGCTGGCGCAGGGCAGTGACCGCGATCGCCTCGATCTCGTCGCGGGCCCGGCGGGTGCGCCGCTTGTCGAGCTCGCCGCTGGACGTCAGCCACTCCCGGTGGCGGTCGATCTCGGCGACCACCTCGTCGAGGCCCTCCGCCTTCTGGGCGACGGTCTTCACGATCGGCGGCTTCCAGGAGCCCTCGGGGCTGTTGCCGAGCGCGAGCATCGACCGCAGGTCACGGCGCACCTGGTCGGCGCCGTCGCGGTCGGCCTTGTTGACGACGTAGATGTCCCCGATCTCGAGGATGCCGGCCTTGGCGGCCTGGATGCCGTCGCCCATGCCCGGCGCGAGCAGCACCATCGTGGTGTCGGCCAGCCCGGCGATCTCGACCTCGCTCTGGCCCACACCGACGGTCTCGATGAGGATCACGTCGCAGCCTGCGGCGTCGAGCACCCGCAGCGCCTGCGGGGTCGTCCAGGACAGCCCGCCGAGGTGGCCGCGCGACGCCATCGACCGGATGTAGACGTCGCGGTCGGTGGCGTGGTCCTGCATCCGCACCCGGTCACCGAGCAGCGCGCCCCCGGAGAACGGGGACGACGGGTCCACCGCCAGCACGCCGACCCGCTTGCCTTGCGTGCGCAGCTCGGCGACCAGCGCGTTGGTCGACGTCGACTTGCCGACGCCGGGCGACCCGGTGATGCCGATGACCTGGGCGTTGCCGGTGTGCGGCGCGAGCGCCACCATCACCTCACGCAGCAGCGGCGACTCGTCCTCGACGAGCGAGATCAGGCGAGCGACCGCCCGGGCCTCGCCGGCGCGGGCGCGCTCGACGAGGTCCGGAACGGACCTCGGATCAGTTCTTCGGGACACGCACGATCAGGGCGTCGCCCTGCCCACCGCCGCCACACAGCGCGGCCGCGCCGACGCCGCCGCCGCGGCGCTTCAGCACGAGAGCGAGGTGCAGGACCACGCGGGCGCCGGACATGCCGACCGGGAGGCCGAGCGCGATCGCGCCGCCGTTGACGTTGACCTTCTCGGGGTCGAGGCCCAGGGAGCGGGCCGACTCGATGCCGACTGCGGCGAAGGCCTCGTTGAACTCGACGAGGTCGAGGTCGGTGGGCTCGATGCCCTCCTTCGCGCACGCCTTGGCGGTCGCGTTGGCGGGCTGCATCTGGAGCGTCGAGTCGGGGCCGGCCACCATGCCGTGCGCGCCGATCTCGGCCAGCCACTCGAGCCCGAGCTCCTCGGCCTTGGCCTTGCTCATCACGACGACCGCGCAGGCGCCGTCGGAGATCTGGGAGGAGGAGCCGGCCGTGATGGTGCCCTCCTTGCTGAACGCCGGGCGCAGCTTGCCGAGCGACTCGGTGGTGGTGTCGCCGCGCACGCCCTCGTCGGCGGAGATGACGACCGGGTCGCCCTTGCGCTGCGGGATCGAGACCGGCACGACCTCGTCGTCGAAGACGCCGTTCTTCCAGGCGGCCGCGGCCTTCTGGTGCGACGCCGCCGCGAACTCGTCCTGCTCCTCGCGGGTGAGCTTGATGCCCTCGGCGTTGGCCTGCTCGGTCAGCCCGCCCATCGCCTGCTGGGTGGCCTGGTCGTAGAGCGCGTCGTAGGCCATCGAGTCGACGAGCTTCACGTCGCCGAACTTGAAGCCCTCGCGCGACTTGGGCAGCAGGTGCGGGGCGTTGGTCATCGACTCCATGCCACCCGCCACGACGATCTCGACCTCGCCGGCGCGGATCAGCTGGTCGGCCATCGCGATCGCGTTGAGGCCGGAGAGGCACACCTTGTTGATGGTCATCGACGGCATGCTCATCGGCAGGCCGGCTGCGATGCCCGCGGCACGGGCCGGGTTCTGGCCGGCGCCCGCCAGGATGACCTGGCCCATGATCAGGTAGTCGACCTGGTCGCCGGTCACGCCGGCCTTCTCGAGAGCACCCTTGATGGCGACGCCACCGAGGTCAGCGGCGGAGAGGTCCTTGAACCCTCCGAGCAGGCGACCGATGGGGGTGCGCGCCCCCGCGACGATGACGGAACCGGACATGACGTGCCTCCAGAAGGTGGGTCGACGTGGATCTCTGCCGACCTTACCCACGGGTCAGGTGCCGGTCACCCGGGCTGGGAGGGTGGAACATGTCACACCCGGTCGCGGTGGGCCCGACGCCGTACGACGATGTGCCCCATGAGTACTCCCCCGACGACGTCCGGCATCCCGGACCAGCTGTTCACCGCGATCGACCACGTGGGCATCGCGGTGCCCGACCTCGACGCGGCGATCGCGTTCTACGAGGAGACCTACGGGATGCGGCTGGCGCACCAGGAGACCAACGAGGAGCAGGGCGTCCGCGAGGCGATGATGGCCGTCGGCGACTCCGGCTCCCACATCCAGCTGCTCGCCCCGCTCAACGAGGACTCGACGATCGCGAAGTTCCTCGACCGCTCCGGGCCGGGCATCCAGCAGATGGCCTACCGGGTCACCGATGTCGACGCGGTCAGCGCGGTCCTGCGCGAGCGCGGCGTCCGCCTGCTGTACGACGAGCCGCGGCGGGGGACCTCGGACTCGCGGATCAACTTCATCCACCCCAAGGACGCCGGCGGCGTGCTGGTCGAGCTGGTGGAGCCGGCCGCCGAGACCCACTGAGGGACGCATCACACGGGGTGTCCCCACCGGTTACCCGTGGGTAATCTCCCGTCCAACGACCCCGACACCAGGAGCCGACCTTGCAACACATCCTCGACGCGATCATGGCCGCATCAGAAGATCCACAGAGCATCTCCACCGACGACTTCGCCAACCTCGCGATCCCCGAGTCCTACCGTGCCGTGACGGTGCACAAGGACGAGGTCGACATGTTCGAGGGGCTGGAGACCCGCGACAAGGACCC
>JAOPXG010000150.1 GCA_025965275.1 Nocardioides sp.
ACCCGCCGATGGTGATGAGCCACTACATCAAGCGGGCGCCGAAGCTCCTCGCGTCGACCAAGCGCGGCGGGCCGGTGCCGTTCCTCAGCAGCTCGACCGAGATCCGCCAGCCCAAGGGCGTCGTCGGCATCATCGCGCCGTGGAACTTCCCGTTCGCGACCGGGATCTCCGACGCGATCCCGGCCCTGATCGCCGGCAACGGCGTGGTGCTCAAGCCCGACAACAAGACCGCGCTGTCGCCGCTCTACGGCATCCAGATGCTCGAGGAGGCCGGCCTGCCGAAGGGTCTCTTCCAGGTGGTCTGTGGCGAGGGCCCGGACGTCGGCCCGACGCTGATCGACAACGCGAACTACGTGATGTTCACCGGCTCGACCAGCACCGGCCGGGTGATCGGGGAGCGGGCCGGTCGCAACCTGATCGGCTGCTGCCTCGAGCTCGGCGGCAAGAACCCGATGATCGTGCTCGAGGACGCCGACATGGAGGAGACCGTCAACGGTGCGGTCTTCGGGGTGTTCGGCAACACCGGCCAGATCTGCATGCACATCGAGCGGATCTACCTGCCGGAGTCGCGTTACGACGAGTTCAAGACCAGGTTCGTCGCGGCCGCCGAGGGGCTCGACGTCAGCGCGGCGTACGACTTCGGTCCCGAGATGGGTTCGCTGGTCTCGGTCGACCACAAGGACCGGGTGCAGTCGCACGTCGACGATGCCGTCGCGAAGGGCGCGACCGTCGTCACCGGCGGCAAGGCGCGCCCCGACCTCGGGCCGGCGTTCTTCGAGCCGACGATCCTCGAGGGCGTCACCAAGGACATGCTCACCGGCACCATGGAGACCTTCGGTCCGGTGGTCGCGCTGCACCGCTACACGACGGTCGACGAGGCCGTCGCGCTCGCCAACGACACGGAGTACGGCCTCAACGCCTCGGTGTGGGGCGGTGACCTCAAGGCGGCGAGCGAGGTGGCGACCCGGATCGAGTCCGGCAACGTCAACGTCAACGACGTCCTGGCCACGGCGTTCGCGTCGAAGGGCACGCCGTCCGGCGGCGTCAAGCAGTCGGGCGTCGGTGCGCGGCACGGAGACCAGGGCCTGCTCAAGTACACCGACGTGCAGAACCTCGCCGTGCTCAAGAAGCAGGTCATGGGCGCCAAGCCCGGACAGGACTACGACAAGTACGTGAAGGGGATGCTCAGCGGCCTGCGGATGATGCGCAAGACCGGCATCCGCTGACGGTGGTCGAGGAGGGTCCTCTCGGGGCCCGTCTCGAAACCCGTCGTACGCTCGCCATCGTGACGGAGATGACGTACCGCCCGCTGGGCGACTCGGGCCTGATGGTGAGCGCGGTCGGGATCGGCTGCAACGCGTTCAGCCGACGCGTCGACCTCGACGGCGTCCGCGAGATCCTGGCCGCCGCCCGCGACACCGGGGTGACGCTGCTCGACACCGCCGACGTGTACGGCGCCCCTCCGGGCGCGAGCGAGTCGCTGCTGGGCGAGGCGCTCGCCGGCCAGCGCGACGAGTTCGTGGTGGCGACGAAGTTCGGCGCCGACATGCGGGGCGAGAACGGTCCCGACTTCGGTGCCCGCGCGTCGCGCCGCTATGTCCGGCGCGCCGTCGAGGGCAGCCTGCGCCGGCTGCGGACCGACCACATCGACCTCTACCAGCTGCACGTCCCGGACGGCGTCACGCCGATCGAGGAGACCCTCTCGGCGCTGACCGACCTGGTCCGCGAGGGCAAGATCGGCTACCTGGGCTGCTCGAACTTCGACGGCTGGCGGATCGCCGACGCCGACTGGACCGCCCGGTCGGCCGGGCTCGAGCGGTTCGTCAGCGTGCAGAACCGCTACTCCCTGCTCGACCGCACCGTCGAGCAGGAGGTCGCGCCCGCGTGCGAGACGTTCGGGCTCGGGCTGCTGCCGTACTTCCCGCTGGAGTACGGCCTGCTCACCGGCAAGTACCGCCGCGGCGAGGGCGCGCCCGACGGCTCCCGCGCCCAGCTGGACCCGTCGCGCGCGCAGTGGCTCGAGAGTGCCGACTGGGACCGGATCGAGGCGGTGGTGGAGTACGCCGAGGCGCGCGGCCTCGCCGTACTCGACGTGGCCATCGCGGGCCTCGCCGCCCAGCCCGCCGTCGCCTCGGTGATCTCCGGGGCGACCTCGGGCGACCAGGTGCGCGCCAACGCCGCGGCGCTCCGCTGGGAGCCGACCGAGGCCGACCTCGTCGAGCTGGACGAGATCACCGGTTGAGTCGGGAGTTCCGACGGTTGATTCGCCAGATTCGACGGTCACAACTCACGACTCGACGGACGGAAGTCCCGACTCGACGACCTAGGCCACTTGCAGCGACCGCTTGGACAGCCCCATCCAGAAGCCGTCGATGACCTGGGTCCCGGGCTCGTCGGGGGTGGTCGCGGCGCCGAGGGTGACGAAGAGCGGCGTGTAGTGCTCGACGGTCGGGTGCGCGTAGGGCATGCCCGGGCCGCGGGTGCGGTAGTTGGCGAGCTCGTCGACGTCGCCGCGGGCGAGCGCCTCGCCGGCCCAGGCGTCGAACTCCGTGGACCAGCCGGGGGCGGCGGCGTCGATGCGGAACTCCGTGAGGAACGGCAACCCGTGGGTGAGGAAGCCCGAGCCGATGATGAGCACGCCCTCGTCGCGCAGCGGGCGGAGCCGTTCGCCGAGCTTCATCAGCCGGACCGGGTCGTGGGTGGGCAGCGACATCTGGAGGACCGGGATGTCGCCCTCCGGGTACATGATCCGCAGCGGCACCCACGCGCCGTGGTCGAGACCGCGGCTGGTGTGCTGGTGCACGGGCTCGGTCGCCGGCATCATCGCCGCGATCCGCTGCGCGAGCGCGGTGGCGTCGGGCGTCTCGTAGGTCATCCGGTAGTACTTCGCCTCGAAGCCGCCGAAGTCGTAGACCAGCGGCGCCTGGCTCGCGCTCAGGCTGACCGGTGCCGACTCCCAGTGTGCGCTGACGATCAGGATCGCCTTCGGGCGCGGGAGGTCGGCCGCCAACGAGGCCAGCTGGCCCGACCAGATCGGGTCGTCGAGCAGCGGCGGGGCGCCGTGGCCGAGGTAGAGCGCGGGCATACGAGAGTCGTTCATGTCCACTCCAATGGTTTCAGTTTCAACTTTATTCCATCGGAAGCGACCAGTCCACCCCTTCCCCGCCCTGCTCGACGAGCAGCGCGTTGACCTTGCTGAACGGACGCGAGCCGAAGAAGCCGCGGTACGCCGAGAGCGGCGACGGGTGCGCCGACTCCACCGCCGGGATCGGGGCAAGCAGTGGCTTCAGCTTTCGCGCGTCGGAGCCCCAGAGGATGGCGGTGCACGGGCCGCCACGAGCCGCCAGCGCGATGATCGCGCGCTCGGTGATCGGTTCCCAGCCGCGGCCGCGATGGCTGTTCGAGGCGCCGGGCTGCACGGTCAGGCTTCGGTTGAGGAGCATCACGCCGCGGTCGGCCCACGCCGTCAGGTCGCCGTGCCGCGGCGGGGTGATGCCGAGGTCGTCGCGCAGCTCGGTGTAGATGTTGACCAGGCTCGGTGGCAACGGCCAGACGTCGCGACGGACGGCGAAGCTCAGACCGATCGGGTGCTGGGGGTTGGGGTAGGGGTCCTGCCCGACGATGAGCACCCGCACCTGGGCCAGCGGCCGTTCGAACGCCCGGAAGACCGACTCACCGGACGGCTGGTAGCGCCGACCGGCGGCGATCTCCTCGCGCAGGAAGGCGCCCATGGCGGCGATCTGCTCGTCGACCGGCGCCAGCGCCTCGGCCCAGTCCGGCGCCATCAGTCCTTGGTCGACCAGTCCCGTGAGCGCGCTCATGCGGTCACGTTAGCCGTCAGAAACCCGCATCCTTCGGCAGGTACGGCGCGCGCCCGGTCTCGCCGACGTAGACGTCGAGGATCGCCTGGTGGGTGGCGTCACCGGCGACCGCGGACTGGTTGGCGACCAGGACCCGCTTGCCGAGGAACGTCGCGCTGCACGGGGTGTCGAACGGGACGGGCGAGCCGTTGTCGCCGGTGAGCGCGGTGCCGAAGCGCCGCACCTCCTCGCCCGACGCGGTCAGCTCGACGAGCTGGTTGGAGAGGCCGGCGAGCGCGACGTACACGTGGCCGGACCTCCCGATGCCGAAGCCGTCGGGCAGGTCGCCGGGCTGGGAGGTCCACAGCGTCGCGAGCGTGCCGGGCCTGCCGCTCGCGCGGACCGGCAGGCGGTAGAGCGCGCCGTTCGTCGGCACGTCGCTGCCGTCGCTGACCGTCTGCTGGCTGATCAGCAGGTCGCCCGACCCGGGCCGGTAGCGGATCCCGGTGGTGCCGAACTCGACGGCCCCGGTGAGGGCAGGTGAGGTGAACCAGCGCCGCGGCTTCGACGAACCGTGCGGCACCTTCCAGATCACGCCCTCGGCGTAGTCGGTGACGAAGAGCGCGCCGCGCGGCCCCCACGTCGCGTAGTTGGGCACCGCGCCGTCGGGGAAGCGCGCCACCCGCCGGAACTTCCCGGACCTGGTGTCGAGTGTCAGGACCGAGGCCGTCGAGGTCTCGAGGAGGACCAGTCGGCCGCTGCGCGTCTGGTTCGCCACCTGGACCCCGTGGTCCGCGTCGAGGTCCTGCCCGGGCACGATCCACGACCGCAGGAGCGTGCCGTCGGCGCCCCACTCGAAGACCTTCGAACGCATGGTGCTGCCCGAGTCGATGTAGGTCCCGGCGTAGACGCGACCGTTGGTGTGCACGTGGACGTACGCCGGGAAGCCCGGCGAGGGCACCAGCGAGAAGACCCGCGTGTCACCCACCTCGCGGGGTGCCGCCGCGACCGGCGACCAGACCGTGAGGGCCAGCGCCGCCGACACCACCAGGGTGAGGAGTCGCCTCACAGCCGGTCCCCGACCTCGATCGCGGCACGCTCGCCGGCGCGCACGGCGCCGTCCATGTAGCCGGTCCAGTACGTCGAGGTCTCGGTGCCGGCCCAGTGCACCCGGCCGAACGGCTTCCGGATCGCCGAGCCGAACTGGATCATGGTGCCCGGGGCGTAGTTGGCGACCGGCCCGCCGGTCGTCCAGCGCTCCTTGGTCCAGTCGTGCTCGACGTAGTCGATCGGGTGGAGAGCCTCCTCGCCGAACATGGCCGCAAAGCCCTCGAGCACGGCCGCCTTGCGGTCGGGCTTGGACATCACGCCGTACTGGCGCCAGGTGGCGCCGCCGACGAACGCCAGCAGCACGCCGGGCTCGCCCCCAACGGGTGAGTTGTCGAAGACGGCGCGGCAGGCGCCGGCGTCGTTGATGCCGAAGCCGTTGAGCCCGGCCTCCCGCCAGAAGGGCTTCTCGTAGACGGCGTCGCACTTCATCAGCTGGCCCATGTCGAGGTGGCGCAGCAGCTGGAGCCGCTGGGCGGGCAGCTGCGGGAACCAGTCGATGTCGAGCACCAGCGGCGGGGGAGCGGCGACAATGACCCGCTTCGCGCGCACCGTGCCGCGCGCGGTGTGCACGATGGCGCGGCCGTCCTTCTGCTCGATCCTGTGCGCCGGGGCGTGCAGCGCGACCACGTCGCCCAGCTGCTTCGCCAGCCGCAGCGGCACCAGCTGCGAGCCGCCGACGAAGCGGCTCTCCTGGGCGCCGGCCGCGGTGTCGGAGTTGCGGGCGAAGGTGCCGACGTTCTTCTCGTTGCCGGAGCACGCGACGTACCAGAGCACGTAGAGCAGGGAGAGCTCGTTGGGGTCGGCGCCGAAGCCGGGCTGCGTCCAGCACTCGATCAGGTTCTCCAAGCCCGCGCCGTTGACGGCGTTGGCGCGGATCCACTCGCCGAGGGTCATCGCGTCCCAGTCGGCGGCGCTCGGGTGGGTCCACGGTGCGTCGACGGGGATCTCGGCGGCCATCATGTCGATCCGCTGCAGCAGGACGGCGGCGTCCGGGAGGATCGTCGGGTCCGGCGGGACGGTGCCGGAGTACTCCGTGCGGCCCGTGGTCGACGAGACGTAGACGCTGTTGCCGGTGTTGTACTCCTTGAACGTCGGCACCTTCATCTCGCGCGCCAGCCGGGCGATGTGGTCCTGGGTCGGGCCGATGAAGGCGCCGCCGGACTCGATGGTGGCGCCGTGGGTGCCGGGCCCCTTCAGGTGGTGGTTGAGCACCCGGCCGCCGACGCGGCCCCGTGCCTCGACGAGCAGCACGTCGTGGCCACGGTGGGCGAGCTTGCGGGCGGCGACCAGTCCGGAGATGCCACCGCCCACCACGACGACGTCGACCTGACGCGGCAGCGAGCCCTGGCGGGAGCCGGCGGCGACCGCGTCGTGGAGGGCTCCGGTGCCGAGGGCGAGGCCGCCGAGCGACGCACTGCCGAGCAGCAGGCGGCGGGTGAGCAGGGGCTGGGTCATCGTGGCGGCTCCTGGCTAGATCTGAATATGTGTCAGATTCGTGTTCGTTCCCTGCACTCCGGTCATGCCCTCGGTGGATGCGACCTCGCCCACGTCGGCTGGTCGCGAGCGCGGTGTCGATGCCCTGACAACGAGGGACATCGTCGAAGGTGCCGGAGCGCCGGTCGCGTCGCTCCCGGTCGCGGGGCTGGTCCGTACCACCATGCTCGCGTTCGTCAGCGTGTACCGCCGGCGGCCCGCCTTCGTGAGATCTACCTGCGGGGGCGCAACAATGCCGCTGTCCATCGCTTCGGGCGCGAGCACAACGCCCGGGTCGCCCAGATGCTGCAGGAGTACGCCGTGGAAGCTGGCCTTGCCACCACCGAGCTGACCCCGACCATGGCGCGCCTCGCCGTCGAGGTCGGCGACCGGGTCTTCCAGCTCGCCTACGAGACCGAGATCGCTCGATGAGCGCCGAGGCCGTCGACACCGCTGCCTTGCGCACCGCGGTCGCCGACGCGGCGCTCCGGCTCGCGGACGTCGGCCTGCTCGTCGGTGCGGCGGGCAACGTCAGCGCCCGCGCCGGCGACCTGGTCGCGGTCACCGGCACCGGCATCGTGCTCGCGAGGTGCCGCCCCGAGGACGTCACCGTCGTCGACCTCGACGGCCACGTCGTCGTCGGCGACCGGGGGCCGACCTCCGAGCTCGACCTGCACCTCGGGATCTACCACGACCACGGGCCCGACAAGGTCCTCGGCGTCGTCCACACCCACGCGCCCTACTCCACCGCCGTGGCCTGCGTGCTCGACGTGCTGCCGGTCATCCACTACCAGCAGCTGCTGCTGGGCGGCGACATCCGGGTGGCGCCGTACGCCACCTTCGGCACCGAGGAGCTGGCCGGCCACGTGCGCGCCGCGCTCACCGACCGCACCGCCGCGCTGATGGCCAACCACGGCTCGGTCGCGATCGGGAAGACCCTCGACGTCGCGGTCGAGGGCGCCTACCTGCTCGAGTGGCTGGCCCAGCTGCACCACCGCGCGAGCGCCCTCGGGACGCCGCGACAGCTCACCCACGACGAACAGGCCGCGGTCGTGATGGCCGCGATCGTGCGCAACTACGGACCCCTGGGGGACAAGGCATGAAGATCGCGACCGTGGGCGTGCACGTCCTCGACACGCACGTCATCGGCATCGAGTCGATCCCCGACGGCTCCGACGGCCAGCTCGTCGAGACGATCCGGATGTCCCCGGCCGGCACCGCAGGGGGTACGGCGGTCGTGCTCAGCCGGCTCGGCGCGGAGGTGCTCGGCTTCGGCGCGGTCGGCGAGGACCCGATCGCCACCAGCCTGCTCGCGCTGCTCGCCCACGAGGGTGTCGACGTCACCGGGCTGGTGCGCAAGGCGGACCACCAGACCTCGGCGTCGGTGATCCCGGTGCGCCCGAACGGCGACCGACCCGCGTGGCACTGCATCGGCGCCAACGGCGCCTTCACGCTCGACGACCTCGACCGCGGCGCCCTCGACGGCATCACCCACCTGCACCTCGGTGGCCCGGAGTTCCTGGGCGGCGAGGCGGCCGGCCAGCTGCTCGCGCACGCCCGATCGATCGGGGCCACCACGTCGCTCGACATCCTGGCGCCGGGCGACCCCGACATGCTCGCCTGGATCGCCGACGCGCTGCCGCACACCGACTACCTGCTGCCGAACGACGAGCAGGTGCTCGGCTTCACGGGCGCCTCGTCGCTCGCCGACGGCGCGCGGGCGCTGGTCGACGCGGGCGCCGGCTGCGTGGCCGTCACCCAGGGCTCGAAGGGCGCGCTCGTCGTCGCCGCCGACGAGACGATCGAGGTGCCGGCGTACGTCGTCGACGTGGTCGACACGACCGGCTGCGGTGACGCCTTCTCCGCCGGCTTCCTGCGCGGCCTCTCGCTCGGCCGCGACCTGCGCGGCGCCGCGGAGCTCGGCTGCGCGGCGGCGGCCCAGGTGGCGCAGGGCCTCGGCACCGACGCCGGCTCCTACACCCTCGACTCGGTGGTCGCCTTCGCGGAGACCGCCGACCGCCGGTAGGGCCGCTACCGGACCGGGCGCGCCAGCCGGTCGAGGAACGCCACCAGGAGCGCCTCGCGCATCGCCGGCGAGGCGAGGTCGAGCATCGCGTTGACCTCGGCCATCCGGTCGGGCGGGGCGAGGCCGCCGTCGTCACTGGCGCCGATCAGTCCGGCCGCGACCAGCAGGCCGTCGAAGTCGTCGTCCGAGAGCGCCGCCGGGTCGAGCGTCTCGATGAACGCCGCGACCCCGGGGTCGACCCCGACCGGGCCGGCCGCGACGGCGGCCGCGACCGACTCGGTGAGTGCGGTGAGGAACTCGTCGAGGTGCGCCAGCGTGGCCGCGCTGACCGAGAGGTGGATGTTGGGCGGTTGGCCGCCGTACGACATCTGCGGCTGGACGTACCAGTCGCGCGCGGCCATCTCGTCGCAGATCGTGAAGGCGTCGCAGGTCTCGTCGGTGGCCAGTGCGACCAGCGTGGAGTCGGGCGCCGCGACCAGGTGCAGCTCCGGGATGTCCGCGACCCCGGCGACGATCCGGTCGACGGCGTCGAAGACGTCGCGGGTGAGCTTCTCGTAGCCCGCGTCGCCCAGTGACTGCACGACCGCCCAGGCCCCGGCGAGCGGCCCACCCGACTTGGTCGACTGGATGGTCGAGTTGAGCATCGTGTAGCCGGGCCAGTCGGCGTGCGCGAAGTACTGCGGGCGCCGGTGCGCGGGCGAGCGGTGCAGCAGCACCGAGGTGCCCTTGGGGGCGTAGGCGTACTTGTGGGGGTCGACCGAGATCGAGGTGACGCCGTCGACCGCGAAGGTCCACGGGGGCACGGCACGACCGATCCGGGCGGCGTACGGCAGCACCCAGCCGCCGATGCACGCGTCGACGTGGCAGCGGATGCCGCGCTCGGCCGCGGCCGCGGCGACCGGCGGCACGGGGTCGACGACGCCGTGGGCGTACGACGGGGCCGAGACGACGACCAGCACGGTGCGCTCCGGCGCCGCGTCGACGGCCTCGACCATCGCGGCGGCGTCGGCGCGGAAGTCGGGTCCGACCGGGACCACGACGGCCTCGACGCCGAAGTAGTGCGCGGCCTTGAGGAACGCCGCGTGCACGGTCGAGGGCACGACCATCCGCGGGCGGTCGACGTCGGGGCGGCTGTCGCGCGCGCCCTGGACCGCCAGCAGGCACGACTCGGTGCCGCCCGACGTGACCGTCCCGACCGCCTCGGAGGGTGCGTCGAGCAGGTCGGCGGTGAACCCGACGAGCTCGTTCTCCATCTGGAGCAGACTCGGGAACGCGGTCGGGTCGAGCCCGTTGGAGCCGGCGTACGCCGCGACCGCCTCGCGGCCGACCTGGTCGACGTCGGGCAGGCCGGAGTCGTAGACGTAGGCCAAGGTGCGGCCGCCGTGCACGGGCAGGTCGGCCGCCTGCATCGTCCGCAGCCGGGAGAGGGCGTCGTCGCTCATTCGGAGTCCCCGGCGAAAGCGGAGCGAAGCGAGCATTTTGCTGGGGTGATCATGCCGCTACGGTCTCATTCACCTCGTCGGCGGTGAGCGTGTACCGCCGCAGCCACCACAGGCTGCCCAGCACGAGCACGGCCGGGAGGATGGAGAAGCCGAGGGTGATCGCGGTGAGGGCCGACTCGGGCTGGGCGATGTCGCCGTCGGTCGACGAGCGGTAGCCGCCGATGGCGAGCACGACCGCGAAGGCGCCGGGACCGAGCGCCAGGCCGAGGGTCTCGCCGGCGGTCCACACCCCGGTGTAGACGCCGGCCCGGTTGGAGCCGGTACGCCGCGCGTCGACGGCCGCGGCGTCGGGCAGCATCGCGAGCGGGAAGACCTGGCAGCCGGCGTAGCCGACGCCGACCAGGACCACCGCGAGGTAGACGACCGCCGGCGGCGCGACCTGGGCCGTGGTCGCGAGCAGGGCGCCGGCCGCGAGGATCACCGACGAGGCGACGTAGCCCTGCTTCTTGCCCATCCGGGTGCCGAGCGCGGACCAGACCGGCGTCAGCAGGAGGGCGGGCCCGACGAAGCAGACGAACAGGATCGTGGCCGCCCCCTTCTTGCCGAGCACGTCCTCGGCCAGGTAGTCGACGCCGGCGAGCATGCAGCCGGTGGCGAGCGCCTGGACCACGAAGCAGGTGAGCAGGAAGCGGAAGTCGCGGGCGGTCGCCACGATCCGCAGCTGGTCGCGCAGGCTGCCGGCGCCGGGCTGCGGCGCGGCGACCGGCGCGTGGCGGGTGCCGACGTACGCGCTGACGACCCCGACGAGGATGATCGCGGCCATCGCGACGCCCATCACGCGGTAGCCCGCGCGGCCGCCGACGGCGTCCCGGATCAGCGGGGCGGTCGCGCCGGCGAGCATGATCGTGAAGGCCAGGATCGCCACCCGCCAGGTCATCAGGCGGGTGCGCTCGTCGTAGGAGCCGGTCATCTCGGCGGGCATCGCGACGTAGGGCACCTGGAAGAACGCGTATGCCGTCGCGCAGCCGACGAAGAGGACGAGCACCCACAGGGCCTCGAGCCCGGTCGCCATCTCGGGAGCGGCGAAGAGCAGCGCGAAGCCGAGGGCGAGCGCGAGCCCGGCGCGCAGCAGCCACGGCCGGCGCGGGCCGCGGGCGTCGACGGTGCGGTCGCTGATCCGGCCCGCGATCGGGTTGAGGATCACGTCCCAGGCCTTCGGCAGGAACACGATGAACCCGGCCAGGATGGCCGCGATCCCGAGGCTGTCGGTGAGGTAGGGCAGGAGCATCAGCCCGGGCACGGTGCCGAACGCACCCGTGGCGACGGAGCCCGAGCCGTAGCCCAGCCGGACGCTCCTCGGCAGGCTGTCGGTGGCTGGCATGGGGGGAGGCTAGCGGCCGGTTTCCCCGGCCGACCGGGGAAACCGGACGTTGACGGGCAGAACATTGCCCGTCAACGTCCAGTTCTGCCTGTCAGCCCTAGCGCGAGAGCGCGCGGGAGCCGCCGGAGCCGTAGCGACGGTTCGGGTTGGCGCCGATGGCCTCTGGGGAGGCGACCTTCTTCGCCGGAGCCTTCTTGGC
>JAOPXG010000219.1 GCA_025965275.1 Nocardioides sp.
CAGGGCCGCCACCGCGGCGAGCAGGCTGAGCGGCGTCGCGACCAGCGAGACCCGGTGGAAGTCGCGCAGCGACGGCGGCTCCCCGAGCTTCACCAGCCCCCGACGCCAGAGCAGGTTCGCCAGCGAGCCCGTGTAGGTGAGGCCGGAGCCGATGTTGAGGCCGAGCAGCGCCGCGAGGACCGCGGTGTCACCCAGGGGCGCCAGCAGCGGGAGCAGGAGCAGCGTCGCCGAGAGGTTGGTCAGCAGGTTGGCGAGCGCGGTCGCGATCAGCGCGATCACGAGCAGGTCGACGAAGCCGGTCGAGCCGGGCACCAGGTCGGAGACCCAGTCGCCGAGGAACCCCTCGGACAGCGCGGCGACGACCACCCCCAGGCAGAGCACGAACACCGCGAACGCCGGGTGCGCGGCGCGCACGGCGTCGCCCGCCCCCAGCAGCCCGCGACGATGGGCCCAGAGGACGAGCACGACCGCGGCCGCGCCCGAGAGCCAGAACGGGTCGACGCCGAACGGTGAACCGATGCCGAAGCCGACCAGCATCAGCCCGACGACCACCAGCGGCACCGGCGGCAGCGGGGGCCTGTCCGTCTGCCCGCCGGTGTCCGGCTCGGTGGCCGCGGACAGGTCGCGGCGGAAGAGCACCCGCAGCACGACGTACTCCACGACCAGCACGACCGCGAGCACCGGCGCCATCACCAGGGCGAAACCGCCGAAGGTCAGGTCCAGGTGCGGCATCGCGAGCAGGTTCGTGAGGTTGGAGACCGGGAGCAGCAGGGACGCCGAGTTGGCCATCCGCAGGCAGGCGTGGGCGCCGGGCCGGATCGACGTGCCCGTCGCGAGGGCCGCGCCGATCACGACAGGGGTCAGCAGCACGACGGTCGCGTCGAGGCTGAGCACGGCCGTGACCGCGGCCGCGAGCAGGAAGACGCCGGCGAAGAGCCGCACCGGCCGGCCGCCGCTCGCGTCGCGGACCCGCGCCGCGGCGGCGGTGAAGAGGCCGGCCCGCGCGCAGACGTCGGCGACCACCAGGATCGTCGCCAGGAAGAGCACCACCGGGCCGAGGTGGCGCAGCGTCGCCTCGACCTCGGACCAGCCGAGGATGCCGGTGGCGAGCGTCGCCGCCGCCGCCCCCAGGCCGAGGGTCAGCTCCGCGCGCGCCGAGGGGTGGGCGTACGCCGTGACCAGCAGGACGACGAGCGCCACCACGGGTACGGCGTCGAGGGTCGGCACGCGGAGACGGTAGACCACCTGTGAGGATGGGGCCGTGAGTGAGGCGTCAGAGACCGGCCGGCCGGGGCGGTACGACCGGTCCGCGGGCGGGCTGGTCGGGTCGATGATCGTGCTGGTCCTGGTGGTGCTCGGCATCGTGGTCTTCCGGGGCACGTTCCGCGACACCCCGACGTACGAGCCCGACCACGTCGACTACCTGGCGCTCGTCACGAGCATCCAGCAGGGCGCCGGCCTCGAGCCGGTCTACCCCGCGACGCTGCCCGACGGCTGGTTCGTCAAGCAGGCGACCTTCACGCCGGGCGACCGGCCGGTGTTCGACCTGGCCCTGACCACCGACGAGGAGCACTTCGCCGGCCTGCACCAGGAGGACCGCTCGGTCGACGCGCTGGTCGACACCCTGGTCGGGACCGATGCCACCGAGGGCGACGAGGTGCAGCTCGACAGCAGCGTCGCGTCGACGTGGCAGACCTTCTCCGATCCCGACGGCGACCACGCGTTCGCGGCCCAGGTCGGCGAGGACACGGTGCTGGTCTACGGCTCCGCGCCCGAGGACGACCTGCGCGAGCTCGTCGAGTCGCTCACGACCGCGCCGCTCGACCCGAAGGACGTCTCCTAGCCCTCGTCGGCGTCGGCGTCGATGGCGGCGTCGAGGCGCTGGCGGGCTCCGTCGAGCCAGTCCTGGCAGAGGGTGGCCAGCTTCTCGCCGCGCTCCCAGAGGGCGAGGGACTCCTCGAGGGTGGTGCCGCCGGCCTCGAGGCGTCGTACGACGTCGATGAGCTCCTCGCGGGCGGCCTCGTAGGAGGGCCTCTCCTCGGCGGTCTTCTTCTCAGCCATCGGTCTCTCGCTGCCTTTCGAGGGGTCCTTCGAGGGGTTCGGTGCCGGTCGTGGTGGCGTGGATGCGGCCGTCGGCGACCCGGACGCTGAGCTGCTGCCCGGCGGCGACGTCGGCGACGGACGTGACGACGTGGCCGTCGGCGTCCTGGAGCACGGCGTAGCCGCGCTGGAGGGTGGCCAGCGGCGACAGCGCCCGGGCGCGGGCCCGCTGGTGGCCGATGTCGTCGCCGGCCCGGTCGAGGGCGTGGTGGAGGGTGCGGCGGGCCCGGTCGCGCAGCGCGGCGACCTCGTCGAGGCGGACGTCGAGCAGGCTGCGCGGGTCGGCGAGCGCGGGGCGCGAGCGGAGCGCGTCGAGGCCCGCCTGCTCGCGGGCCAGCCAGCCGGCCAGCGCGCCGCGGACCCGGTCGCGCGCCCGGGTGACGTTGCGGAGCTCCTGGCCGACGTCGGGCACCACGAGCTTGGCGGCATCGGTCGGCGTCGAGGCGCGGACGTCGGCGACCAGGTCGAGCAGCGGGGAGTCGGGCTCGTGGCCGATCGCGGAGACCAGCGGCGTGCGCAGGGCGGCGACGGCCCGGATCAGCCCCTCGTCGGAGAACGGCAGGAGGTCCTCGACGGAGCCACCGCCACGGGCCACGACGATCACGTGGACGGCCGGGTTGCGGTCGAGCCGCTCGACGGCCTCGATCACCTCGGCGGCGGAGCGCGGACCCTGCATGGCGGCGTACGCCACCTCGAACGCGACGGCCGGCCAGCGGCGCTTCGCGTTCTCCAGCACGTCGCGCTCGGCGGCGGAGTTGGGGGCGGTGACCAGGCCGACGGTACCGGGCAGGAAGGGCAGCGGCCGCTTGAGCTCGGCCGCGAACAGCCCCTCGGCGGCCAGCAGCTGGCGGCGGCGTTCGATCCGGGCCAGCAGCTCGCCGAGCCCGACCATCCGGATGTCGCGGGCGTAGAGCGAGATGGTGCCGCGGTTGGCGTAGTAGGACGGCTTGGCGTGGACGACGATGCTCGCGCCCTCGACCACCGGCGGGTTGAGGCCGTCGAAAAGAGTGCGCGAGCAGGTGACGGTGACCGAGATGTCGGCCACCGAGTCGCGCAGGGTCATGAAGACGGTGTTCATGCCCGGACGGCGGCTGACCTGGGCGACCTGGCCCTCGACCCACACGGCACCGAGCCGGTCGACCCAGCCGGCGATCGCATTGGCGACCTGCCGGACCGGGGCCGGTGACTCGAGCGAGGTCTCCAGTGCCATGCGGCGAGATTAGGGGATAGGACCGACACACCTAGACTGGCCGAATGAGCACCGACATGGGGATGCCGCCGATCCTGTCGCCGGACGAGGCCGAGAAGGCCGTCCTGCTGGCGGCGCCCCGGGGCTACTGCGCCGGTGTCGATCGTGCGGTGATCACCGTCGAGAAGGCGCTGGACCTGTACGGCGCGCCCGTCTACGTGCGCAAGCAGATCGTGCACAACAAGCACGTCGTGGCCGACCTCGAGTCGCGCGGTGCGATCTTCGTCGAGGAGCTCGACGAGGTGCCCGCAGGCCAGACCGTGGTGTTCTCCGCCCACGGCGTCTCGCCGGAGGTGCACCGAGAGGCCGGGGAGCGCGCGCTCAAGACCATCGACGCGACCTGCCCGCTGGTGACCAAGGTGCACCACGAGGCGAAGCGCTTCGCGAACGAGGACTACGACATCCTGCTCATCGGCCACGCCGGCCACGAGGAGGTCGAGGGCACCGCGGGCGAGGCGCCCGACCACATCCAGCTGGTGCAGAGCCCGGCCGACGTGCCCGGCATCGTCGTCCGCGACCCGAAGCGGGTCGCCTGGCTCTCGCAGACCACGCTGTCGGTCGACGAGACGCTCGAGACGGTGGCCGCGATCCGGGAGCGCTTCCCCGACCTGCTCGACCCGCCGAGCGACGACATCTGCTACGCCACCCAGAACCGCCAGCTCGCGGTCAAGGAGATCTCGCCGGGCGCCGACCTGGTGATCGTGGTCGGCTCCGGCAACTCCTCCAACTCGGTGCGCCTCGTCGAGGTCGCGCTCGAGGCCGGCGCGCGGTCGTCGTACCGCGTCGACGACGCCTCCGAGATCGACGAGGCCTGGCTCGACGGCGTCCGCACGGTCAGCGTCACGTCGGGCGCGAGCGTGCCCGAGGAGCTGGTGGACGGCGTGCTGGCCTTCCTCGCCGAGCGCGGCTACCCCGACGCGAAGGCCGTGCACAGCGCCGAGGAGTCGCTGATCTTCGCGCTCCCCGTGGAGCTGCGGCGCGACCTCAAGGCCGCTGGTCGGGTCTGACCGTGGCCCGCTTCATCGACGTCCACCCGGAGAACCCGCAGCAGCGGTTGGTCGACCAGATCGTGGCGGCGCTGCGCGACGACGAGCTGATCGCCTACCCGACCGACTCCGGCTACGCGCTCGGCTGCCAGCTCGGCAACCGCGACGGCCGGGACCGGATCCTGCGGATCCGCGGGCTCGACGACAAGCACCACTTCACGCTGATGTGCAAGGACTTCGCCCAGCTCGGGCAGTTCGTGCAGGTCGCCAACTCGGCCTTCCGGGCGATCAAGGCGGCGACGCCGGGCCCGTACACGTTCATCCTGCCGGCGACCCAGGAGGTCCCGCGGCGGCTGATGCACCCCAAGAAGCGCACCGTCGGCGTCCGGATCCCCGACCACGTCTTCGACCAGGCGCTGCTCGAGACCCTGGGTGAGCCGCTGCTGACCAGCACCCTCATCCTCCCCGGCGAGACCGAGGCGGAGACGTTGGGCTGGGACGTCAAGGAGGAGCTCGACCACGTGGTCGACCTGGTGGTCGAGGCCGGCGAGACGCCCGCCGAGCCGACCACGGTCGTCGACTGGTCGGAGGGCTACCCGGAGGTGGTGCGGGTGGGTGCCGGCGACCCGGCCCGGTTCGAGGCCGCCTGACCCAGCACGCGGTGCCGGATCGCGAGGGTGACCAGGCACAGCACGTAGCCGACCACCAACGAGCCCGAGTGGTGGGCGAGACCGGCGACCACCGCCTGGATGACGCCGTCCTCGGCGTCGGCGATCACGTCGGGCCGGGTGATCCCGAGCAGCGTGAAGACCACGACCATCAGCATCGGCGGCAGCACGCCCACGGTGAAGAAGTCGGCAGGGCGGACGGCGAGCGCCAGGCCGACGCAGAGCAGCACGAAGCAGACGTCGAAGAAGAGGCTGACCCGGCCGAAGAGCGCGAGGTCGAGCACGGTCACCGTCAGGGCGACCGCCAGCCCGAGCGCGACGACCTGCCGGCCCGGCTCGTGCCCCTCCTCCCAGAGGGTGTGACTCTGGCTCACAGGGCCACGGTATGGTCCGCGTCTCCGTCGCCGGGGGAGCCGCGCCGTTCGACCACCCTCAGGTCCACCGGTGATATGGACCGGCTGGTGGACTCGACCTGTCGCGGCGAGGGCAGCTCGTCGTCGGTCACGGACAGGTCGTTGAACCGGCGAGCGGTCACCAGCACCCGCGACTCCAGCGAGCCGACCGTCTGGTTGTAGTGGCCGACGGCCGCGTTGAGCGATCGGCCGAGGGTGTCGAGGTGGGCGTTCATGCCGGCGAGCCGGCCGTGCAGCTCGCGACCCAGCCGATGGATCTCCCGGGCCTGGTCGGCCAGCGCCTCGTGGCTCCACCCGTGGGCAACGGTGCGCAGCAGCGCGATCAGCGTCGTCGGGGTCGCGAGCACGACCTGGCGGGTGGCGGCGTACTCGATGAGCGAGCCGTCGGTCTCGAGCGCTGCGGCCAGGAACGACTCGGCCGGCACGAAGAGGACGACGAACTCCGGGCTCTCGTCGAGCGAGCGCCAGTACTGCTTGGAGGCCAGCGCGTCGATGTGCGTGCGCAGCTGGACGACGTGGCGGCGCAGGTGGTCGGCGCGCCGGTCGGCGTCCTCGGGGTCGTCGGTCGAGGTCGCGTCGAGGTAGGCGTCGAGCGGGACCTTGGCGTCGACCACCACCTGGCGCCCCCCGACCAGGTGGACGACCAGGTCGGGGCGGCGGGCGCCGTCGTCGAGGCGCACCTGCTCGGAGAAGTCGCAACGGTCGACCAGCCCGGCCAGCTCGACGGCGCGGCGCAGGTGCAGCTCGCCCCACCGGCCCCGGACCTGCGGCTTGCGCAGCGCGGTCGACAGCGACTGGGTCTCGCGGCGCAGGCCCTCGGCGGTCGCGCGCATGTCGAGCACCTGCTGGTTGAGCTGCCCCTGCCAGCTGGCCCGCTGGTGGTCGAGGTCGCGCATCTGGTCACTGAGCCGGTCGAGCTCCAGCATCACCTCGGCCTGGTCGACCAGGCCGGCCGCGACCGAGGGGCGGGAGCGGGACCAGAGCACGCCGACGAGCCCACCGAGCGCGAGCCCGACGAGCAGGGCGAGGAAGAGCGTGAGGATCTCCATGGCGCCAGCATGGACGGCGGCACCGACAGTGACCCGTCAGTCGAGGTCGACGATCACCGGGGCGTGGTCGGAGGCGCCGGTGCCGGCCCGCTCCTCGCGGTCGACGAACGCGCCGGTCACCCGCGCGGCGAGCGACGGCGAGCCCAGGACGAAGTCGATGCGCAGGCCGCGGTTGCGCTCGAAGCGCTGCCGGTAGTAGTCCCAGTAGGTGTAGCCGGCGTCGTACGGCTTGGCCGTGTCGACCCAGCCGTCCTCCGCGAGAGCGAAGAACGCGGCGCGCTCGGCCGGGGTCACGTGCGTCGAGTTCTTGAACTGGGTGACGTCGAAGACGTCGTCGTCGGTGGGGCAGACGTTCCAGTCGCCGACCAGCGCGGCGTCGCCGCCCAGCCAGTCGTGGGCGGCCGTGCGGAGCTTGGCGTACCAGTCGAGCTTGTAGACGTAGTGCGGGTCGTCGGGCTTGCGGCCGTTGGGGACGTAGAGCGACCAGATCCGAACGCCGCCGCAGGTCGCGCCGATCGCTCGCGACTCCGGCTCGGCCGGCTCGCCCCAGCCGGGCTGCCCGGGGAAGCCGGTCTCGACGTCCTCGAGCCCGACCCGGCTGATGATCGCGACGCCGTTCCACTGGTTGGTGCCGGCCGCGGCGACGTCGTACCCACGACCCTGGAGGCCCATCAGCGGCAGCTGGTCCTCGCGCGCCTTGGTCTCCTGGAGCGCGAGCACGTCGATCTCGTGGCGGTCGAGGAGCGCCTCGACCCGGTCGATGCGGGAGCGGAGAGAGTTGACGTTCCACGTGGCGATGCGCACGAAGGTCAGCCTAGGGTGGCGAGCATGCGCACACTTCTCGGGATCCTCGCCGCCGCTGCCCTGGCCGTGCCGCTCGGGGCCGCCGCCCCGTCGACGGCCGCCCCGTCCTCGCCCGCACCGCCGGCCGCCCGGTCCGTCCTGACCTGGGAGCACGTCGACGTCTCGACCGACCAGCAGTTCCGTGGGCTCGACGGGGTGAACGACCGCACCGCCTGGGTCGGTGGCAGCGAGGGCGGCGTCTGGCGCACGACGGACGGCGGCCAGTCGTGGAAGAACGTCTCGCCGAAGGGCGCGAAGGGCTTGCTCTTCCGCGATGTCGAGGCGACGAGCGCGAAGGTCGCGCTGGTGCTGGCCATCGGCGAGGGCCGGGACAGCCGGATCTACCGCACCACCAACGGCGGCCGCAGCTGGACCAAGGCCTTCGTCAACAAGGACAAGAGGGCGTTCTACGACTGCATGGCCATGTGGCCCGGTGACAAGAACGGCCTCGCGATGAGCGACCCGGTCAACGGCAAGTTCCGGATCATCGCCACCCATGACGGCGGGAAGAGCTGGAAGAAGCTGAGCTCGAAGGGCATGCCGGCCGCCAAGAAGGGCGAGTTCGGCTTCGCCGCCAGCGGCACCTGCCTGGTGACCGCCGGCCACCACGACGCCTACCTGGCGTCGGGCGGCGCGGCGTCGCGCATCTTCGTGACCCGCGACCGGGGCAGGCACTGGTCGGTCCGGAAGTCGACCATCCCGGCGTCGGCCGCCGGTGGCGTCTTCTCGATCGCCTTCCGGTCGGGGCACGGCATCGCGGTCGGCGGTGACTTCGAGGCCGAGGACAACGGCAAGAACATGGCCGCCTTCTCCCGGGGCGGCCGGACGTGGCACAACGCCGGCGACCTGAGCGGCTACCGCTCCGGCGTCGACTGGCGTACGGCGCACATGGCGGTCGCCGTCGGACCCAACGGCAGCGACGTCAGCCGCGACGGCGGCAAGACGTGGGACCAGTTCAGCCAGCTCGACCTCGACGCGGTGCAGTGCGTGAGCGGCGGCTGCTGGGGGAGTGGCCCGGCGGGCACCGTCGTCCGCCTGGTCCGCGGCTGACCCGGAGTGGGCACGGCGTGCGCGGTATTCGGGCTCGCCATGGCCGGGCTGATGGTGGTGCCGCTGTCGCGTCCCGCCGTACGGCGCATCTCGCTGGCCTGAGTCTGCTTTCATCAGCGCATGAGGCGCACCGTGCGGTGGCTGCTCGTCGGCGCGATCACGCTCGACATCGCGTACTGGTCCATCTGGTTCCTCGACCGCGACGTGCTCGCGAGCCAACACACCCGGGCCTACTACGACTTCGAGAACGCCTTCCCGCTCGCCGACCTCTGGCTCGGCATCGCCTGTCTCCTCGCGCTCATCGCGCTCACCCAGCGCCGGCCGATGGCGCTCTTCTGGCTGATCGCCGCCAGTTCGTCGGGGCTCTACCTCTTCGGGATGGACCTGCTCTACGACCTCGAGCACGGCATCTTCACCTCCGGCGGGGGCGGGATCGTCGAGGCCTGCATCGTCGCGGTGACGCTGGTGTTCTCCCTCGTGATCCTGCGCTTCGCCTGGACCCGGCGCGCGGAGTTGCTCGGCGGTTAGGTGCCCCGGAGGAGACTGGACGGATGGACACCACCCGCACGACCCTGCTCGAGAAGAAGGCCGAGCTCGAGGAGCAGATGGCCGTGCTCGAGGAGCCGCCCGGCGAGCGCGGCGAGATCTCCTTCGGCAAGCGCGTGGGGGAGGGCACGTCCATCGCGGTCGACCGGCTCTCGCAGGTCGCCGTGCACGACAAGCTGCAGGTCACGATGGTCGACGTGGAGCGCGCGCTGGCCAAGGTCGACGAGGGCACGTACGGCACCTGCGACGTCTGCGGCCGGTCGATCGGCGACGGCCGCCTCGAGGCCCTCCCGTGGGCGACCCTCTGCGTGGAGGACGCCGCGAAGCGCTGATTCACAGGCGCCGCCCGCACGCCCGTAGACTCGCCGCCCGTGGCACTCACCATCGGCATCGTCGGTCTCCCCAACGCGGGCAAGTCGACCCTCTTCAACGCTCTGACCAAGAACGACGTCCTCGCGGCGAACTACCCGTTCGCGACGATCGAGCCGAACGTCGGGGTGGTGGGCGTCCCCGACGACCGGCTCCCGAAGCTCGCCGAGATCTTCGGGTCGGCCCGGATCCTGCCCGCGACCGTCGAGTTCGTCGACATTGCCGGCATCGTGCGCGGCGCTTCCGAGGGCGAGGGCCTGGGCAACAAGTTCCTCTCCCACATCCGGGAGTCGGCCGCGATCTGCCAGGTGACCCGGGTCTTCCGCGACGAGGACGTCACCCACGTGGACGGCGAGGTCAACCCCGGCAACGACATCTCGACGATCCAGACCGAGCTGATCCTCGCCGACCTCCAGACCGTCGAGAAGGCGATCCCGCGGCTGGAGAAGGAGGCCAAGACCAACAAGGCTCTTGCTCCTGTCGTCGAGGCCGCCAAGGAGGCGCTCGGCCACCTCGAGGCCGGGACGCCGATCATCGCCACCGAGGTCGACCGCGCGGCGATCCGCGAGCTCTCGCTGATGACCGCGAAGCCCTTCATCTACGTCTTCAACTGCGACGCCGACGAGCTGGCCGACGAGGCGCTCAAGGACAGGATGCGCGCGCTCGTCGCGCCGTCCGAGGCGATCTTCCTGGACGCGAAGTTCGAGGCCGAGCTGGTCGAGCTCGACGACGACGAGGAGGCGCGCGAGATGCTCGCCGAGATGGGCGTCACCGAGCCCGGCCTCGAGACCCTGGCCCGCGTCGGGTTCGACACCCTCGGCCTGCAGACCTACCTGACCGCCGGCCCCAAGGAGACCCGCGCCTGGACCATCCCCCAGGGCGCGACCGCTCCCGAGGCCGCCGGCGTCATCCACACCGACTTCCAGCGCGGGTTCATCAAGGCCGAGATCGTCTCCTTCGACGACCTGGTCGCCGCCGGCTCCATGCTCAAGGCCAAGGAGGCCGGCAAGGTGCGCATGGAGGGCAAGGACTACGTCATGGCCGACGGCGACGTGGTGGAGTTCCGCTTCAACGTGTGAATCGGCGCGTTTGCGCAGAAGGGGTGTGACCCCTCCCAGTCCGCAGACAGAATCCGCAAGAACTTCAGCCAAGCGCTCGAAGATCGGGCAGGGATCAAGCCTGGCCAGTGGCGGCCTGGGACGGCCACCCCCGTCCGTGTCGCGTCGCGCGGCCCCGGCATGCGATCGGCACCATCACGAGTGCTGCCCTCTTCGTGGGCGTCGGCGGTGCCATCCTGTCAGCGCTCGCGCTCGTGCACCGACGTATCCCTACCCTGGGTCCCCCGATTGGCCATAACGAACGGGTCACCGGAGCGCATGCTGGCTAGGCAAGAGTAAGTCGCACCCTGTCTCGGAGGGCACTCCGATGCCAACGTCTCTCAACCGGATCCGTCACTCGCGGCGATCACGGGACCGAGCCGTCGACTTACAAAGCGCCTGAAGCGGGCGTCCCCCGTAGGGGCAGCTCTCCAACCCGGTGCCGCCTCATGGCGCAGCCGGCCCTCGTCACCGCGAGACCGGGCGCCGGTTCAGGTGTCGTCCGTTACCCCTCGGTCGCCACCTTCACGGCGTAGCGCCGGTTCGAATCCGGTTGGGCGTGCTCCACCGTCGCGTTGGGGCAAACTTGCCCAGCGACGCCCGCCGAGTCGGCCCGCGCTTCCGGACACTCTAAACGCGGGCAGCCGGGTCCTGCCGGTCCTGGCGGCTAGGTCGTCAACGGCTCCAGTCGCGCTCCATCGAAGAACGCTGAACCGAGGTAGACCAAGGGGTCGACGTCACTGCTGCGAGCGTGGACGACGCGACCGAAGAACACCGTGTGGGTGGACGTCCGCACGCGCATGCTGATCTCGGCCTCCAGGTGGGCGCAGCTGTCGTCGATGATCGGGCACCCGGTCGGCCCTTCGTGCCAATCGAGGCCGGCGAACTTGTCGGAGGACTTGGTTGCGAAGCGCTTCGCCACCGCCAGTTGCTCGCGGCTGAGCAGATTGACCGCGAAGTGACTCGCGGAGAACAGGGCGTCGTGGGTGCTGGACGACTTGGCGACGCACACGAGCACCATGGCCGGATCGAGGGTCACGCTGCTGAAGGCGTTGAGCGCCAGGCCGCGCGGCTCGTCACCGTCCATCGTCGTCACGATGGTGACGCCGGTGACGAACTTCCGGTGGAAGTTCCTGATGTCGTCGAGCGTCGGCTCGGCGAGCAGCTGGTCGATCAGGGTGTCCGTCATCACGCCTCCCAGAGGTTCGCCACGCCGAGGCTCGAGAACAGGTCCGACTTCGACCATGACTCCCACTCCTCGACGATCTGGCCGTTGTGCAGACGCGAGAACGTCATGCCTTCGATGTCGACTCGCCGGTGGGTCACTGGGAGGTCGTAGAAGGGGCCCTCATGGGTGCCGGTGCACCGCCAGTGGGTCGCCACCAGGTCGCCGTCGACGAGTTGGTGCTCGGCCACGGTCCGCATGTCCGGGAACGCTGCTCGGGCTTCCTGGATCGTCTGCTTGATGTGGTTCTTGTCGGTGTCCTCGGCGCGACCGTGGCGCACATAGTCCGCCGCGAGAAGCGCGTCGAGCTGGTCGACCTCGCCGCTGTTCCAGACGTCCACGAGTGCTTGATGCACCAGACGTCCCGGCTCGACGGGCGAGGCGGCTGTGGCAGGGCCACGATGGTCAATCAGGGTCATAGGTCTCATCTCAATCCGAGTGGTCTAACGCAGTCGGTCCACGTACGGCCGACGCCTCAGGCGGCGCTGTGACTGCCGCCACGTTAGCGATATCCGGCTCGAAATAGAAGCAAGATTGCGAATTCGGGTCTTGTGGTCACGAGATGTCACGTATAACGTTCCTGCCGCCTGGTGACCTACGTCACGGGCCCCGCGACAAGAACTTGCAGATGAGGAGCGGAAACCATGACCACCACCACCGCCACCCACACAGGCCAGGAGATGTCCGAGGCCTGGTGGGACTTTGCCAGCGCCCCGCACGGCGCCTTCATCAACGGCCGGGCATGTGCGCCGTCCGCCGACATGATCGACACGGTCGACCCGTCGACCGGTGAGGTGATCACGCAGGTGTCGGAGGCCGGGCACGAGGGCGTCGATGCCGCCGTGGCCGCCGCGAGCTCGGCCTTCCGCGGCGTGTGGGGGCAGCTGACTGCCGGTCGACGGGAGGCGGCCATCCACCGCTTCGCCGACCTCATCGAGGAGCACGCCGCCGAGCTCGCTGCCTACGACGCTCTCGAGGGTGGGAAGCCCGTGTCGTACGTCGAGGCGGTCGACCTGCCGCTCGCGGTCGAGCAGTTCAGGTACTACGCGGGCTGGCCGACGAAACTCACGGGCGACGTGGTGCCGGTGGACACCCCGCAGGCCCACGTCTACACCCGCCGGGTGCCCCTCGGGGTCGTCGCCGCGATCACGCCGTGGAACTTCCCGCTCTGCCAGGCTGCGATCAAGATCGCCCCGGCCCTCGCGGCTGGGAACACGGTCGTGCTCAAGCCGTCGGAGCTGACCTCGCTGTCCTCACTCCGACTCGCGGAGCTCGCCACGGAGGCCGGCCTGCCCGACGGCACGCTGAATGTGGTCACCGGGACCGGCGGCGTAACCGGCCAGGCACTGGTGTCGCATCCCGACGTCGCCAAGATTTCCTTCACGGGGTCCGAGCGCACGGGACGCTTGCTGGGCGCCTCCGCCGGCGGGAACCTCAAGCACATCTCGCTCGAGCTGGGCGGCAAGAACCCGCACGTCATCTTCGCGGATGCCGACCTCACGAAGGCCGCGACCGCGGCCGCCGTGACGGCCTTCTTCTACTCCGGCCAGGTGTGCTTCAGCGGTTCGCGCCTGATGGTCGAGCGCGCCGCGCTCGACGAGGTGCTCGACGTCATCCAGCAGTACGCGCAGGGTCTTGTGCTGGGCGCCGGCCTCGACCGGGACACGACCATGGGACCGCTCGCCTCCGCGCAGCACCGCGACAAGGTGGAGTCGTACCTGAACGGCGTCGCCGGTTCGGCAGCGAAGGTCGCTTTCGGCGGCTCGCGCGTCGACCGCCCGGGGTACTTCCTGGAGCCGACCGCGATCGTCGGTGCCGGCGATGACGACCGGGTCATCACCGACGAGATCTTCGGACCGGTGCTCAACATCCAGGTCTTCGACACCGTCGAGGAGCTGATGCCCCGACTGGCGAAGTCGCACTACGGCCTCACTGCAGGTGTGTGGACCAATGACGTTCGCAAGGCGCACGCCGTGTCGCAGCAGATCCAGTCGGGCCTGGTGTGGGTCAACACCTACGCGGACTATCACGCGGCGGCGCCGTTCGGCGGCTTCAAGAGCTCCGGCATCGGCAAGGACTGCGGCTACGAGGGCCTCTCCAAGTACCTCGACACTCAGACGGTCTGGATGTCGCTGGCGTGATCATCGTCGAGTGCACGGCGCGGCCGAATCGCCTTGTAGTAGACGGCCACGTACAGCCACGACTCCACCTCGACCACCCCGTCGACGGACCGGATCTCCCCGTCCAGGATGCCCAGCAGGTGCTCACCGGAGTCGGCGACGACCTCGGCCAGCACGTCGCACCGCCCTGCGGTGATCGCGACGTACGAGACGGACGCCAGGTGGGTCAACGCCTCGGCAACATCCTCGGCGCGACCGTGCTGGCCGACGCGGATTGCCACCCAGCTCGTGAAGTGGTGGCCCAGCCGCAAGGGGTTGACGATGCACATGACCCGGACGGCGCCGGACTCGACCAGCTTGTTGTACCGGAACCGGATCTTTGCTTCGGAGACCTGCAGCGCAGGGGCGAGGTCCCGCAGGGGTGCACGGCCGTCGGCCGCGAGATAGGCGATGATCGCGCGGTCGGTCTCGTCGAGGGGGCGGGGACGAACGCCGTCGGACCTCTCCCGGACCGGGGAGAGGTGCGCCTGCTGGTAGTGCAGTCGGAGGTAGGGAAGCACCTCCACGGAAGCCACGCCGGTGACCGGTCGGATCCGGTCCGAGACCACCGCGTGGACTGCAGCGGGGGTCGAGCTCATCAGCTCGACCTGGATCGCGAAGGGCCCGGTCGTGACGGACACATAGTCCACCTCAGGCAGCCGGGCGAGCTCGGCGGCAAGCTCGGTCGGCGGACGCGAGCCGTCAGTCGTGATCAACGCCAAGGCCATGCAACCGAAGCCCAGGATCGCAGGATCGGTGACCGCGGCGATGGTGATGAAGCGTTGTTCGATGAGCCGCGACACCCGGCGACGCACCGTCTTCTCCGTGACACCGATGCGACGCGCCACCTCCGCGAACGGCACGCGGCCGTCCCGCTGAAGCTCGTCGATCAGCCGCAGGTCCAGCTCGTCCAGGTCGGCGGCGTTGTCCGCAGCCGCCAACACGCCGGACGCGTCGGGGCCCTCATCGATTCCAGTAGCGACCTGCGACGACATGGCCGCCACCCTACGGGATCGGTCGGCTGCGACAGCGCAGCGTGAAACCGCCTCAGCGCCGTCGACAACCCCGGCACCCGTGCCCAGAACGACAACGAACAGCAACGCCAAACGAAAGGTACGAACCATGCGTGTAGGACTCCTGCAAGAGGGCGACCTCACCGGCACGACGGTGGTGGATCGCTACCACCAGCTGATCGACGAGGTCGCTCTCGCTGACAGCCTCGGGTTCTCCACCTGGGGCACCTCCGAGCAGCACTTCACGCCGCCGAGCTTCTCGGTCGCGGCCCCCGAGGTCCTCTACTCCGCGATCGCGATGCGGACCAAGAACATCAAGCTGCGGACGATGGCGTCGGTCATGCTGAAGTGGAACCACCCGATCCTGGTTGCCGAGCGGCTCGCGACCCTCGACATCGTCTCGCGGGGCCGGGCAGAGGTGTGCACGGCCCGTTCGAACAACCTCACCAGCCTGCGCGCGTTCGGCGTCGACCCGGCCGAGACGCGCGATCAGTGGGAGGACGGCATGGACGTGCTCATGAAGGCCATGGTCGACGAGAAGCTCGAGCACGACGGACCGATCTGGAAGATCCCCCCCGTCGAGGTCGTTCCCAAGCCTTTCACGAAGCCGCACCCGGCCGTGTCGGTGGCCGCCTCGAGCGTGGAGAGCCACGGCAACGCAGGTACCCGTGGCATCGGCGCCATCACGTTCGACAACTACTTCGGCTTCGACTACCTCCAGGAATGCCTCGA
>JAOPXG010000227.1 GCA_025965275.1 Nocardioides sp.
TCCCCGTCGAGGAGAAAGAGTTCTCTCACGGCACTCGCCCTTTCGACCCGGTTGTTGCTCCCACATCCGCGTTGTCGTCGCGACCCGGACCCCCGGGGGAATCGGGACCGGCCTCGTCGCGTGGAAACGTGAACGACACTGTGGGAATTACATGCCTGTCGTACCCCGAAAGTCAACCCCGCATCTGCTATGGAGCACCCGCTCGGACGGCCGCCCACTCGCGGGCGGTCGGCAGGCGTGCGGCAAGGTATCCGCATGCAGAACATCACGGTGCTCTCGGGGGGTATGGGCGGCGCCCGCTTCCTCCAGGGTCTCCTGCACGCGATCGCGACCGGCCGGCTGCCCGGCGTCGGCCCCGACGCCGTCGTCACGGTGGTCGCCAACACGGCCGACGACATCTGGGTCCACGGGCTCAAGGTGTGCCCCGACCTCGACACGGTCATGTACACGCTCGGCGACGGCATCGACCTCGAGCGCGGATGGGGACGGCGCGACGAGACGTGGAGCGTCAAGGCCGAGCTGGCGTCGTACGGCGTGGAGCCGACGTGGTTCGGACTCGGTGACCGCGACATCGCCACGCACCTCGTGCGGACCCAGATGCTCGACGCCGGGTTCCCGCTGTCGCAGGTCACCGAGGCGCTCTGCCGGCGCTGGCTCACTCCCGTCCTCGGGGACAGCGTCCGCCTGCTGCCGATGACCGACGACCGGGTCGAGACGCACGTCGCGATCGCCGACCCCGAGTCGCCCAGCGGCCGCCGGGTCGTGCACTTCCAGGAGTACTGGGTGCGCCTGCGCGCGGCCGTCCCGGCCGAGCTGGTCGTGGTCGTCGGCCTCGAAGACGCGACACCGGGGCCGGGCGTGATCGACGCGATCACCGACGCCGACCTGGTGATCCTGCCGCCGTCCAACCCCGTCGTCTCGATCGGCACCATCCTCGGTGTGCCCCGGGTGCGCGAGGCGCTGGTCGCCACCCGGGCCCCCGTCGTGGGCCTCTCCCCCATCGTCGGCGGCACGCACGTGCGCGGCATGGCCGAGCAGATGCTCACCTCGATCGGCGTCGAGGTCAGCGCCGCCGGCGTGGGCCTCCACTACGGCTCCCGCTCGGACGGTGGGGTCCTCGACGGCTGGCTGGTCGACGAGCGCGACGCCGACCAGGTCGACCGGGTCCGGGCGGGCGGGCTCGCCTGTCGCGCCGTACCCCTGATGATGACCGACCACGACGCCACCGCCGCGATGGCGGCGGCCGCCGTCGAGCTGGCCCGCGGATGACGCGGATCGAGGTGGTGGCGCCCGACGGGGCGCCCGAGATCCAGCCCGACGACGACCTCGCCGAGGTGATCCTGCCCCTCGTCGAGCTCGCCGACGGCGACATCGTCGTGGTGACCAGCAAGGTCGTCAGCAAGGCCGAGGGACGGGTCCGCCCCGGCACCCGCGACGATGCGCTGGCCGGCGAGACGGTCCGGGTCGTCGCCCGTCGCGGCGCGACGCAGATCGTGCGCACCCGCCACGGGCTCACCCTGGCCGCGGCCGGGATCGACAACTCGAACGTCGAGCAGGGGTCGGTCGTGCTGCTGCCCGAGGACCCCGACGGCTCCGCCCGGGCGATCCGCGCCGGGCTGCACCGACGCTCCGGGCGCAACGTCGCGGTCATCGTCACCGACACCGCCGGTCGGGCCTGGCGCGAGGGACAGACCGACATCGCGATCGGTGCCGCCGGTCTCGTGGTCGCCGAGGACTTCGCCGGCCGCACCGACGGGCACGGCAACGAGCTCGCCGTGACCGCGCCGGCCGTCGCCGACGAGATCGCGGGCGTCGCCGAGCTCGCCCAGGGCAAGCTCGGCGGCCGGCCCTTCGCCGTGCTCCGCGGCCGCGCCGACCTGGTGCTGCCGCCCGGCGACGACGGGCCCGGCGCCGGCGCACTGGTGCGGCCGGAGGGTGGCGACCTGTTCGGGTACGGCGCCCGCGAGGCCGTCGTACGCGCTCTCCAGGGTGACCCGGCCGACCGCGCACCCTTCGGGGCGCCGGCGTCGGCGGAGGAGCTGTCGGCCGCGATCGTCGAGGTGCTCGGCCTGCGCGCGTCCCGGTCCGGGAGGACCGAGGAGGCCCTGGTCGTGACCCTCCCGCCGGGGATGGCCCGCACGCTCACGGCGCTCGTCTTCGCCCACGGCTGGACCGTCCACGCGACGGATTCGCCCCACGATCTCCGGTTGCGGCCTGCTCACGTGTGACCCACCCGTAGACTTTGCCGCTGACCAGCCCTGAGCACCGCACGATCGAGGAATGCCGAACTGTGGCCAAGCCCGCAAAGTCCGACCGCCAGGCGGTCATCGACCAGATCCGCAAGAAGCAGAAGAGTGCCGACCAGAAGCGCGGCTTCGCCATCGTCGGGGTCTGCCTGCTGATCGCCGTGCTCATCGTCGGCGCCGCGGCGTACAAGCCGATCAAGGACTGGTGGGACGGACGAGCCCTCGACAAGCTCACCCTCAGCGACATCGGGGCCCCGGCCTCGGTCTGCCAGAAGATCACGACCAAGAAGGCCGACGGCAACCAGAACCACGTGCCGTACCCGACCCCGGTCGACTACAAGGAGGCCCCGCCGGCCTTCGGCGCGCACTGGAACGAGGCCGGGGTCGCCCCCGCCCCGTTCGCGCGCAAGTTCTACAGCGACGACGACCGGCCTGCGCTCGAGGCACTGGTCCACAACCTCGATCACGGCTACACGATCCACTGGTACGACGACACCGTCAGCGACTCGGACGTGAAGGAGATCCGCGGCATCGCGGAGAAGTTCTCCGGCAGCAGCGACGACCTCCGCGACAAGTTCATCGCGGTGCCGTGGACGTCGGACGACGAGGACGGCGCGAAGTTCCCCGACGGCCAGCACATCGCCTTCACGCACTGGTCGATCGGCGGGCAGGGCGAGACCGACGCGTCCAAGCAGGTCGGCGTCTTCCAGTACTGCTCCGAGGTCAGCGGCGCCGCGCTCAGCTCCTTCATGGAGAAGTACCCCTACTTCGACTCCCCCGAGCCCAGCGCCATGTGAGCGTCCGTCGCCCGAGCTCGCTCGGGCGACGGACGTGCCTCGCTGGTTGAGGAGGTTGCGCAGCAACCGTCTCGAAACCCGGAGACGACAGGCCGCACCGTGCGCCCAGGCGGCCTCCCGGGCGCGGGATCAGGTCAGGTCGGTCCGGCCCGTGTCCTTGAGCTCGCCCACGACCTGCTTCACGTCCTGGGCGCGGGCCCGGGTCGTGACCAGCAGCGCGTCGGGGGTGTCGACCACGACCACGTCGTCGAGCCCGATGACGGCGACGAGCCGCCCGGAGCCGGAGACGATCAGGCCGGTCGAGTCGATCGCGAGCACGGAGCCGGCCTCGCCGAGCACGCTTGGCCCCTCGGTGTCGGAAGGCGAGCCGAGCAGGGTCGCGAGCGAGTCGAAGTCACCGACGTCCTCCCACCGGAACGACGACGGGACGCAGGCGACCCGGCCGGCGTCGGCCGCGGGCTCCGCGACCGCGTGGTCGAGGGCGATCTTCGGCAGTGCGGGCCAGAGCTCGTCCATCCGGGACGGGTCGGCGGCGATCGCGCGCAGCGCGGCTGCGAACTCCGGGTGCCACCGGCCGAGCAGGTCCAGGAGCACGGTCGGGCGGACGACGAACATGCCGGCGTTCCAGCGGTAGCGCCCGGTGGCGATGTACTCGGCCGCGGTGCGCACCGACGGCTTCTCGACGAACTCGCGGACGGCGGTCGCGCCGGCGTGACCGGGCAACTCGTCGCCGAGGTGGACGTAGCCGAACGCCGACGAGGGGAACGCCGGCTCGATGCCCAGGGTCACCAGCCAGTCGTCGCGGGCGACGTCGACCGCGACGCGCACGCAGTCCGCGAAGACGTCGGGGTCGGCGATCACGTGGTCGGCGGGGAAGGACCCCATCACCGCCTGGGGGTCCCGGCGCTCCAGGAGGGCCGCCGCGAGGCCGATCGCGGCCATCGAGTCCCGCGGGGACGGCTCGGCCAGGACGGCGTCGGCCTCGAGGTCGGGCAGCTGCTCGACGACGGCCGGCCGGTGCGCGGCGCCGGTGACGACGACGAAGCGGCCGTCGGCCAGCGGCGCGAGCCGGTCGTGGGTGGACTGCAGCAGCGTGCGCCCGTCCCCGGTGAGGTCGTGGAGGAACTTCGGGGCCGACGAGCGCGACAGCGGCCACAGTCGCGTGCCTGCTCCGCCGGCCGGGATCACGGCCCAGAAGTGGTCGATGGCGGACATGGTGGCAGCCTAGGGTGTGGCGCCCCGTCCGGGGCCGTTGCGAGCGTCGTTCGGCGCGTGCGAAGGCAGGGCGCCGGAGTGAAGGCAGGCTGGGCGCCCGTCGAGCGACGGCAACGCAACCAGCGTGCGTGCCGGGCGGCGCGCAGTAGGCCGGGGACGGGGCGCCATACCCTTCAGGGGTGACGATCTTCGCCGACGTGTTGGCGCGCCAGCTGCGGACCGACTCCTCCCGACCGCTGATCACGTTCTACGACGACGCGACCGGTGAGCGGGTCGAGCTGTCGGTCACGACGTACGCGAACTGGGTCGCGAAGGCGGCGTCCCTCCTGGTCGAGGAGCACGACCTCGAGCGCGGCCAGTCACTGTGCGTCGACCTGCCGATCCACTGGCTGGGACCGGTGTTCCTGGGCGCCGCGTGGACCGCCGGGCTGGTGGTCACCGGCCCCGACCACGGGGAGCCGGACGCGGTCGTGTGCGGGCCCGGGTCGCTCGAGCGGTGGGCGGCGTACGCCGGCGACCTCCCGGTGCTGGCCTGCTCGCTGCTGCCCCTCGGCGTGCGGTTCGCCGAGGCGCTGCCGCCCGAGGTCCACGACGTCGGCATCGAGATCTGGGGCCAGCCGGACGCGTTCACGCCCTGGGACCCGCCGACCCCCGAGGATCCGGCGTACCCCGGCGTGACCCAGGGCGAGCTGTGGAGAACGGCCGCCGCCGGGAGTCTCCTCACCGACGGCGGCCGTCTCCTCTCGGAGGCGAACCCGGCTTCCCCACCAGGTATCGCCACCTTCACCGAGCCGCTCGCGTGCGGCGGCTCGCTGGTCCTGGTCACCCACGCCGGACCGGAGCGCCTCGACGCGACGTACGTCGCCGAGCGCGCGACGGCCCGCTTCCCTTGATCGCAGGTCAACCAGCCAGGTCTGTCCGGCCGGACCTATCCGGCCAGGTCGTAGTCGCCCATCCCTTCCGCGAGGAACCTCCGGGTCTTGAAGCCGGACGCCGTGCCCTGGACCAGCCACAGGTAACCCGTGGCCTTCTCCCGGAGGATCACGTCGGCGTGGCCGGTCAGGCTGACGTCGCTGACCCCGATCACCCAGTCGTACGGCGCCAGGTTCAGGCCGAGCGGCTTCGGGCTGGTCAGCCCACCCGGGCCGTTGCCCGGGAAGAGGGTGAGCTTGTTGCCGTTACGGAACAGCGAGTCCGGGGATCCGTCGCCGTCCCAGCGGCCGACCGCCACCTGGCGTCCGGCGTCGATCGCGCCGTGCGCGACGTAGCTCGCCTTCAGGCCGTTGGTGCCGTTGCCCGGGTAGATCCGGATCGCGGCGCCCTTCGGCTGCCCCATCAGGTCCGGGAAGCCGTCGCCGGTCATGTCGCCCACCGCGGCGAGCAGCTGGACACCCCCGAAGCCGACACCGATCTTCTTCGGCGACGCGAAGTGTCCGGTGCCGTCGCCGAGGCGGACGTAGAGGGAGCCGTTGTTCTTGTTGCGGTTGATGATGTCGCCGAAGCCGTCGCGGTTCCAGTCGCCCGCGTTCAGCACCAGGTTGGCGTTGGACAGGTCGGCGCCGGTCGCGATCGGCCGGCCCGTCTCGGTGGTGCCGTTGTTGACGAAGACCACGAGCCGCTGACCGCTGCGGGCGACCAGGTCCGGCGTCCCGTCCCCGAGGAGCTGGGCCGCACCGGCCATGGTGCCGACCCCGGTCACCCGGGCGACCGGCCCGAGGGGGTGGCCGAACGTGCCGTCGCCGTGGGACGGGATGACGAACCCGTTGCCGGTCTCGGAGTCGCGGGCGAACAGGTCCGGGTGACCGTCGCCGTCGAAGTCGCCGTACCCGCTGATCGAGGAGTAGCGCTGCCAGGCGCCGGGCACCGCGACCCGGGCGCGGAACCCGGTGCTCTTGGCGCCGGGGTGCAGCCAGAGGGCACCGGCCTTGTCGCGGGCCAGCACGTCGGGGCGGCCGTCGCCGTTCACGTCGCCGGCGCCGATGAGCTGGGTGTAGTCGCCCCAGACCGGGCCGAGGTGCTTGATCTTGAAGGCCCCGGTGCCGCGGCCGAGGTAGGCGTCCAGGCGCCCGGACTCGGGCACGCGGGCCACCACGTCGTTCTTGCCGTCGCCGTTCAGGTCGCCGACGGGCGTCACCAGGTCGTGGCCGGCGAACGCCTTGGTCTGCTTGACCGCGTCCCCGAAGGTGCCGGTGCCGCTGCCGGGTCGCACCTGCGTCGTGCCGTCGCCGGAGCGCACCAGGAGGTCGCCGACCCCGTCGCCGGTCAGGTCGGGTGACGCCACGACCGTCTGGTCGGAGGTGAGGCCGGAGGCAGCGGTGACGCCGCTGCCGAAGCTCGTCAGCCCGGCCGTCGGGATCACGAAGCCCTGGCCGTCACTGGCCCGACGCACGATCAGGTCGGGATGCGGCGTCGAGGCGAGGTTGGACTCGAGCTCGCGGCCCGACCAGCCGCGCTGCGCCTCGGCGGCGAGGGTGCGGATCTCGGGGATCTTCGCGTAGAGGTACTTGCCCGGGCACGCGGTCGACGCGGCGTCGCGGTGCCCGTTGATGGCCTGGAAGTACTTCGAGCCGACCCACTGCTTCGGCGAGGACGCGTCCACCCCGTGCAGCGAGAGCTTCCAGGCGAAGAGGGCGCCGTACGCCTGGACCATCGCCTGCGACGGCTGCTTGATGTCGTAGTTGCCGATCGCCGACATCGCGAACGAGTAGTCGTTGTAGTTCAGCGTGTGGGCGCCGACGACGGGTCGGTCGATCCCGCCGTACCGGCCCTCCCAGATCCGGCCGAACCGGTCGACGAGGAAGTTGTAGCCGATGTCGGACCAGCCGCGGGACTGCGTGTGGTAGGCGTAGATGCTGCGCAGGATGGCCGGCACCTCGGCGCGTGTGTAGTCGTTGGCGTTGACCGTGTGGTGGACGAAGCCGGCGTGCACCTCGTAGTAGTGCAGCGAGCTCTTGTCGCGCATGCTCTCGTCGGCGCCCCACTGGGCGCGGGAGTAGATCTGCGGCTTGGGCGTGAAGGTCGCGGCCTGCAGGTCGATCTGGTCCGAGCCGTCGGTGCCCTCGCCCTCGTCGGTGGCCAGGGTGTCGCCGGTCAGCGTGGTGGGCGCGCCGGCGCCGGTCCCGGTGGCGTCGCCGGGCGACCCGTCCATCGTCGTGGTGTCGAGGGCGGGCTTCTCGACCGCCGACCGCGCGGCCTTGCCCGGGTCGATGACGGCGAGCTTCATGTCCGGCGGAAGGGTGGTGCCCGACGTCGTGTCGGCCTGCACCTGCACCTGGTCGACGTCGCCGACGAGCAGCGCGTCGGTGCCGGGGCGGGCGTGCTTCGCCTCGTCGCTGCCCGGGTCGGGACCGTGGTCGTCGTGGTACTCGAGGTCCATCCACGCGGACCACTCGTCGCCGGTGCGGGTGCGCACCTGGAGGCTGATGTCGTCCTCGGGGACCGTCACGCCGTGCTGCCAGGTGACGCCGACCGCGCCGTACCCGACGACGGCCTCGGGGATGCTGGTCACGGCGTCCGGGCCGGGCAGGGCGCCCACCTTGCCGCGGAGCGACGGGGTGTCGAGCACGGCGAGCTGCGTGCGGCCCCGGGCACCCGGGGCGGCGGTCAGGGAGTACTCCGTGACCTTCGGGTCCACGACCTCGGTCGGCACCGTGGACGGGCGGGCGCTGGCCCGGGTGTACGCCGAGAGGTCGCCCTCGATCGTGGTGCTGCCGAGCGCGCTGTCGCGGGGGGTCTCGCGGACGACGTCGAGGCTGACGACGCTGGCCGCGGGGGTCAGCGCAGCGAGCACGACACCGAGCGCCAGCAGCTGCTGACAGGCCGTGACGAAACGGATCTTGCTGGGGGGCATCGGGCTACTCCATGTGTGCGGGGAAGTTCACACGCGACGCAACTTTCACATGCGTCACAGGAGGTCCGGAAGAGTTCGTGAGTAACTACAAAGGTGTAATTTCCACTCGACACGCCGATGAATTCGAGATTTGTCAAGAAACTTCACGCGTGTAGTTTTGCGCTGCCTCGGACCGAGCTCGCGAGGTCCGAGATGCAGCAGCCAGGTCGAGCGCGACCGCGACCGAGCTGGCGAGGTCGCGACGGAGCAGTCGAGACCCGGCGAGACGCCCAGGGCCTACGCTCCGACCGCGGAGCTCGCGAGGTCGCGACGGAGCAGTCGAGACCCGGTGAGATCCCCGTGGCGTCGTGCGTGCTCCCAGGTGGGTTCATCCAGGTCGAGGTCTCAGACCAACCCGCGCACGTCGGCGTACGCCGACGCCTGCACACCACGGGACGCTCGCCGAGTCGGCGCTAGTCCGCCTCCCCCGCTTCGCTCCGCCGGCAAACTACCGCCGACTCGGCTCCTATCTGAGCTCCGCTCAGATATCAGCGCCGAGGTCCTCGTCGGAGAGGTCGTGCTCTTCCTCGGTGTCCTTCGGGTCGTCGTACTTCACGTACTTGATGCCCTCGTCGACGCCGCCGTCGAAGGCGAGCCGGCCCTTTTCGAGCACGATCACCCGGTCGCACATCTTGCGCACCGAGCCGGCCGCGTGGCTGACGTAGAACAGGGTGCGTCCGCCGTCGCGGATCTCCTGCATCTTCGCCAAGCACTTCTGCTTGAAGGGCTTGTCCCCCACCGCGAGCACCTCGTCGGCCAGGAAGATGTCGGAGTCGACGTGGATCGCGACCGCGAAGCCGAGCCGGGCGAACATGCCCGAGGAGTAGTGGCCCACG
>JAOPXG010000246.1 GCA_025965275.1 Nocardioides sp.
TTGCCGTCGAGGTCGACGAGCGCACCGCCGCTGTTGCCGGGGTTGATCGCGGCGTCGGTCTGGATGGCGGGGTACGTCGTGCTGTTGCCCGCGCCGTCGGAGCCGACGTCGACCGGCCGGTTCAGCGCGCTGACGATGCCGCTGGTGACCGTGGAGTCGAGGCCGAACGGCGAGCCGATCGCGACGACGCTCTCGCCGACCTTGAGGTCGGACGACTTGCCGATCGTGGCGGGGGTGAGCCCGGAGACGCCCTCGGCCTTGATCACCGCGGTGTCGGTCAGCGGATCGGTGCCGAGGATCTCGGCCTTGGCCGTCGAGCCGTCGTTGAACGAGACGCTCATCGTGCCGCCGTCGCCCGCGATCTCGGCCACGTGGTTGTTGGTGAGGATCTCGCCGTCCGAGCTGAGGATGATGCCCGAGCCGGAGCCCGCACCCTGGGCGCCGGAGACGTTGATCTTCACGACCGAGGGCAGCACCTTCGCGGCGACCGCCTCGACCGAGCCGTCGGCGGCGGGGGAGTCGGGGGTGTCCACGACCTGGGAGGTCGCGCGGGTGTCGGGGCTGCCGGCGTTCGACCCTGAGCTGTCGTCGAACGCGCTCCAGGCGGCAGCGCCGCCGACACCCGCGGCTCCTCCCACCACCACCGCGGTCGCGAGGACCGCGGCGGCGAGACCGGCACGACGGGGACGACGCTGGACGGGCAGCGGCGCCGTCATGGTCGTGCCCGCGGCCGGCGGTCCCTCCGGCGGCGGCCCCTGGGGGCCGGGGTACGAGAAGTACGGGTTCTGGGGGCCTGACGGGGGCGTCGTGGGCTGGTCGTTCATGCCCACCACCATGGTCGGGCTGCCTGTGACGACCCTGAGACCTCGCTGGGGGGCGACGAAGAAGTACGGGTCGTCTCAGGCCTGGTCGTCCTCGGCCGTGATCCGAGGTGCGCCGCGAGGTCGGACGGGTTCGCGTGGCGAACAGTTCGCTAGCGAACTACATTGCCGCGGTGACCGTGGCCGACGCTCCGACGATCAGCGACCGCTCGGGGCCGCTGCGCCATCGGAACTTCCGCCTGCTGGTGGCCGGCACGACGACCACGGGTCTCGGCAACACGATCACGCCGATCGCGTTGGCGTTCGCCGTGCTCGACCTCGGCGGATCGGCCGCCGACCTGGGCCTCGTCATCGCCGCGTTCGCGCTCGCCGAGGTGGTCACCCTGCTCTTCGGTGGCGTACTCGGCGACCGCGTCCCGCGGCAGCTGATGATGCAGGGGTCGGCGGCCGCGTGCGTCCTCACCCAGGCGAGTGTCGCGGCGCTGCTGATCGGCGGGTGGGCCACCATCTCGGTGCTGGCCGCCTTCGGCGCACTCAACGGGTGCCTCGGTGCCCTGAGCAGCCCGTCGTCGTCGGCGATGACCCGGATGACGGTCCCGCCCGAGATCCTGGGCTCCGCGGTGTCGCTCCGTGCGCTCCTGCAGACGGGCGCCGCGGTCGTCGGGTTCGCCGTCGGCGGGGTCCTGGTCGCGGTGGTCGGCTCCGGCTGGGCGATCTCGGTCGACGCGGCGACGTTCGCGGTCGCGGCGTTCTGCTTCTCGCGGCTCGACGTGCCGCACACCCGCCCCGACGGCGTCCGGGCGTCGTTCCTCGCCGACCTCGGCGAGGGCTTCCAGGAGGTGATGCGACACACCTGGCTGTGGCTGCTCATCGGTCAGGCGCTGCTCTATCACCTGTTCTTCGGTGGTGCGCAGGGCGTGCTCGGGCCGATCGTCGTGGGCGACGAGTTCGGCCGCTCCGCCTGGGGCTTCGCCCTGGCGACCCTGATGGCGGGCTTCGTCGTGGGCGGGTTGCTCTGCCTGCGCTGGCGACCCCGCCGCGGCCTGTTCGCCGGGACGGCGCTGCTGACGCTCACGGCGGCCTTCCCGCTGTCGATGGCGCTCAGCGACCACCTCCTGCCCATCCTGGTCGGCGCCTTCCTGCACGGCCTCGGGCTCCAGGTCTTCAGCGTCCAGTGGGAGACGTCGATCCAGGAGAACGTCGCCGACGACAAGCTCGCCCGCGTGTACTCCTTCGACCTGGTCGGCTCGTTCGTGGCCCGGCCGCTCGGCCTGGCGCTCACCGGTCCGGTCGCCGGGCTCGTCGGCTTCGATACCTGGCTGGTGGTCGTCGGCTGCGTGATGGGCGGCTCCGCGCTGGTGTCCCTGCTCTCCCCGGACGTCCGACACCTGGAGCGCACCACCTGACAGGTGATGTGCCCTCCGTCACACTCTCCCCATGACTGGCCACACGACGGCACCCGAGCCCCGCTTCGTCGACGACCGGATCGCCCACTGGGCGGTGACCACTCCCGACGGGGAAGCGATGACCTACCTCGGCCGCACCTGGACGTGGGCGCAGTGGGACGAGCGGGTACGCCGGGCCGCGGGCGGCCTGCAGGAGCTGGGGATCGGGCGCGGCGACGTCGTGTCCTTCCTCGACAAGAACCACCCGGCCTGCGTCGAGATCTCCCTCGCGGCGGGCTCCCTCGGCGCCGCGAACGCGATCATCAACTGGCGCTCGGCCGGCGACGAGATCGACTACGCGGTCAACGACTCCGGCGCCCGGGTGCTCGTCGTCGGGAGCGAGCTGGTGCCCGTCATCGACAAGATCCGCGACCGGCTCACGAAGGTCGAGCGGGTGATCGAGGTGACGCCCGACGGTGCCGACGGCGACGAGTACGAGGCCTGGCTGGCGGCCGCGACGCCGACCGCTCGACCCGGCGACGTCGACCCCGACGACGTGTGCCTGGTGATGTACTCCTCCGGCACCACAGGCCGGCCCAAGGGCGTGATGCTGACCCACACCAACATGGTCAAGCACACCCTGAACGCCCACGGTGGCTGGGCGTTCGAGCCCGGCGACAAGAGCATGGTGTCGATGCCGCTCTTCCACGTGGGTGGCTCGTCGTACGTCCTCTTCGGGATCCACGACGGCTACCCGAGCATCATGACCCGCGAGCCCGACGGCGCCTCGCTCGCCGGCGCGATCCTCGGCGGCGCCACCCGGACCTTCCTGGTGCCCGCGGTGCTCGCGCAGGTCCTCCGGTCCGGGCCCGAAGCCGTGAAGCTCTTCGGTGCGCTCAAGACCTACACGTACGGCGCGTCGCCGATGCCCCTCCCGCTGCTGCGCGCGGCGATGGAGGCCTGGCCCGACACCGACTTCATCCAGGTCTACGGGCTCACCGAGGTCGCCGGCGTGGCCACCCACCTGCTGCCCGAGGCGCACCGCGACCCCGACCACCCCGAGCGGCTGGTCTCCGCCGGCCAGCCGATCGACGAGATGGAGGTCCGGGTCGTCGACCCGGGCACGCTCGAGGACGTGCCGGCAGGAGAGCACGGCGAGATCTGGCTGCGCACGCCGCAGCTGATGAAGGGGTTCCTCGGCAAGGCGGAGGAGACGGCGGCCGTGATCACCGCGGACGGCTGGTTCCGCACCGGCGACATGGGCCGGCAGGACGCCGCGGGCTTCGTCTACGTCGAGGACCGGCTCAAGGACATGATCATCAGCGGCGGGGAGAACATCTACTCGCCCGAGATCGAGCGGGTCCTGGCCGAGCACCCCGCGGTCATGGAGGTCGCGATCATCGGCGTCCCGGACGACCGGTGGGGCGAGACGGTGAAGGCCGTCGTGTCGCTGACGCCGGGCACCCAGGCCGCCGAGGACGAGCTGATCGCCTACTGCCGCGAGCACCTCGCGCACTTCAAGTGCCCGCGGTCGGTCGACATCGTCGACGCGCTGCCCCGCAACCCCACCGGCAAGATCCTCAAGCGCGAGCTGCGGGCGCCGTACTGGGAGGGCCGCGACCGCTCGGTCGTGTGACCGCAGGCCCGGTCCAGTCCGCCGCGTCCCGGTTTCGTCGTTCGGACACCCCCCGCCCTGGTTTCGTGGCACCGTCGGTGTGACCTACTGGGGGGTAGACACCATGAGCACGTCTGGTTTCCTGCGCGCGCCGCGCGCCATCCGCATCTCGATCGCCGTCACCGCCGCTGCTGCAGCCGGGCTGGTCGCCCTCGTCGCGCCGCTCGACGGCCGTGCCGACGCGACCACGTCGGCCTGCGTCGTCGCCAACCAGCCGCTCGGGAGCGCCACCGGGTGGACCGAGTTCGTCGAGGGCAACGGCACCCGCACCTCGGAGTCCGAGGGCTCCGTGGCGTACGGCGGCAACCTCAACCCGGGCGGCAACAACATGCCGGTCGGCAGCAGCCTCCCGGCCGGGACGCCCACGAACACGCCGACGCTCGTCGTCGCCGGTACGTCGGGATCCTTCAACCTCCAGCGGGGCAGCTCCTACCTGGGTGACTACGCCCCGGGCAAGGTCAACTTCAACGGCGGCGGCTCCGAGCTGGGCAGCAACCCGCTGAACTTCGCGACGTCGTTCGCCAACCTGCGGTCCACGTCGACCACCTGGGGCGGCGCGACCTCCACCGGCACCGTCACGGCCGGTGTCGTCAGCGGCAGCCAGCCCGCCTGGATCCTCACCGGCACCGACCCCCAGCTCAACGTGTTCTCGATGACCGCCACCCAGCTGGCTGCCGGCAAGCGCATCGTCTACGCCGTCCCGGCCAGCGCGGTCTCCATCATCAACGTGCTCGACGCGGGCGCCGTGTCGATCACCGGCAACGACCTGTGGGTCATGGTCAGCGGCAACGCCCAGCAGACCGCCGACGGCAACAAGTCCGCCTTCAAGGGCGTGATCTGGAACCTGCCCAACGCCTCCAGCCTCAGCCTGCGGACCGGCGGCGCCTTCGGAGGCTCGGTGCTCGCGCCCAACGCCGCGGTCACGGTCGCCGGTCCCGCGCACACCATCGGCCAGATGATCGCGAAGTCCTTCACCTCGGGCGTCGAGACGCACCCGAACGACTTCCCGGAGTCCCCGTGCCTGCCGCCGACCGGTCCGCCGTCCGGCCCGTCGGACGTCAAGATCACCAAGACCGCGTCGGTGACCAGCCCGCACGGCGGCGACTTCGTCACCTACAACCTCAAGGTCGAGAACGTCGGTCTGTCCACGGCGACCGGCGTCGTCGTCAAGGACGTCCTGCCCGCCGGCGTCACCTTCGACTCCGCGAGCTCGCCGTGCACCCAGTCCGCCGGCGTCGTCGCCTGCTCGATCGGTGACGTGGCGGTCGGAGCGGTCGTCAACCTGTGGATCAAGGTCGTCGCCAACCCCGTCGCGGGTGCCGGCTCGCCCACGCACCCGTCGGCCAACCACTGGCTCACGCCGTACAAGGTGGAGCAGCAGGTCAGCCTCGTGTCCGGCCAGATCAAGAGCGTCTCGATCTCCTGCAACGCCGGCGACATCGTCAGCGACGGCTCGATCCGCATCGACCAGGTCGACCAGGGCACCGGCACGTTGAAGGACATCCACGTGCTCAGCTCGCGGACCACCGGTCTCGGAACCTGGGAGGCCGTGGTCCAGGACGGCGCCACCGGCAACGCCCAGGCCAAGGGCTTCATCGTCTGCCTGCCCGCCTTCACGGAGGCCGCGGAGCGCCAGACCGGCTACAACGACAGCCACCGGCACCCGCTCTCGGCGGACGCCACCCCGGTCAGCTCCACGCAGGCCTACGGGAGCGGGCGATCGAACATCACGCTGACCTGCCCGACCGGCACCATCCCGATCGTGCCCGGCTACGCGCTCTCGGGCGGGGCAGCCACGCTGGCCGCCTCGTCGTACGACAAGGTCGACCACCCGCGGGACTGGACGTTCACGCTCGACGTGACGTCGCCGACCACCGCGACCTTCAGTGTCCGCTGCCTGCGGACCACGGTCGGTGCGGTCTACGGCCACACCCACGACCTGCGGTTCACCCACGTGGTCAAGACCGTCACGGTCTCGGGCAGCACGGCCAAGGAGGGCGACGAGTTCCAGGTGATCTGCCCCGACGACGCCAAGGGCGTCGTGGCGACGTGGGACGTCCCGCCGGGCGTCTCCCACTTCGGCAACGACCCGCGGCTCAAGGAGCGCGCGTTCCGCCTCTACAACGACAGCGGGACGCCGAAGACCGCGACCGTCGACCTGCTCTGTCTGCACGATCGCACCACGTCGGAGGAGATGGGCACGACCGACCCGGTCGTGGTCGACAACACCGCTACGGTGACGTCGGTGTCGGCCGACGCCAACGGCGCGAACAACTCCTCGGTCGCGTCGATCACGGTCCAGCCGGGCTCGTCGACGACCGGCCTGGTCGGCAGCGGCCGGGCCACGGCCTCGGCGTTCTCGATGCGGGTCGTCTCGTCGATGCCCGGCACGGGCGCCCTGACCGTGCGGTCGAACGGCACCGTCCTGGCCCAGGGCTCGGTCACCCTCAAGCCGGGCCGGGCGGCGACCGCGAGCCTCAGGCTCACCGCGGCCGGCAGGCGCCAGCTCGGCGCGCTCGACCAGGTCACCGTCAGGGTCGACCCGACCCGCGGCAGGACGACGACCCGGACGGTGAGTGTCGTTCGCTGATCAGACCGGGAGGCCGCGGCTGCGCAGCTCGGTGCGCAGCGCGGCCGCGTCGGTGAAGCGGATCGCGGTCATCCCGAGCGCGGCGGCGGCGTCGACATTGAGCTGCTTGTCGTCGACGAAGGCGAGCCGCTCGAACGGCAGGTCGAGCCGCGCGGCGGCGATCTCGTAGGCGCGGCGGTCGGGCTTCGCGGCCCCGACCGTGCCGGAGACCACGACGTCGTCGAGGATCTCGAGGAACGGGAAGAGCCTGGGGGCGTGCGGGTAGAGCTCGTCGGACCAGTTGGTCAGCCCGACCAGCGGCACGCCCTGCTCGTGCAGGTCGCGCACGACGTCGACCACTCCGGGGACCTCACCGAGCAGCGACGCCGCGAAGTTGGCCCGGTACGCCAGTGCGTGCTCGACCCAGTGCGGGTGCGTGCGCCGTACGGCGGCCTCGGCCTCGTCCCACGACCCGCCCGAGTCGGGGCCGTGGTTCCACGCCATGAAGTCGAAGTCGTCGGCGTCGAGGAAGCGGCGCGCCTCGTCCGGGCCCACGCCCGCCGCGATCGCGGCGGACGGGTCCCAGTCGATCAGCACGTTGCCGAGGTCGAAGACGACGCCCTCGATGTTGCTCGTCATCTACTCGGTCTCGACACGCGGGTCACGGCCTCGCAGGCTCGGCCGTGCCGCTGCTCGACCTGGCCCGTGGCCTTCCGAGCGCTGGGGGTGAGCTCCGCTCACCGCCAGCGCTCGGAAGCGGGCACAAACTCGAGGGTCCGGGCGCCGGTGTAGATCTGCTTCGGACGCGCGATCTTCTGCTCCTTGTCCTGGACCAGCTCGGACCACTGGGCCAGCCAGCCCGGGGTGCGGCCGATCGCGAAGAGGACCGTGAACATCTCCGGCGGGAACTGGAAGGCCTCGTAGATCAGGCCGGAGTAGAAGTCGACGTTCGGGTAGAGCTTGCGCTTGATGAAGTACTCGTCCTCGAGCGCGATCTTCTCCAGCTCCTTGGCGATCTCGAGGAGCGGGTTGACCCCGGTGACCTCGAAGACGTCGTCGCAGGCCTTCTTGATGATCGTCGCGCGTGGGTCGAAGTTCTTGTAGACACGGTGACCGAAGCCCATCAGCTTCTCGTTGCCGTTCTTCACGCCCTCGATGAAGGCGGGGATGTTCTCCTTGGTGCCGATGCGCCGCAGCATCCGCAGCACCGCCTCGTTGGCGCCGCCGTGCAGCGGGCCGTAGAGGGCGCCGACACCGGCCGCGACCGCGGAGTACGGGTCGACCTGCGAGGAGCCGACCGAGCGGACCGCGTTGGTCGAGCAGTTCTGCTCGTGGTCGGCGTGCAGGATGAACAGCACGTCGAGGGCCTTGACCAGGCGCTCGTCGGCCTCGAACTTCGACTCGCTCATCTTGAAGAGCATCGACAGGAAGTTCGCCGTGTAGCCGAGGTCGTTGTCCGGGTAGACGTACGGCTTGCCCTGCGCGTGGCGGAACGCCCAGGCACCCAGGGTCGGCATCTTCGCGATCATCCGCACGATCTGCATGTGCCGGTTGTCGGCGTCGCTGATGTTGCGGGCGTCGGGGTAGAACGTCGACAGGGCTCCCACCGACGCCATCAGCATCCCCATCGGGTGCGCGTCGTAGCGGAAGCCCTGCATGAACGACTTGACGTTCTCGTGGACGAACGTGTGGTACGTGATCTCGTGGACCCACGCCTCGTACTCGTCCTTGGTCGGCAGCGCGCCGTTGATGAGCAGGTAGGCGACCTCGAGGAAGCTGGACTTCTCGGCCAGCTGCTCGATCGGGTACCCGCGGTACTCGAGGATGCCCTTGTCGCCGTCGATGAAGGTGACGGAGCTGCGGCAGGACGCCGTGTTGACGAAGCCCGGGTCGTAGACGGCCAGGCCCGGCGCGTCCTCTCCGGCCTTGATCTTGCCCAGATCCGCGGCCTTGATGGTGCCGTCGAGGATCGGGACGTCGTACTCCTGTCCGGTGCGGTAGTCACGGACGGTGAGAGAATCAGTCACCCGCTCAACTTAGTCGGCGGTGTGAAGCCGTGCGAACCCGGTGTCCGAGGACCGTTCACTCCGAGCCTGCGAGGAGGGAACTCAGGCCGAGGAGGTTGAGGAGCGTCGGCGGGGCACGCGCGTCAGCGCGGGAGACCGCGACGCGTCTCGAAACCCAGTGCGGAGATGGTGGCCGCTCCGGCTTTTGACCTGCGTACGAGGCGCCCCGTACTCTTGTCAGTCGCGCCTCCTGCCGCGTTCGTTCCACGTGCCACGGGGAGCGGATGCAGACCCGGCCCTCGTCGCACGACAGGGCGAGCCGGGCAGTGTTCGTCAGAAGGCGCGGCTCCACCACCCGGTCGGAAACGTCCGTCCGGGCACGACGAACGAGGACAGGTAGTACAACCGTGCGCACGTACAGTCCCAAGCCCGGCGACATCACGCGTGAGTGGCTCGTCATCGACGCCACCGACATCGTGCTCGGCCGGCTCGCCGTCCAGACCGCCAACCTCCTGCGCGGCAAGCACAAGGCGATCTTCGCCCCCCACGTCGACACCGGTGACTTCGTCATCATCGTCAACGCGGAGAAGGTGTCCCTCTCGGGCACCAAGAAGACCACGAAGATGGCCTACCGCCACTCGGGTTACCCGGGCGGCCTCTCGGCCACGCCCATCGGCGAGCTTCTCGAGAAGGACGCCCGCAAGGCGATCGAGAAGGCCGTCTGGGGCATGCTCCCCAAGAACCGCCTCGGCCGTCAGATGCTGAAGAAGCTGAAGGTCTACTCCGGGCCGAACCACCCGCACCAGGCCCAGCAGGCCACGCCGTTCGAGATCAAGCAGATCTCCCAGTAATCCATCTGATCGCGACCGAGAAAATTCTGAGTGAGGAACATCGTGGCTGACACCACCGAGGTCGAAGAGACCTACGAGACTGACGAGCAGGGCGTTGCCTACAGCTCCGAGAGCGCGCCGTCCGCGGACGCGCCCGAGCGCCCCGCGAC
>JAOPXG010000248.1 GCA_025965275.1 Nocardioides sp.
GAGGCGGGCTCCCAGGGCTTGAGGTCGTGCTCGACCACGTCGGTCATCGCCTCGACCACGTCGTCGTAGACCCGGGGCGGTGCGTCGTCCACGCCCGCGGCGACGGTGATCAGGCCACCGTCCTCGATGCCCTGGATGATCAGGCCCGCGTCGGTCGCGAGCTCACGGCCCTCGGCGGTCACCAGGCGGTAGCCGCCGTAGACGGTGGTGGCGTCGAGCAGCCCGACGCTGCGGGCGAGCTCGGGCACCAGCTCGGCGACCGGGACGGCGCCGGGCAGGACCAGGTCGACGCGACGCGTGCCGGACGCGACGGTCACCCGCACCAGTCCGGACGTGCTGACAGGCGCCTGGCTCATCGTCCCTCCCCGGTATCACTCGCCAGAACTACAGGCCGCCCAAAAGGGGCCGACGCGGAAAGCGCGTCGACCCCTCTGAACGGTGGTGCTCAGATGTCGAACGAAGAAGCGCCGCGCTGGTCGGCGGCCTTGTACTCGGCGTTCGACTGGTGCACGGTGTTGCTGGTGTCCTGGAGCAGGGTCTTCATGTCCTGCATGGCGCCGTCCCACTTGGCCTTGGCGACCTGGTAGGCGTTCTGCGCGTTACCGGTCCAGTCGCTGCGGAGCGGAGCAAGCTCCCCCTCGAGGCGGTTGAGCCGATCATCGATCGCCTTGACCGCCATGCCGAGGTCCTCGGCTGCGGTGTCGAGGCCGGCGTGGTTGACGCGAAGTCCGTCGAGACTCATCTCTGTCACTCCTCTGTCTTCCCGTGTCAGCCGAGACGGCCGGCGTAGCGGTTGTAGTTGGACGACTGGGTCTCGTCGGTGTTGATGTTGTCCTTCTCGGTGGACGTCAGCGATGCCTCGAACTCGTTGAGCGCGTTCGTGATGACACGCTGCTTCTCGGTCCAGGCCTGGTGGAGGCTGAAGAACGCCTGCCCACCCTGGCCGGCCCACTTGCCCTGGAGGCCGGCGATCTTGCCCTCCAGCGACTTGCTGAGTCCGTCGAAGTCCTGCTTGGCATCGGCAACGAGGCCTGCGGCACGGGTCAGTGTCCGCTCGCCCTGTCCCATCTCCTGTGCGCCTTGCGACATGTCGCCAACTCCTTCCCCCGTGGCGGCGTCGCCGCTCGAGATCTCTCCTAGGTGTGGTTCGGCGATCCGGGTCGGTGTCGGCCCGAGCCGGACAGCAGTCGATTACCCGTGACCTATCGCACTAAACCTCAGGAGCTCAGTTCCCACAGGCTGGCGATCTCCCACAGCGCGCGAAACCAGCCGCACGCCACGACCAGCGAGGCGAGGGCGAAGGCGGCGCACAGGCCCTCGGCGATCTCGGCGCGACGCGACCACCACGCCGAGCGCCAGCCTCGCCCCACGGCCACCGCCACGACCACGACGAGGACGCCGAGCAGGACCGCACCGATCGCGAGCCACCAGTCGACGTCGTCACCGGCCTCGCGCAGCAGGACGACGAGCAGCGCGACCCAGCACGCGAGCCCGGCCATGCGCAGCAGCACCCGGGCCGCTGCGTGCCGGTAGCTGCGAGCCGCGAGGAGCAGGCCGCCACCGGCGAACCCGACCAGGCAGCGTGCGCCGATCAGGTCGATCGGCTGGGACGCGGTCAGCAGCAGCATCGGCGCGGCGACCACGACGACCCCGAGGATCGCCGTACCGGACGCGGTGATGATGCGGGTGCCGCGGGTGGCGACGACGGTGATGGCGCCGAGGGGCACGACGGAGCGCCCGCGCTTCCCGCTGGGCTGCTCGCGAGCCGACCAGGCGCTGACCGCCAGGCGCTCGAGGTCGATGAGGTACTGGTCGGGTACGTCGACGGCATAGCCGGGGACGAACCGCGTGGCGAGCATGGCGCCGACGAGGAGCAGCGACCAGCAGAGCTGGGCCGGCGCGCCGGCCAGCGCGCCGAGGCCGGTGACCAGGAAGAGCAGGACGCCGACGACGATCCAGACCCGCAGCGCCTCCTCGGAGCGCCGGTCCAGGGCGCGCCCCACGGCCGCGGTCAGCGCCGCGACCAGGCCGGTGAGGCCGACGACCATCGGCAGCCGCTCGAGCTCGGGGTCCCAGACGACGACGAACGCCGCGGCCGCAGCGAACGCCGGTGCGGTGACGACCCGGTGCGCCACGAACCTGCCGATCGGGAGCGCGCCGACGAGGCCGGCTCCGGCGAGCACGGCGACGGTCGCGGTCTGCAGGTCGCCGGAGGGCGAGCGTGCCGCGCACCAGCCGGCCAGCGCAGCGGCCGCCGCGGCGACGCAGAACGACAGCGCCGAGAGCGCGCCGGGACCGGTGGCGGCCCGGACCGGGGCGTGCCGCCCGCCGGGCGCGGCCGCGTGACGGGCCCCGACGATCGTGGCGACCAGGACGCCTCCGGTCTCGATGCCGGCATCGGCCAGGGAGTCCTCGGCCGCGATCGGCCGACCGGTGCTGGTGTGGAGCGCAGGCACGACGTCCAGCCCGGACTGTCGCGCGTACTCCTGGGCCACGTCGAGCGCGGCGGCAGCCGTCGGCACAACCAGGTCGAGGACGCCGGCCGGACCGTGGACGGTCACCGCGAGACTGTTCGTGGTCGCGAAGGTGTTGGCCACGACGTCACCTTCCCCCGTCGGAGGAGGCGTCAACCTCGCTCGTGCGGGGTATCCCTCGGCGAGGGTCCGCCTACCAGCAGGCGGACCCGAACGGGAGGGCACAACCAGGTGAGTACGACGCTTCGCGGGGGCCGACTCGACGAACCCGAGATGCCGACGGGCCAGATCGTGCTCCAGCCACCGCCGCAGATCGAGCCGAACGAGGGCGCCAGCGGCGTCCTGATGAACGCCATCCCGATGCTCGGCAGCCTCGGCTCGATCGTGCTCGTCGCCACCATGGGCAGCGCGAACGGCGGTCGCGGGCTGATCGCGGCCGGCATGTTCCTCTTCGCCACGGTCGGCTTCATCATCGTCCAGCTGGACCGGCAGAAGAAGCAGCGCGCGCAGCAGGTGACCGGCTCGCGCACGCAGTACCTCCGCTACCTCGGCAACGTCCGCAAGGTCGCCCGCGAGGCGGCCGACCAGCAGCGCCGGGCGCTGACCTGGCACCACCCCGACCCGGCCGCGCTGCCCTCGATCGCCGACGAGCGGTCCCGGGTCTGGGAGCACGCCACGGCCGACCCGAACTTCCTCCACGTGCGGTACGGCCTCTGCGCGCAGCCGCTGTCGCTGGAGCTGGTGCCACCGGAGAGCACGCCGATCGACCAGGTCGACCCGGCCGCGGCGTCCGCGCTGCACCGGCTGCTCGTCGTGCACCGCCTGCAGCCCGACCTGCCGGCCTCGATCGACCTGCGTGCGTTCGACCGGATCGAGGTCTGCGGCCCCGAGGAACCCGCCCGCTCGCTGGCCCGGTCGCTGATCTGCTCGGCCACGACCTTCCACTCGCCCGACCAGCTCGTCGTCGCGGTGCTCTCCTCCGAGCAGAACCTCGCGCAGTGGGACTGGGTGAAGTGGCTCCCCCATGCCCAGAGCCACCAGCAGTCCGATGCCGTCGGACCGAGGCGGATGGTCTCGACCTCGCTCGCCGACCTCGCCACCTTGCTGCCGCCCGACCTCAGTGAGCGACCCCGGTTCGGCGCGGACGAACGGCCCGCGACGCCGCACATCCTGCTCGTGATCGACGGCGGCGAGCTGCCGCCGGGCAACCACGTCGTACCGCCCGACGGCCTGCACGGCGTCACCCTGCTCGACCTCCCGGCACGCTGGGACGAGCTCGAGGACTCCACCCGGCTGCGGATCCAGTTCGAGGGCGAGCCGGCAGCCGACGGACGGCACCCCGTGCTCGCGCTCCGGCTGCGCGAGGAGCCGATCCGCGCGCGCGGCGACCAGTGCAGCCTCGCCACCGCCGAGGCCCTGGCCCGCCGCCTGACGCCCCTGCACACGATCGCGTCCGGCGTCGTCGAGTCCGGCACCGGCGAGATCACCGGTCCGACCGACTTCATGGAGCTGCTGGCGCTCGGCGACGTGCGCTCCTTCGACCCCGGCACCGCGTGGCGCCCGCGCCCGGCCCGCGACCGGCTGCGGGTGCCGATCGGCCTGGGCGAGGGTGGGTCGGTCATCCACCTCGACATCAAGGAGTCCGCCCAGCAGGGCATGGGCCCGCACGGTCTGGTCATCGGCGCGACCGGGTCCGGCAAGTCGGAGTTCCTGCGCACGCTCGTGCTCGGGCTCGCGCTCACCCACTCCCCTGAGCAGCTGAACATGGTGCTGGTCGACTTCAAGGGTGGTGCGACGTTCGCGGGCATGTCCGAGATGCCCCATGTCTCGGCGGTCATCACGAACCTCGCCCAGGAGCTCACCCTGGTCGACCGCATGCAGGACGCCCTGTCGGGCGAGATGGTGCGCCGCCAGGAGCTGCTGCGCGAGGCGGGCAACTTCGCCTCGATCCGCGACTACGAGAAGGCGCGGGTCAGCGGCGAGGACCTCGCGCCCATGCCGTCGCTCTTCCTGGTGGTCGACGAGTTCTCCGAGATGCTCTCGGCCAAGCCGGAGTTCATCGACCTGTTCGTCGCGGTCGGCCGGCTCGGCCGGTCGCTCGGGCTGCACCTCCTGCTCGCCTCGCAGCGTCTCGAGGAGGGCCGGCTGCGCGGCCTCGAGTCCCACCTCTCCTACCGGGTCGGCCTGCGGACGTTCAGCGCCGGCGAGTCGCGCACCGTGCTCGGCGTCCCGGACGCGTACGAGCTGCCGGCCGATCCCGGCCTCGGCTTCCTGAAGCCCGACCAGTCGACGATGCTGCGGTTCAAGGCCGCCTACGTCTCCGGCCCGCCGTCCGGCCGGATGCGCGCGCGTCGCGACGAGGGCGGGCACCTGCGCGGGATCCTGCCGTTCACGATCTCCGAGGTGCACACGCTGGCGCCGCCGGAGCCCGAGCCCGAGCCGGTCACCCCCGAGCCCGGCACCGGCGAGCAGGAGTCGCTGCTCGACATCGCGGTGCGCCACATGAGCGGCCACGGTCCCGCGGCCCACCAGGTCTGGCTGCCCCCGCTCGACGTACCGGACACCCTCGACGACCTGATGGGCGACCTCGCCGAGACCGAGGACGGACTCATCTCGGCGCAGTGGCGCGACCTCGGCGGGCTCGTCGTCCCGCTCGGCACCGTGGACCGTCCGCGCGAGCAGCGCCGCGACACCCTGACCGTCAACCTCAGTGGCGCCGGCGGCCACGTCGCCGTCGTCGGCGGACCGCGCAGCGGCAAGAGCACGCTGCTGCGCACGATCGTGGCCAGCATGTCGCTGACGACGACGCCGCAGGAGTCGCAGTTCTTCGTCCTCGACTTCGGCGGCGGCACGTTCTCCCCGTTCACCGGGCTGCCGCACGTCGCCGGTGTCGGCACCCGCTCCGAGGCCGACGTCGTGCGCCGCATCGTCGCCGAGGTGGCTGGCGTCGTCGACCGCCGCGAGGCCTACTTCCGGGCCAACGGCATCGACTCCATCGAGACCTACCGGTCGCGGCGCGCCAGCGGTCGCGCCGACGACGGGTACGGCGACGTGTTCCTCGTCGTCGACGGGTGGAGCACGCTGCGCGCCGACTTCGACGACCTCGAGATCGAGCTCCAGCAGCTCGCGAGCCGCGGCCTGACGTTCGGCCTCCACCTCGTCGTCGCCGCCGCCCGCTGGGCCGACTTCCGGGCGTCGATGCGCGATCTCTTCGGCACCCGTCTCGAGCTGCGGCTCGGTGACCCGATGGACTCGGAGATCGACCGCAAGGTGGCGACCCTGGTGCCGGCCGGCCGGCCCGGCCGCGGCCTGGTGCAGAGCAAGCTGCACTTCCTCGCCGCGGTGCCGCGGGTCGACGGCAACCCCGACACCGAGAGCCTCGGCGACGGTGTGGACGACCTGATCAAGCGGGTCTCCGCGGCCTGGACGGGACCCTCCGGGCCGAAGCTGCGGCTGCTGCCCGAGCGGATCGACCTGGCCCAGGTCCGCGAGCTGACCCCGCCCGGCGTGGACGACAAGCAGCTCCTGGTCGCGGTCAACGAGAAGGACCTCGGCGCCGTGGCGCTCGACGTCGACGCCGAGCCGCACCTGCTGATCTTCGGCGACGGGCAGTCCGGCAAGAGCGCCGTCCTCCGCGCCTACGCGCAGGAGGTCATGCGCACCCGCTCGTCGCAGGAGGCGCAGCTGGTGGTCGTCGACTACCGGCGCTCGCTGCTCGGTGAGGTGCCCGAGGACTACCTGGTCAACTACCTCACCTCGGCGACGCAGGCGCAGCCCGCGATCCGCGACCTCGCGTCGTACCTCGAGTCCCGCATCCCCGGCCCCGACGTCACGCCCGAGCAGCTGCGCAACCGGTCGTGGTGGTCCGGCGCCGAGGTGTTCGTGCTCGTCGACGACTACGACCTGGTCGCCACCACCCAGAGCTCGCCGGTGCAGGCCCTCCAGCCGCTGCTCGCGCAGGCCCGCGACGTCGGCCTCCACCTGGTGGTCGCCCGGCGCTCGGGCGGCGCGTCGCGGTCGCTCTACGAGCCGATCATCCAGTCGATGCGCGACCTGGCCATGCCCGGCCTGCTGCTCTCCGGCAGCCCGGACGAGGGTCCGCTGCTCGGCAACCAGAAGCCGCAGCCGGCACCTCCCGGGCGCGGTCGCCTGGTCACCCGCGACCGCGGCGTCGAGGTCGTGCAGATGGCCTGGTCGGAACCCACGATGTGAGCGTCCCGAGCCTGAGCCTGCGAAGGCTCGGACCCGGACGCCAGGTCGAGTAGCCGCGCGAACGACGAAGGAGGTCGCGACCGGCGTACCGAGACAAAGCAGAGGTCTCGATACGCTCGCTGGCGCTCGCTACTCGACCCACGACAGTCGATCGAGCAGCGACGTCGACCGCCGCCTGTTCCCTAGACGTGCGTGTGCTCGCCCGGGCCGTTGACCTTGAGGCCGGGCAGGTCCGCCAGGTTGTAGGTGATCTCGAACGTCCGACGGTAGCCGGTGTGCGCGACCCGCCAGCCGTCCGGCGTACGCACGTAGCGGTCGTCGTAGAACGCCGCGCCCTCGAGCATGAACTGGAAGGCGGGGACGATCACCTTGTCCTGGAGGTACCACCGGCCGGTCGCCGTGTCGCCGTCGACCGCGATCTCCGGATGGTGCACCTGGTGCATGGTGAGGAAGCCCTCGCCCAGGTTGGTCTGCATATAGGTCACCAGGGCGTCGCGGTCCTGGAACAGCAGGCCGTTGTAGTCGCCGGTCGCGTCGGGCACGAAGCAGGACGCGAACTCGTCCCACTGCTTGGTGTCGAGCGTCCGCAGATAGCGGTACTTGAGGTGGCTGATCTCGTCGATGTCCGTCACAAAACTAGAACGTATTCTAGTTTCAGGGTTGACGCAGCGTTAACAAGCGGTCAATCTCCCGGCGATCTTGCTCCCGCACCCTGATGGCAGGGACCGCTTCATCACGAGCGGCGCACACTCAGGGAGGCCGAGATGGAAAACCCCACCACGCCCGACCGCGAGCTCGACCGGATCCGCGAACAGCGGGTCCGGCTCAAGCTGCGGCACGCACAGGCGCTCACCACGTTGATGGTCGAGCGCGACGACCTGCGCGGGGTGCACGCGCTGGCGGACTACTTCGACGACGCGGTGCGCTGGTCGGCGTAGCGCGCACCGTCCGTGCCGGCCACCCCTCGGTGTGAGACCGACGGGTGGCCGGCCTCGTTATAGTCGCGGCGTGATCTTCAAGCGCGTCGGTGACGGGAGGCCGTACCCCGACCACGGCCTCTCCTCCCGGGCCTGGGCGGCGGTGCCGCCGCGCCAGCTGCGCCTCGACCAGCTGGTGACGACCAAGGACACGCTCCAGCTCGCCGCCCTGCTCGACGAGGACTCGACGTTCTACGGCGACCTGTTCGCGCACGTCGTCGAGTGGCACGGGGAGTACTACCTCGAGGACGGGCTGCACCGCGCGCTCCGGGCCGCGCTCCAGCAGCGCAGCGTCCTGCACGCCCGCGTGCACGCCCTGGAGGGCTGATGACCCAGGGCGTGCGGTCCGCGATCACGCTCGCGGTGCTCGGGGTGCTGCTCCTCGCCGCCGCCCTCTGGGGCTGGAACGCCACCATGAAGCCACTGCCGGCCAAGGTCGACACCCCCATCTGCGTGCAGGAGGACGTCCCGGCCGGGACCAAGGTCTTCCCCGAGGACGTCACCGTCAGCGTCTACAACGCCGGCAGCCGCGAGGGGCTGGCCGGTCGCACGATGGCCCTCTTCACCGACAGCGGGTTCCACGAGGGCAACAGCGGCAACGTGACCCCCGACCAGCCGATCCGCGGATCGGCGATCTGGACCGACGACCCGGCCAGCCCGGCGGTGCTCCTGGTGGCGAGCCGACTCGGCCCGAACGTCGACATCGAACGCCGCGACCCCCCGGGCGTCGGCGTGGTCGTCGTGGTCGGCGACGACTTCGAGGACCTGGTGAAGGGCCGCCGCGCCATCAAGTCCGCCGAGGACAGCGAGATCTGCAGCCCGCCGGTCGCCTGACCGGTCAGGGTCCGGTCGAGTCCTTGCCCTTGCCGAGCCACTGCGCGAGCCGACCGTGCTCGCTCACCTGGCGCAGCCGCTCCTCGGTCTTCTCGCGGAGCTTGCGCGGCGTCACCACCAGGAGGTCGTCGCCGTGGCGGAGGACGGTACGGCGCTCAGGCACCAGCGCCTCGCCGTCGCGGACCACCATCGACACCGACGCGCCCTGGGGCAGCCGCAGCTCGCCCACCTCGACGCCGTGCATCTGCGACACCGGACTGATCGTCACCTGGAGCAGGTCGGCCGCGACCCGTTCGAGGGGCGCGGCCTCCATCTCCAGGCCGCGCGGCTCGGAGCGACGCGCGACCTTGAGGACGCGGGCGACCGTGGGCAGCGTCGGCCCGGTCAGCAGGGTGTAGATGACCACCAGGACGAAGACGATGTCGAAGAGCTCCTCCGCCCCGTCGATGCCGTCGGCCAGCGGGATCGTGGTGAAGACGATCGGGACCGCACCACGCAGGCCGGCCCAGGAGATGAAGGTCAGGTCGCGCCACGGCATCGGCTGGAAGATCGAGCTGACCAGGACCGAGAGCGGGCGGGCGACGAAGGTCAGGATCAGCCCGGCCAGGACCGCCAATCCCAGGATCTCCCAGGTCAGCCGGGACGGCGACAGCAACAGCCCGAGCATGACGAACAGCCCGATCTGGGCGATCCACGCGATGCCCTCCGAGAAGGACCGCGTGGCCGCCCGGTGCGGCAGCTCCATGTTGCCGAGGATCAGCGCGGCGACGTACACGGCGGCGAACCCGGACGCGTGCATCGCCGCACCGGCGCCGTACGCGAGGATCGTCAGGCAGAGCACGGCGATCGGGTAGAGACCCGAGGACGGGAGCGCGGCCCGACGCATGACCCAGGCGCCGCCGAACCCGACCGCGAACCCGATGCCGACGCCGACCACGAGCTCGAAGACGATCAGGGCGAGCATCGCGAGGATGCCGTCGTCGGCGGCCGCGCCGGAGGAGACGAGCACGACGAGGACCACGACCGGTGCGTCGTTCAGCCCGGACTCGGCCTCCAGCGCGCCGGTCAGCCGTTTCGGGAGCGGCACCAGCCGGAGGACCGAGAAGACCGCCGCCGCGTCCGTGGCCGAGGTGACCGCGCCGAGCAGAACCGCGAGCTGCCAGGGCAGACCGAGGACGTAGTGCGCCCCGAGGGCGACGACCCCCACCGACACGCTCACGCCGACGGTCGCGAGCGCGACCCCCAATCGCATCGACGGACGAATCTCGCGCCAGCTCGTGGTCAGACCGCCCTCGGCCAGGATCACCACCAGCGCGCCGAAGCCGAGCGCGTGCGCGAGCTCGGCGTCCTCGAACTGGATGCCGAGCCCTGCTTCCCCGAGCAGGACCCCCATCAAGAGATAGATCAACAGACTGGGAAGACCCGCGCGCGTCGAGGCCCGGACGGCCAGGACGGCTGCCAGGGTGACGCTCGAGCCGATCAGCAGGAACACGTCCAGCTGATGGGCGTCGAACGTCATGTCACCTCAGGCTTCGCGGCGTCGGAAGCGCAGTCTACCGGTGGCGGGCCTGCCCCCGGACGGTCGTCGGGCGCTCCCGGATCGCACGGAACTGAAACTTGTTCTAGATTTGCCGCATGAGCTCCAGCGGCACCGCCCTCCCCGACGTCCTCCCCGCCAGCGTCCTCACCGACCCGGGGGCCGACGCCCCGTCGTACGACGTGGTCGTGGTCGGCTTCGGCATCGCGGGCGGGTGCGCCGCACTCGAGGCGGCACGGGCGGGGGCGCGGGTGCTGCTGCTCGAGAAGTCGGCCGTGCACGGCGGGACGTCGTCGATGTCCGGTGGCCACTTCTACCTCGGCGGCGGGACGGCCGTGCAGCAGGCAACCGGGCACGCGGACTCCGTCGAGGAGATGTACAAGTACCTCGTCGCGGTCTCGAAGGAGCCCGAGCACGACAAGATCCGCGCCTACTGCGAGGGCTCGGTCGAGCACTTCGACTGGCTCGAGGCGCTGGGCTTCGAGTTCGAACGCTCCTTCTTCCCCGACAAGGCGGTGATCCAGCCCGGCACCGAGGGGCTGATGTTCACCGGCAACGAGAAGGTGTGGCCCTTCAACGAGCAGGCGGTGCCGGCACCGCGCGGGCACAAGGTGCCGGTGCCGGGCGACACCGAGGGCACCAAGATCGTGATGGACCTGCTGCGCACCCGGGTCGAGGAGGCCGGCGTCGAGGTCCGCTTCGAGACCGGCGTGACCAACCTCGTGGTCTCCGACGACGGCGCGGTCGCGGGCGTCGCGTGGAAGTCGTTCGAGGAGACCGGAGTCGTGGCGGCGCCGGCGGTCGTGGTCGCGGCCGGCGGGTTCGTGATGAACCCCGACATGGTCGCGGAGCACACCCCCGCCCTCGGGTCGAAGCTCTTCACCCTCGGCTCGACGTACGACGACGGCCTCGGCATCCGGCTCGGCGCGTCGGTCGGCGCGGAGCTCAAGCACATGGACGAACCGTTCATCACCGCGCCGGTCTACCCGCCGTCGGTGCTGGTGACCGGGCTGATCGTGAACGCGCAGGGCGAGCGGTTCGTGGCCGAGGACTCCTACCACTCGCGGACCTCGCAGTTCGTCATGGAGCAGCCGGACTCGGCGGCGTACCTGATCATCGACAGCGAGCACGTCGAGTACCCGAAGATGCCGCTGGTGCCGTTGATCGACGGCTACGAGACCGTCCCCGAGATCGAGACCGCGCTCGGTTTCCCGGAGGGCGCGCTGGAGAAGACGCTGGCGCGCTACAACGAGTACGCCGCTCTCGGCGAGGACCCGGACTTCCACAAGAGCCCCGACTGGCTGGCCTCGCAGGCCGTCGGTCCGTGGGCGGTGTTCGACCTGCGGCTGGGCAAGGCGCTCTACGCGGGCTTCACGCTGGGCGGCATCCGGGTGTCGGTCGACGGTGAGGCGCAGCGGCCCGACGGCTCCGTCGTACCCGGCCTCTACGCCGCCGGCGCGTGCGCCTCCAACCTCGCCCAGGACGGCAAGGGCTACTGCTCCGGCACCCAGCTCGGTGAGGGGTCGTTCTTCGGGCGGCGAGCGGGGCGAGCCGCCGCGGACCGAGCTCGCGAGGGCCGCGACTAGCGGCGAAGGTTGAGGAGCGTCGGCGCAGTCCCGAACGAAGTGAGGGACCGCGCGACGCGTCTCGAAACCCGGTGCGACGAAAGCCGGCGCCGAGCGGGCGCGAACGACACGGACATGCGAAGGCCGGCTCTCATCGGTGGTCGAGTTGGTTCTGCTAGGACCGTCTCAACCCCCGCAGCTGACGTAGCGACGTTGGCTGCGGGGGTTTCGAGACAGGCGCTGCGCGCCTTCCTCAACCACCGAGCGGCCGTGGCCCGGCTGGTGTTCCTACGTCACTTCACCTTGAGGGTGAAGGCGCCGGTTGCGGCGCCGGTGGTGTCGTCGGACCCGTCGACCGTGAGCCGGTACCTGAACGTGCCCTTCTGGCTCTGCCGGGCGAAGGTCACCTTCGCCGACTCGCCGTTGCACGCGACGGTCTTGACGTCGACCCAGGTGCCGGCGACGAGCTGCTGGAGGACCAGGTCCTCGTCACCGATCTGGTCCACCGCCACGGCGTCGGCCGACGGGGTCGCCCCCTTCTTCACGGTGACGGTGCCCGTGCGCCAGCCCGAGATGCTGGTGACGGCCAGCGGCTCGTCCACGGTCATCGGGTCACCGTCGTCGTTGACGATGCACGGGACCTTGCCCTGCCAGTGGTAGTTGGTGCCACCGACCTGGGTCCAGACCACGGAGTACGACGTCACGCCGGCCGGCCACCTGGGGTGGCTGGCGTAGGGGAAGGAGGTCGTCCCACCCCAGAAGGCGTCGTTGTTGTGGAAGTTCAGCGTGACCTGGCCGAGGTTGGTCTCGAGCCGGATGTTGACGTCGTTGGCCTGGCCGTCCGGGATGTTGGACGGGTAGGCGACGGTCAGCGCCGAGCAGGACGGCTCGTCGTACTGCCAGTCCCAGCTGAACGGGCCCGGGTCGGTCGTCGTCGCCTGGTAGGTGCCGAGCACGACGGAGTCCGTCGTGGTGACGTCCGCACCGGTCGGCGGGGTGGCCGAGCCGCTGGCGATGTTGACCACGGAGCCCTGGTCGACGTCCGCGGCCGTCACCGTGTAGTGCGCGGCCGGCAGCGAGGGGCAGGTGGTCGTCTCGCCGACGGCCAGGGTCGCTGCGCAGAGCGCGCCGCCGGCCAGGGCCGGGATCATCGGGTCGGTGACCGTGACGTTCGTCAGCGGGGCCTGGCCGGTGTTGGTGACCGAGAACGAGTAGGTGAGCTGCTCGCCCTGGGAGGCCAGGTCGTCGGCGTCATCCGAGTCGGCGACCGTCTTCTTCAGGCTGATCGACGACGCGGGCGCCGGCGGCGTCGCCTTCGTCGCGATCACGGCCGTGTCGTTCGCCGTCACCAGGTCACCGGTCGACCGAGCGGCCGAGGCGCTGGCGGTGTTCTCCACCGACCCGTGCGCCACCTCTGCGGCGGTGACCGTGTGCGTCGCGGCGGGCAGGGACGGGCAGGTCGTGGTGGCGCCCGGGGCCAGGCTGGCGACGCAGACCGCGCCACCGGCCAGGGCCGGGATCATCGCGTCGATGACCTTGACGTCGCTGAGCGCGACGTTGCCGGTGTTGGTCACCGAGAACGAGTACGTCAGCCGCTCACCCTCCGAGGCCAGGGCGTCCGCGTCGTCGGAGTCCGCGACCGTCTTCTTCAGAGTGATCGACGCGGCGCTGGGCCGGGTGTCGATCGTGGCGCTGGCGGCGCCGGCGACGGCCGCGCCGGTCGGCGGCTGCGCGGTGGCGCTGGCCTCGTTCACGACCGTGGCCTGGTCGGCCTCGGCGCCGGTCACCGTGTGGGTGGCCGCCGGCAGGGACGGACAGGTCGTGGTCGCACCCGGGGCCAGGCTGGCGACGCAGACCGCGCCGCCCGCCAGGGCCGGGATCATGGCGTCGGTGACCTGCACGTCGGTCAGCGGCACGTTGCCGGTGTTGGTGACGGAGAAGGTGTAGGTGAGCTGCTCACCCTCGGCGGCCAGGTGGTCGGTGTCGTCGGAGTCGGCGACGGCCTTGGTCATCGAGATCGCGGGCGCGGCCGGCGACAGGATCGTCGCGGACGCGTTGCCGTTGACCGTGCCGGCCGGCGAGCTCGCCGACGCGGTGGCGAAGTTGTCGACCGACCCCTTCGTGATGTCCGCGGCGCTCACGGTGTGCGTGGCGACGGGCAGCGACGAGCAGGTCGTCGTGTCACCGACGGCCAGGGTCGCGGCACAGACGACGCCGCCGGCGAGGGCCGGGATCGTCGCGTCGGTGACCTTCACGTTGGTCAGCGGCACGTTGCCGGTGTTCTTGACCGTGAAGGTGTAGGTCAGCGTCTCGCCCAGGGCACCGGCGAAGTCGGCGTCGGCGGAGTCGGCGACGGCCTTGGTCATCACGAAGGCAGGGGCCGCCGGCGTCGCGATCGTGGCCGAGGCCTGCGACGTCGGGTTCGGGCCGCTCGGCGAGGACGCCGTGGCGGTGGCGTCGTTGACGACCGAGCCCTGGGCGATGTCCGCCGCGTTGACGACGTGGGTGGCGGTCACCGTCGAGCAGGTGGTGGTCGCCCCGACGGCGAGGGTGGCGGCACACACGGCGCCGTCCTTCATGGCCGGGATCATCGCGTCGGTGACCTTCACGTTGGTCAGCGGCACGTTGCCGGTGTTCTTGACCGTGAACGTGTAGGTCAGGGTCTCGCCGAGCGAGCCGACGACGTCGGCGTCGTTCGAGTCGGCCACCGTCTTGGTCATGGAGACCGACGAGATGGCCGGCGTCGCGATGGTGGCGCTGTCGGTGACGCTCGGCGCGGTGCCCTTGCTCGGGGTGCCGGTGGCGGTCGCCTGGTTGACGACCGAGCCCTGGGCGATGTCCGCCGCGTTGACGACGTGGGTGGCGGTCACCGTCGAGCAGGTGGTGGTCGCCCCGACCGCGAGGGTGGCGGCACACACGGCGCCGTCCTTCATGGCCGGGATCATCGCGTCGGTGACCTTCACGTTGGTCAGCGGCACGTTGCCGGTGTTCTTCAGGGTGAAGCCGTAGGTCAGGGTCTCGCCGAGCGAGCCGATGGAGTCGGCGTCGTTCGAGTCGGCCACGGTCTTGGTCATCGTGAGGGCCGGGGTGGCCGGCGTCGCGATGGTCGCGGTGTCGGTCGCGGTCACCTTGGCACCGCTGGGCCGGGTGGCCGAGGCGGTGGCGTTGTTGACGACCGAGCCCTTGGTGATGTCGGCGGCGGCGACGACGTGGGTCGCGGCCGGCAGGAGCGGGCAGGTGGTGGTTGCGCCGGCGGCGAGCGTCGCGACGCAGTCGGCGCCGTCGACCAGGCCGGGGATCATCGCGTCGGTGACCCGCACGTTGGTCAGCGCGATGTTGCCGGTGTTCTTCACCGTGAACCCGTAGGTGAGCGTCTCGCCGAGCGAGCCGATCGTGTCGGCGTCGTTCGAGTCGGCCACGGTCTTGGTCAGCGTGATCGCGGCGGTGGTCGGCTTGGTCGTGATCGACACGCTGGAGCGGGCCGTGACGGTGGACCCGGTCGGCGGCGTCGCCGCGGCGGACGCGGAGTTCACCAGCGCGCCCTGGTCGGCCTCGGCCTCGGTCACCGTGTGAGCGCCGGCCGGGAGCGCGGGGCAGGTGGTGACGGCGCCGACCGCGAGGGTGGCGACACAGGTGGCGCCGCTCGCGAGGGCCGGGATCATCGCATCGGTGATCTTGACGTTGGTCAGCGGGACGTTGCCGGTGTTGGTGACGGAGAACGTGTAGGTCAGCTTCTCGGTCTCGGACGCCATCGTGTCGGCGTCGTCGGAGTCGGTGACGACCTTGGTCATCGAGATGCCCGGAGCGGCCGGCGTGGAGATCGTGGCCGAGTCGCTCGAGCTGACGGGCGCTCCGCTGGGCGGCGCCGCGACCACGGTGGCGGTGTTGTCGACCGAGCCCTGGGCGATGTCGGTGGCGCTCACCGTGTGGGTCGCGGCCGGCAGGGCGGCGCAGGACGTCGTCTCGCCGACGGCGAGGGAGGCGACGCAGACGGCGCCGCTGGTCAGAGCCGGGATCATCGCGTCGGTGACCTTCACGTTGGTCAGCGGCACGTTGCCGGTGTTCTTCACCGTGAAGCCGTAGGTCAGGGTCTCACCGAGGGAGCCGATGGTGTCGGCGTCGCTCGAGTCGGCCACCGTCTTGGTGAGCTTCACACCCGGGGTCGCCGGGGTCGAGATGGTCGCCGTGTCGGTGGCGGTGACCGTCGTGCCGGCCGAGCTCGTGCCCGCCGCGGTGGCGGTGTTGTCGACGGAGCCCTTGCCGATGTCGGTGGCGCTCACCGTGTGGGTCGCGGCCGGGAGCGACGGGCAGGTGGTCGAGGCGCCGACGGCCAAGCTCGCCACGCAGACCGCGCCGCTGGTCAGGGCCGGGATCATCGCGTCGGTGACCTTCACGTTGGTCAGCGGCACGTTGCCGGTGTTCTTCACCGTGAAGCCGTAGGTCAGCGTCTCGCCCAGCGAGCCGATCGTGTCGGCGTCGCTCGAGTCGGCCACCGTCTTGGTCAGCGTCAGGGACGGGGCCGGCGGCGGGGTCGGGTTGACCGGCACCGACTTGGCGTCGAACGCGATGCGGCCGCACCCGTCCGTGACCGTGACGCGGATCGTGCAGGCGGTCGCGGCGGACAGGGTCGGCGCCGTGAACGTCGTGCTGGCGGCGGTGCTGTTCGCGAAGGTGCCTCCGCAGCCCGAGGTCCACTTGTAGGTGTACCCGCCGCCGCCACCCGTCGCGGTGGCGCTGACCGGGATGGTGGTGCCCGACGTGATCTCGGCGGACGGGACGGTGGCCGTGACCTCCGGCGACTTGTCGATCGAGGAGACCAGGTTGAAGTTGAGGAAGCCGCGCTGGGCGGCGACGTTCGCGGCGGCATCGTTCCTGGCGAAGTCGTGGCCGCCCTGGTACATCACGAGGCCGTTCGAGGAGTCACCGAAGCCGCGGCCGTAGACGGAGACGGCCGCCTTGCCGGGCGACCGCGCCCTGCTGCCGCTGATCTGGGGGTGGTCCGGGTCCCACGCCAGCACCTTGGTGGTCGAGCGCCAGCCGGTCTTGGGCAGGTAGACCTGCTCGACGCCGTTCTGGGTCGCGGAGTCGAAGGTGTTCATGATCTGCGAGATCGGGTCCGACCAGTCGCCGTCGTAGGTGTACGCCGGAGTGCCGTCGCTGTGGTCGCCGTACTCGACCATCCCGCTCAGGGACAGGAAGTTCATGTCCGGCGCGGTGCCGGCGTCGGCCGGGTCGTCGAGGTTCTCGAGGGTGCTGGGGGCGTGGCACTGCCCGAAGATGTTGCCGCCGCCGTCGTTGAACGCCAGAAGGTTCTTGTGCAGCGTCCAGGTCGGGTCGGCGTGCGGGAAGACGAAGAGGTCGTCGCAGGAGGTGAGGGTCGACGGGAGCGCCTTGCGGTAGGCCGACGACGGGATGTCGGCGTTCTCGTAGTAGCCGTCGGCGACCGGGTCGCTGGAAGCGTCGAGCACCACGCGCGGCCAGCTGCGGAGCAGGGAGTACTGCGGCACGGATGCGATCGGCGAGTTGGCGACGTACATCTGGACACCGAGCGCACGCCAGGCCAGCAGCCGGGCCGTCGGGATGTCACCCACGAAGTCACCCGAGACGACGAAGGAGCCGCCCGCGAACGCCTTGCTCGCGACCGTCGCCCCGGTGGTCACGTTGAGCAGGTTGGTGGCCGTGAAGTCCGACGCACCCATCGTGGTCTTGCCGTTCTTGACGGCCCAGGCCACCGGGACCTTGTACGTCGTGAGCAGCTCGTAGACCAGGCCGTACGGCTTCAGGCCGTTGGCCACCGTCTGCGGGGTCACTCCCATGTCGATGATCAGCGAGCCCGACGGGAAGTCCGCGGTCGCCGGGGTCGTGGCCCGGGCCGCGACGGGCGTCGTCGACGGGGTGCTCGCCGATGCCGACGCGGCCGGAAGGAACCCGCCGGCCAGGACGGCCAGGGCGAGGGCGATGAGGGCTGCGACGCGGGTGCGCACGAATGACTCCAGAGGGTGCTGGGTGGAGGTGACGCCGAACTCTGGCACGCATTCCGGGGCAGAAACCGTTCCTGCCCCCAACCTTTGAGAGACGTTGAGGAAACCCGGCCTTCCTTGAGGAAACCCTGAGCATGGGACCCCGGAACCGCGCCGTACAGTCGCCCCATGACCGACCGCTTCCAGGTGGCGAGCCGCGCCAACGTGCCCCCTTTCCACGTGATGGACCTGCTGGCGGCCGCGACGACCAGGCAGCGCACGCACGGCGACCTGCTCAACCTGCTGGCCGGCCAGCCGAGCACGGGCGCACCGGCGACGGTCCGCGAGGAGGCGAAACGGCTGCTCGACTCGGGCGACCCGCTCGGCTACACGCCCGCCGCCGGAGTGCTCGAGCTGCGCGAGGCGATCGCCGGCCACCACAAGCGCACCCACGGCATCGACGTCGACCCCGACGAGGTCGTGGTCACCACGGGCAGCAGCGGTGGCTTCCTGCTCGCCTTCCTCGCGGCGTTCGAGGTCGGCGACCGGGTGGCGATGGCCCGGCCCGGCTACCCCTGCTACCGCAACGTGCTGACCGCGCTCGGCTGCGAGGTCGTCGAGATCCCGACCGGGCCGGAGACCCGCTTCCAGCCGACGGTCGAGCAGGTGGCGGAGCTCGGTGACATCAAGGGCCTCGTCGTCGCCAGCCCGGCCAACCCGACCGGCACCATGCTGCTCCCCAGCGAGCTCGCCGCCCTCGCGACGTACTGCGAGACCGAGCGGATCCAGCTGATCTCCGACGAGATCTACCACGGCATCGAGTACGCCCCCCTCGCCGGCGGTGACCACCTGGCGCGCAGCGCCTGGGAGACCAGCCGCGAAGCCGTCGTCTTCTCCAGCTTCTCCAAGTACTTCTCGATGACCGGCTGGCGGATCGGCTGGATGCTGGTCCCCGACCGGCTCCGGCGCGCGACCGACATCCTCACCGGCAACTTCACGATCTGTCCGCCCGTGCTGGCGCAACGGGCGAGCCTCGCGGCCTTCAGCGACGCGTCGTACGTCGAGCTCGACGGCCACGTCGCGCGCTACGCCGACAACCGGCGCCTCCTGCTCGACGGCCTGCCCCGGCTCGGGATCGCCGAGCTCGCGCCGGCCGACGGCGCGTTCTACGTGTACGCCGACGTCGGCCACCTGACCGACGACACCATGGTGTTCTGCCACGAGCTGCTGGCACGCACCGGCGTCGCCGTCGCACCCGGCATCGACTTCGACACCGTCGACGGCGGCCGGTTCATCCGGCTCAGCTTCGCCGGCCCGGGAGCCGACATCGAGCTCGCGCTGGAGCGTCTCTCCACAGCCCTCGTGCGCTGACGTTTCTTCACATCCGCCGTCCGGCGATCCTCCTCCGCACCACGATGCGAGGGGGACCCCATGTACGGCGACACCACCACCATCCGGGCCCTGGCCCGCGACCTGCGCACCCGCGCCGACGACATCCGCACCGAGGCCGACCGGCTGTCGGCCCGGGCCGACGGGGTCGACTGGCGCGGCCTGACCGCCGACGCGATGCGCCGGCACGCCCACGACCGCTGCGCCGCGCTCCGCCGTACGGCGGCCCTCCATGACGACGCCGCGGACGCGCTCGACCGGCACGCCCGTGAGGTCGACCGGCTCAAGGACCTGATCGCCGCCATCGAGCGGAAGGTGCACGGGCTGATCGACGCCGCGCGCGACAAGCTCCTGCCCGACGGCCTGGACGGGCTGCTCCACCGGTTCTCGCCGCCGCTCCCGGGCAGCCGGGACTGGCTGTCCGTCGACCTCCCGGGCATCTGAGATGACCGCGCTGACGATGCCGCGACCGACGCTCGAGGCGCTCGCCGACGCCACCCGCACCCGGCTGCCCTGGCGCGAGCCGCGGCCGCCCGACACCCACCAGGCCGTGCCGAGGCTCCTCGTCGACGCGCTCGCGACGTTCGGGGCACCGGACGTGCTCGTCGACCTCGACCTCGCGGTCCGCGCCGGCGGGCAGCTGCGCTCGTGGCAGCGGCTGCGCGGCGACCGGGTGACGGCCGTCAGCGCGGCCGGACCCGACCTGCTCGAGCTCACGTGGCTCGACGCCCGCCACTGGGACGACCAGCTCGCTCGCGCCGCCACGGTCACCCCACCCGACGTGGGTCCACCCCCAGCGCCCGAGACCGAGGTGCCGTTCGAGCTGCTGGTGACCGGCCGGGCCGGCCACCGCCTGGGCCGGTCGGCGGGGCGGCTCCGCGCGACCGTCGCCGGCCGGCGGGCCGTCGGGCTGCTGAGCTGGGTGCTGTACGCCGACGGCTGGCGCGAGCTGACGCCGTACGTCGACCGTGGCGTGCCGATGGTGCGTGTCCGCGCGGTCGCCCCGGGTGACCTCGGGGCGCGGGTGACGCGTCTGGCGCAGGGGGCGCGGTCATGACCGCCTCGCCGATCACCGGCGTGAGCGGCGGCTCGACCGGCGTGGCGGCGACGTACGACGCGGTCCGAGCGCTGGCCGACGCCTACGACGCGGCCGGCAGCGAGCTGCGCGGCTGGGCCGGCCTCGGCGCCGAGACGTTGGCGAACCCGGACCTCGCCGAGTCGGCGGTCCTCTCGCCGCTGACCTTCGCGGAGGCCGAGGGTGCGGTCCTGGCCGCGACCACCGGCCCCGACGGGGTGCTCGTCGAGTCCCTGGGCTGGGAGGCCGACGCCGTCGTGGTCCGGGCCGTCGTCGCCGCCTTCGAGGCCACCGACGCGCTGGTCCGGGCGGCGATCGACGCGGTCGACCACCAGGTCGGCCGGGTCGTCGGTCTCACCCTCGGCGCGACCGCCCCGGTGACGATCCCGCTCCTGCTCCTCACGGTCCCCCACCTGCCGCCACAGGCCCAGGACGAGCTCCAGCAGTGGGTGGTCGAGCACCCGGGCGTGGTCCAGCACAGTGTCAACGGCGGCGGTGGTCTGCTCGAGGGACTCTGGGACGGGGTCACCCCGTTCGCGCCCGGCGGGCCGCTCGGCGTCTCGCTCTTCGTCCCGGACACCGAGGCCGGGGCCGGCCTGCTCGCCGCGCTGTACGGCGACGACGGCAGCGCCCACGTCGTCCGCACCCTGCACGTCGTGCCGGGGGCCACCACCCAGCCGGCGGGGGTGACCGACCTGGTCTCCCACCTCCAGGACGTCGCGCACCTGTCACCCGACCCCGACTCGTCGCTCAACGGCACCATCGAGGTCCAGACGATCGGGGCCGGCACCGACGACGTGCGGCACATCGTCTACCTCCCGGGCACCGACGACATGACGACCGTGCCGTGGAGCAAGGACGACGACGTCCGCGACATGCTCACCAACCTGTTGCTGGTCGGCGGCCGCGACAACGCCTACCAGCAGGGCATCCTCGAGGCGATGGCCCAGGCGGGCATCGGTCCCGACGACCCGGTGCTGCTCGTCGGCCACTCCCAGGGCGGCATGGAGGCGGCCGCGATCCTCAGCCAGGGCAGCGACTTCAACGTCACCGACGTGGTGACGGCCGGGTCGCCCACCGCCCAGGTCGACGGCTTCCCCGACGGCAGCCACGTGCTGTCGCTGGAGCACCAGGGCGACGTCGTGCCGCTGCTCGACGGCGCGGACAACCCCGACTCGGTCGAGCAGACGACGGTGACCTTCGACGACCACGGCTCCGGCATCGTCGACCAGCACGACTACGACCACTACGTCGCCGGGGCCGAGGCGGTCGACGCGTCCACCGACCCGGCGATCCTGGAGCAGCTGTCCAGCCTGCACCAGCACGGCTTCCTGGCCGGCTCCGGCAGCGGGTCCACGAGCGTCACCGCTCACGTCTTCCAGATCACCCGGCAGCCGTGAGCCGGAGCGGGACGGCGTTTCGTGCCCGGCGTACGGGGAATGCGGATGAGCGACCACCCGAACATCTCGGAGGAAGGTGGCCCATGTACGGCGACACCGATGTGATGCGCAGACGCGCAGCCCAGCTACGCGAGCAGGGGGTCGACATCCGCGCGATGGCGGACCGCCTGGTCGCCCAGACCGAGGGCATCGGATGGACCGGCCGGGCCGCCGAGTCGCTCAGCGAGCGGATGCGCGAGCGTGCCGCCCATCTCCGCGACGTCGCCGCCCGCCACGACGGTGCCGCCGAGTCGCTCGAGGCCCACCTGCACGAGGTCGACCGCCTCAAGGACGGGATCGCCGCGACGGAGCGCAAGGCCGACGTCCTCCTCGCCGAGACCCCGGGCGGCCAGGGCGCGTTCACGCCCCCGCCGCCCGGTCACAAGGACTGGCTCGCCGTCGAGCTCCCGGGGCTGTGACATGGCGACCATCGACCTGAGCAACCCGCCGCCGGCCCCCGTCGGCATCCTCGGCGCCCTCCCGCGCCGGGTGTCCCTGACCCTCCCCGAGCTGCAGTGCGTGGCCGCCCGGGCCGGCGGCGCGCCGCTGCCCTTCGAGATGCTCACCCCCGGCGGTGAGCGCGAGCTCGGCGGCCGCCTGGGGCGCACCCCCGCCACCCTCGAGTCCGAGGCGTACGAGGCCGCGATCGCGTCGCTCCACGACCCCGAGTCGTCGCTCGCCCGACGCGGCCTGCTGGTCGACACCTCGATGGACGAGGGCCTCCTCGGCGCCGTCGGTCTCCTCGCCACCCCGACGGTCGCCCTCGACCTCGACGTCGCCGCGGGCGACTCCCGGGTCAAGGCCTGGCACCGCCAGCACGGCGCAGCGGTGGCGAGCCTCGCGACCGCCGACGGCATCGTCTTCGAGCTGGCGTGGTTCCCCACCGACCAGTGGGCCGACGAGCTGGCCCGGGTCACCGTGCTCCCCGAGGAGCTCGCCCTGCGCGACTCCGTCGTGCCCGACCAGGTCGTGCTCCCCTACGCGCTCGCCGACGCCGCCAGCGAGGCGGTGCGCAGCAACCGCTCCGACCTCCTCTCCGTGCTGGTCGCCGAGCACGCCGGCGAGACCCGGGACGCCGACGGCCGGACGCTGCCCGACATGGAGGTGGTCGCGATCCTCTCCGGGCTGTCGACCGAGTCCCGCGGCCGGTTGCGCGCGCTGGTCGCCGACGTCTCGGGCGCGACGACCTCGATCGTCGGCGTCGTGTCGTGGGTGCTGCTGGCCGACGGCTGGCGGACGCTGCGACCACGCCGCACCGACGGCGTCGACCGGATCGAGGTGAGCCGGGTCGATCCCGGCGACCTCGCCCACGAGCTGGCCCCCGTCCTCGCGGAGGTGACGACATGACCGACACCCGGGACGACGTGGCGAGCACGGCCGACAAGTACGACCGGATGGAGCGCCTCGCCGACCTCTTCGACGGCTCGGGCGCCGACCTGCGCACCCGCGCCGCGCTCGGAGAGCAGGTGATCCGCGATCCCGAGGTGGCCGACTCGGCCGAGCTCGCGCCGACGACGTACGCCCGTGCCGACGAGGCCGTCCGCGGCGCGACCACCGGCAAGTACGGGCTGCTCGCACGCTCGGTCGAGCTCGACGCCGACGCCTTGATCGTGCGCGCGACGGTGCTCACCTACCGCTGGATCGACGAGCTCCAGGACGCGGCGTACCGCACCCTCGGCTCCATCGCCGGACGCGCGATCGGCTACCTCGCCCCCGAGGTGGCCCTCGGCGGCGCGATCGTCTCGGCCGGGCTGATCGAGACCGACGCCCTCGACCGCGACGGCGTCGCGTCGTTCCTCGAGGAGCTCGCGGAGAACAACCCGGCCCTCATGGACCACGTCGCGAGCGGCGGCGGCCTCCTCGACGGGTTGCAGATGCGCTCGCTGCTGACCGCCGGCGTGCTGAGCGGTGAGTCCGCTCCTGCCGCTGCCCGCGGCGGCCTGCGCGCGGCCGGGATCGCGCCCTTCCCGGCCGACCTCGGCTCGGCGCTGCGCGACGTCGCCGGGGGGGTCGTCGACCAGCCTGCCGAGGCGCCGGCTCTC
>JAOPXG010000253.1 GCA_025965275.1 Nocardioides sp.
ATCGGCGAGCGACCCGACCGGCCGTGGGAGCGCTGGTCGTAGAACACCGTGCGCACCCGGCCGCGGTAGTGCTCGCGCTGGAAGTGCCAGCAGTCCAGCTCGAGGGCGTAGCCGTGGCAGAAGATCACCGTCAGCGGGGGCTTGGCACGACGGAGCCGCTGCTCGGGTTGGTCGACCTCGTCGATCTCGACGTGGAGGGGCACGCCGTCGTCGGCGACCACCGTGAGCGGGTCGGACCGCAGGGACCGGAAGGCCGGAGCCTCGCCCGGACCCCGCCGGGTGATGGCCTGGCGCTGGCGGGCGACGCCGACGGTCGCGCCGGCGGCCGCGAGGCCGACCGCACCGGCCGCGACACCGATGAGGTTGCGCCGCAGGCTCATGCGTCGTCCCCGCTGTCGACGTAGCGCCGGGTCATCCGCCCGCCGATCCGGGTGACGATCTCGTAGGAGATGGTGCCGCTCGCCTCGGCCCAGTCCTGGGCGGTGGGCTCGCCGCGGGTGCCGGGACCGAACAGCACCACGTCGGCGCCGGGCTCGGGCAGGTCGCCGTCGAGCTCGACCACGAGCTGGTCCATGCAGACCCGGCCGCGGATGGCGCGCCGCTCGCCGGCGGCGAGGACCTCGGCGCTGTTGCTCGCGGCGCGCGGGACGCCGTCGCCGTACCCGACCGGCACCAGCCCGACGGTGGTGTCGGTGTCGGCGACCCAGGTGTGGCCGTAGGAGACGCCGGCGCCGGCGGTGATCTGCTTGCTCATCGCGAGCGTGGCGCGCGCCGTCATCGCGGGCACCAGGCCCAGGTCGGGCGTGTGCCCGGGGGCGGGGTCGAGGCCGTACGACGCCAGCCCGATCCGGGTCAGGTCGTAGCGCGAGGAGGGTCGCAGGATCGCGGCAGCGGAGTTGGCCAGGTGGCGCACCTCGGGGTGCAGGCCGGCCGCCGTCGCGGTCGCGAGCGCTGCCTCGAAGGCTGCCTCCTGGGCGTCGTTGGCCGGGTGGTCGGGCTCGTCGCTGCAGGCGAAGTGGGACCAGATGCCGGTGACCCGCCAGCTGCCCGACTCCTCGCCGGCCCGCGCCGCGGCGACCACGTCGGCCCAGGCGCTCATCGGCGCTCCCCCGCGGGACATGCCGGTGTCGACCTCGAGCTGGAGCCGGGCGGGCCGTCCGGCGCCGCGGGCACCGGCGGCGATCTCCTCGAGCTCGGCGACGCTGTAGGCGGTGAGGTCGATCCCGGCCTCGATCGCGCCGGCGTAGTCCTCGCCGGGCACGGTCAGCCAGGCCAGCAGGGGGCCGTCGTCGCCGGCCGCGCGCAGGGCGCGTGCCTCGTCGAGGGTCGCGACGCCGATCCACGCGGAGCCCGCCTCGCGCGCCGCGCGGGCGACCTCGACCAGCCCGTGGCCGTAACCGTCCGCCTTCACGACCGTCATCGACGCCACGCCGGTGTGCTCACGGAGGCGCCGCACGTTGTGCCGGACGGCCGCGAGATCGACCACGATCTCGGCGCGCGCGACCGGCAGGGGGCTCATGACCGCCGATTCTCCCATCACCGGTCGGTGAGGCTCCGCACGGCCGCCGGGATGGACTGCGCCACCTGGCTCGCGACGATCGGGCCGCCCTCCGAGGCGAGGGTCGCGGCGGCGCCGTGCAGCCACGAACCGATCGAGGCGGCGTCGTACGGCGTGAGGCCGGAGGCGAGCAGGGCGCCGATGAGCCCGCCGAGCACGTCGCCCGCGCCGGCGGTGGCCAGCCAGGAGGTGCCGGTGGTGGTGGCCCGCACCCGGCCGTCGGGCGTGGCGACCAGCGTGTGGCGGCCCTTGAGCAGCACGACGCAGTCGTACGTCGTGGCCGCACGGCGGGCGTGCTCCAGCGGCTTCGCCTCGACCGTCGCCCGCTCGACGCCGAGCATGCTCGCCAGCTCGCCGGCGTGGGGGGTGAGGACGGCGGGGACCGGCAGCGGCCCGGTCACGTGGGCGAGCGCGTCGGCATCGACGACAACCGGCACCCCGTCGGCGAGTGCGGCCGCCAGCTCGTCGCCGGCGCGCTCGCCGCCGCCGGAGCCGACCACCCACGCCTGCACCCGGCCCTCCCCGACGACCTCGGGGTGGGCCTCGCGGACCCGGTCGGCGACGGCCGTGTCCCCGACGTACCGCACCATCCCGCAGAGCCCGCCGGCCGCGCCGGAGACGCTGAGCAGCGCGGCTCCGGGGTACTGGGCGCTGCCGGCGCGGACGCCGACCACGCCGCGGGTGTACTTCTGGGCGTCGGGCGCCGGTCTCGGCAGCAGCGCCGCGACGTCGTCGGGCTGGAGCGCCTCGACCGCCGGCTCGGCCAGGTCGAGGCCGATGTCGACGAGGTGGACCGCCCCGCACGCCCGGGCAGCGGGGTCGACCAGGTGCGCGATCTTGTGGGTGCCGAAGGTGACCGTGACGGCCGCGGTGACGTGCGGGCCGTCGAGCTCGCCGGTGTCGACGTCGACCCCGCTCGGGGTGTCGACCGCGACCACCGGCACGCCGGCGACCGCCTCGAGCGCCGCCACCGCCTCGGGCCGCAGCCCCCCACGCCCCCCGATCCCAACGATCCCGTCGACCACCAGCTCGGGTCGTCCCGCCTCCGCGACGACCCGGCCCCCGGCGGCCTTCAGGGCCGCGACCCCGGCCTCGTGGGCGCGGTCGGACAGCAGCCGCGCCTCGACCTGCACGCCGCGGCGGGCGAGCAGGGCTCCGGCGTAGAGCGCGTCTCCGCCGTTGTCGCCCGACCCCACCAGCAGCAGCACCCGGCGCCCGTAGGCCGACCCGAGCAGGTCGATCACGGCGTACGCCAGCCCGGCCGCGGCCCGCTGCATCAGGGCACCCTCGGGCACCCGGGCCATCAGCTCGGCCTCGGCCGCCCGCACCTGCTCGACGGTGTGCGCGCTCCTCATGCCCTCACGCTAGCGGGACAAGCGGGCCCCGCCGCCACGGTGGTTGAGGAAGGACGAAGTCCTGTCTCGAAACCACCCCACCCTCGACAACAACTGAGGCGTCCCGCCCGAGGCGCCGGTCCTCGACCACCGAGGAAGACCTAGGACTCCAGGACGACCACCGCGGACGCGATGCCTGCGTCGTGGGAGAGCGAGAGGTGCACGGACGCGACCCCGAGGTCCTCGGCCCTCGCCAGCACGGACCCCCGCATCTCCAGCAGGGGACGCCCGGACTCCTCCGAGACGACCTCGGCGTCGTGCCAGTGCATGCCCTCGGGAGCGCCGAGCGCCTTCGCGAGCGCCTCCTTGGCGGCGAACCGCGCGGCCAGCGACGCCAGCGGGCGGGTTGCTTCCGCAGGGGTGAAGAGCCGTGCGGACAGGCCGGGCGTGCGGTTCAGCGACTCCCCGAAGCGTGCGATGTCGACGACATCGATGCCGACACCGATGATCATCGGGTGTTCATCCGGGGACCCCGCGTAAAGGCAAGCGAAGCGCGTTTTCGTGGGGTGTTCATTCGACGGTGACCGACTTGGCGAGGTTGCGGGGCTGGTCCACGTCGTGGCCCATCACCGTCGCGAGCTCGCACGCGAAGAGCTGCAGCGGGACGACGGCGACCAGCGGCTGCAGCAGCACCGGCACCTTCGGCAGCCGGATCACCACGTCGGCGTACGGCGTGATCGCGTCGTCGCCCTCCTCGACCAGGCAGATCGTCCGCGCGCCGCGCGCCCGGACCTCCTGGATGCCGCTGACCATCTTGTCGCGCAGCTGGTCGCGGCCCTGAGGGGGCACGACACAGAAGACCGGAAGGCCGTCCTCGACCAGCGCGATCGGGCCGTGCTTGAGCTCGCCCGCGGCGAAGCCCTCGGCGTGGATGTAGGCGAGCTCCTTGAGCTTGAGCGCACCCTCCAGGGCGACCGGGTAGCCGGCGTGCCGGCCGAGGAACAGGACCGCCCGGGTGTCGACGTGCTCGCGGGCCAGCTCGTAGACCGTCTGGCCGGCGGCGAGCACCTGCTCGATGTGGCCGGGCATCTCCTCGAGCTGGGCCATCACCTGGTCGATCTCGTCGCCGTACCGCGTGCCCTTGACCTGCGCGAGGTAGAGCGCGAGGAGGTAGCAGGCGACGAGCTGGGTCAGGAAGCCCTTCGTCGACGCGACGCCGATCTCGGGGCCGGCGTGGGTGTAGATCACCGCGTCGGACTCGCGCGGGATCGTCGAGCCGTTGGTGTTGCAGATCGCGAGCACCTTCGACCGCTGGGTCCGCGCGTGCCGGATGGCCTGCAGGGTGTCGGCGGTCTCACCCGACTGGCTGATCGCGACGACCAGCGTGGAGTAGTCGAGGATCGGGTCGCGGTAGCGGAACTCGGAGGCCAGCTCGACCTCGACCGGCACCCGCGTCCAGTGCTCGAGCGCGTACTTCGCCACCATGCCGGCGTAGAACGACGTGCCGCACGCGATGATGATGATCTTGTCGACGTCGCGCAGCTCCTGGTCGGAGAGGCGCATCTCGTCGAGGTGCAGGTGCCCCTCGGGCGTACGCCGGCCCAGCAGCGAGTCGGCGACCGCGCGCGGCTGCTCGTAGATCTCCTTGCGCATGAACCAGTCGTGGCCGTCCTTCTCGGCGGCGGACAGGTCCCAGTCGACGTGGTAGCGGCGGCCCACGGCCGGCGTCCCGTCGAAGCCGACGACCGAGACACCGGCGCGGGTGATCGTCACGACCTGGTCCTGACCGAGCTCGAGGGCCTCGCGGGTGTGCTCGATGAACGCCGACACGTCGGAGCCGAGGAAGTTCTCGCCCTCGCCGATGCCGACGACCAGCGGCGAGTTCCGCCGGGCCGCGACGACCCGCGACGGGTCCTGGGCGTCGACGGCGACCAGGGTGAACGCACCCTCGAGGCGTCGTACGACGGCCAGCATCGCCTGCGTCAGGTCCGCCCCGGACTCGACCTCGACCTCGAGCAGGTGGGCCGCGACCTCGGTGTCGGTCTCGGAGAGCAGGAGGTGCCCGCCCGTCTCGAGCTCGGCCCGCAGCTCGGCGAAGTTCTCGATGATGCCGTTGTGCACGAGCGCCACGCGCCGGTCGGCACCGGGGTGCGGGTGGGCGTTGCGGTCGTTGGGGGCGCCGTGCGTCGCCCACCGGGTGTGCCCGATGCCGGTCGTCGCCGGCGGGAGCGGGTGGTCCGCGATGGCCTTCTCGAGGTTGGCCAGCTTGCCGGCGCGCTTCTCGGTGGCGAGGGTGCCGTCGGCGACCAGCGCGACGCCGGCCGAGTCGTAACCGCGGTACTCCAGGCGCCGCAGCCCCTCGATCACCACGTCCTGGGCCTGCTTCTCCCCGACGTACCCGACGATGCCACACATGGGCGCCACTGTATCTGCGCACGTCGGACGGACACCGCGCACACTCCCCCGCGCACCGGCTGCAACAATTCAGCGCATGTCTTCCCACGGCGGGGTGAACGGCGCCACCGACCACGGTGCCGACGGCCGAGAGTCCTCGCCGTACCTCGAGCTCGACCGTTCCGCCTGGGCGGCGCTGGCCCACGAGGTCGAGAACCCCCTCACCGCCGAGGAGATCCGGCGGCTGCGCGGCCTGGGCGACCAGCTCGACCTCGACGAGGTCCAGGAGGTCTACCTCCCGCTCTCGCGGCTGCTCAGCCTGTACGTCGAGTCCGCGGGCCGGCTCTACCGCCAGCAGGAGGAGTTCCTCCACCAGGACCAGCCGCCCCGCACCCCGTTCGTGATCGGTCTCGCCGGCTCGGTCGCGGTCGGCAAGTCGACGACGGCCCGTGTGCTCCAGCAGATGCTCGCCCACTGGCCCGAGCACCCCAACGTCGCACTGGTCACCACCGACGGGTTCCTCTACCCCAACGCCGAGCTGGAGCGGCGCGGGCTGCTGCAGCGCAAGGGCTTCCCGGAGTCCTACGACCGCCGCGCACTGCTCCGCTTCGCCGTCGACATCAAGTCCGGCAAGGACGAGGTCGAGGCGCCGATCTACTCCCACCTCACCTACGACGTGGTCCCCGACGAGAAGGTCGTCATCAAGCGGCCCGACATCGTGATCATCGAGGGCCTCAACGTGCTCCAGCCGGCGCGGGTGCGCGACGACGGCCGCACCGGCCTGACCCTGAGCGACTTCTTCGACTTCAGCGTGTACGTCGACGCCGGCACCGGCCACATCCGCGACTGGTACGTCTCACGCTTCCTCCGCCTGCGGGAGACGGCGTTCCGCGACCCCGACTCCTACTTCTCGAAGTACGGCCGGATGACCCACGACGAGGCCGTCGCCGAGGCGCAGCGCATCTGGGACACCATCAACGGGCCCAACCTCTCCCAGAACGTGCTGCCGACCCGGTCCCGGGCCACGCTGGTGCTGCGCAAGGACCGCGACCACTCGGTGCGGTACGTACGGCTGCGGAAACTCTAGGAGGCGGCAGCCTACGGCTTCCGGTTCGTCGGGTCGAGCAGCAGCCCGAGCCCGATCCCGAGCATCCAGACGTCCTTGGCGACGCCGATGCCCTGCTGGCTGGGCCAGATGCTGCCCGGCTCGCGGAGCGCGGGGGTCCGCGCGTACATCACCATCAGCCCGCCGGAGAACGCCGTCAGCGCCAGGCCCGCCTTGCGGTTCGAGACGAACGGCGCGAGCAGCACCGCGCCGATCGCGACCTCGCCGGCCGAGAGAACCTTCAGGAACGTCGGGGCGCCGACGGACTGGAGCGGCGGGATCGCGTTCGCGGCCATGCCGTGGACGCCGGCGGCCTGCTCGGGCCCGCCCTTCCACTTGCCGAGACCCGAGTGGAGGATGAACGCGCCGGTGGCGACGCGCGTGGGCAGGTTGCGAAGATTCATGCCCCGAGAGTACGCCGAACCGGACCGTGGTCCGGATCGGGGTCGCCGGGTCAGAGGGCGAGCTGGCGCTTCACGACGTCGGCCAGGCGGCCGGCGACCGAGTGCGCCTGCTCCTGGGTGGCCGCCTCGACCATGACCCGCACCAGCGCCTCGGTGCCGGACGGGCGGAGCAGGATCCGGCCACTGTCGCCGAGCGCGGCCTCCTCCTCGGCCACCGCGGCCGCGAGCACCGGGTCCTCGTCGGCGCGGGCCTTGTCGACGTCGGGGACGTTGACCAGGACCTGCGGCAGCCGGGTCACCACGGACGCGAGCGACTGGAGGCTCCGCCCGGTCACGGCCATCCGCTCCAGCACGTGCAGCGCGGTGAGGATGCCGTCGCCGGTGGTGGCGTGCTCGCTCATGATCACGTGGCCGGACTGCTCGCCGCCGAGGGAGTAGCCGGAGACCTTCATCGCCTCGAGCACGTAGCGGTCGCCGACCTTCGTCTGGCGCACCCCGAGCCCGGCGGCCTTCATCGCGTGCACGAAGCCGAGGTTGCTCATCACGGTCGCGACCACCGTGTTCTTGACCAGGTGTCCCGACTCGGACATGCCGATCGCGAGGATCGCGAGGAGCTGGTCGCCGTCGACGTCGTTGCCCTCGTGGTCGACGGCCAGGCAGCGGTCGGCGTCGCCGTCGAGCGCGAAGCCGGCGTCGGCACCGTGCTCGAGGACGGCGGCCCGCAGCGGCTCGAGGTGGGTGGAGCCGTAGCCGTCGTTGATGTTGAGCCCGTCGGGCTCGGCCCCGATGGCGATGACCTCGGCGCCGGCGGCGCGCAGGGCCATCGGCCCGGCGGCGTACGCCGCGCCGTGGGCGCAGTCGAGGACGACCTTGATGCCCTTCAGCGGCTTCGCGACGGTGCTGACCAGGTGGGCGACGTACTCCTCGACCGGGGTGGCGTACGGCGTCACGGTGCCGATCTCACCGCCGAGCGGGCGGTCCCACTCCTCGTCGAGGTGCTGCTCGATGAGCTTCTCGACCGCGTCGTCGAGCTTGAGCCCGCCGCGCGCCAGGAACTTGATGCCGTTGTCGGGCATCGGGTTGTGCGAGGCGCTGATGACGACGCCGAGGTCGGCGCCGAGGGCCTGCGTCATGTAGGCGACGCCGGGGGTCGGCAGCACCCGCAGCCGGAGCACGTCGACACCGGCCGACGCGAGCCCCGCCACGACGGCGTGCTCGAGGAACTGCCCGGAGATGCGCGTGTCCCGACCGACGACGGCGAGCGGGCGGTGGCCCTGGAACTCGCCCCGATCAGCCAGGACACGGGCGGCGGCGACGGAAAGGTCCAGGGCCAGCTCCGCGGTCAGATGACCGTTGGCCAGGCCCCGGACCCCGTCCGTGCCGAAGATGCGCGGCATTGCGCCCGATACCAGCGCTGTGATCAGCGCTTGCTGAACTGGGGCGCCTTGCGGGCCTTCTTGAGACCGGCCTTCTTGCGCTCGATGACGCGGGCGTCACGCGTGAGCAGCCCGGCCTTCTTGAGCGAGGGGCGGTTGGCCTCTTCGTCGATCGCGTTCAGGCAGCGGGCCACGCCGAGGCGCAGGGCGCCGGCCTGACCGGTGATGCCACCGCCGTGGATGCGGGCGATCACGTCGAAGCGGCCCTCCAGCTGGAGGTTCGCGAACGGCTCGTTCACGACCTGCTGGTGCAGCTTGTTCGGGAAGTAGGAGTCCAGCTCGCGAC
>JAOPXG010000263.1 GCA_025965275.1 Nocardioides sp.
GGTCTCGGTCAGCGGCTTCTCGGCCGGGTAGAGGAAGTAGGCGTAGGCCCGCTCGCGTGAGCGGCCGACCCGGCCGCGCAGCTGGTGCAGCTGGCTGAGGCCGAGGGTGTCGGCGCGCTCGATGATCATCGTGTTGGCGTTGGAGACGTCCAGGCCGGACTCGACGATGGTCGTGCAGACCAGGACGTCGAACTCCTTCTCCCAGAACTGCAGCATCACCTGCTCGAGCTGGTGCTCGCCCATCTGGCCGTGCGCGACCGCGACACGCGCCTCGGGCACCAGCTCCCGGATCCGGGCGGCGGCCTTCTCGATCGAGTTGACCCGGTTGTGGATGTAGAAGACCTGGCCCTCGCGCAGCAGCTCACGGCGTACGGCGGCCACCACCTGGCGGTCCTCGTAGGCGCCGACGTACGTCAGGACCGGGTGCCGCTCCTCGGGCGGCGTGGTGATCGTGGACATCTCGCGGATGCCGGTGATCGCCATCTCGAGGGTGCGCGGGATCGGCGTCGCCGACATCGACAGCACGTCGACGGAGGTGCGCAGCCGCTTCATCTGCTCCTTGTGCTCGACGCCGAAGCGCTGCTCCTCGTCGACGATGATCAGGCCGAGGTCCTTCATCCGGATGTCCGGGTTGAGCAGCCGGTGGGTACCCACCACGATGTCGACCGTGCCCTCGGCCAGCTCCGCGATGACCTCGCGCGCCTCGGCGTCGGTCTGGAAGCGCGACAGGCCCTTGAGCACGACCGGGAACCCGCTCATCCGCTCGCTGAAGGTGCTCAGGTGCTGGGTGACGAGCAGCGTGGTCGGCACCAGGACGGCGACCTGCTTGCCCTCCTGGACGGCCTTGAACGCCGCCCGGACGGCGATCTCGGTCTTCCCGTAGCCGACGTCGCCGCAGACCAGCCGGTCCATCGGGACGCTGCGCATCATGTCGCCCTTGACCTCGTCGACCGTGGTCAGCTGGTCGGGCGTCTCGTGGAAGGGGAACGCGTCCTCGAGCTCGCGCTGCCACGGGGTGTCCGGGCCGAAGGCGTAGCCCTTCGTGGCCTGGCGCGCGGCGTACAGCTTGATCAGCTCCGCGGCGATCTCGCGGACCGCCTTGCGGGCCTTGTTCTTGCGTTTGGTCCAGTCGGCGCCGCCGAGCCGGTCGAGCGAGGGCTGCTCGCCGCCGACGTAGCGGGTGACCTGGTCGAGCGCGTCGGCCGGGACGTAGAGCCGGTCGGCCGGGCCACCTCGCTTGGAGGCGCCGTACTCGAGGACGAGGTACTCGCGGATCGCGCCGCCGACCTCGCGCTGCTTCATCTCGACGAAGCGGCCGACGCCGTGCTGCTCGTGGACGACGTAGTCGCCGGCGCTGAGCTCGAGCGGGTCGATCTGCTTCTTGCGTCGGGTCGGCATCTTCCGCATGTCGCGGGTCGACGCCTTCTGGCCCGACAGGTCCTCGCCGGTGAGGACGGCGATCCGGTTCGTGTCGTCGACGAAGCCGTGGTCGGCCGCGCCGCAGCTGACGGTGATCACGCTGTCGGTGAGGTCGGCGGCCTCCTGGATGTCCTCGACGATCCGGGCCGGCACGTCGTGCTCGCCGAGCACCTCGACCATCCGCTGCGCCGGTCCGTGACCGGTGTGCAGCACGACCGCGCGGTAGCCCGCGCGCCGCCAGCCGTCGAGGTCGGCGATCGCGCGCTCGAGGTCACCGCGGTAGGCCTCCGCCGGCTTTGCCGGCAGGGCGCGGCTCGGTACGGCGCCGGCGACGTCGTCGACACCGAGGCCGCCCTCCGGCGACTCGATGCCGAACGGGCTGACCGTCCACCACGGTTTGCCCTGCGCCAACGCGTGCTCGCGCACGTCGCCGATCTCGCGGTACGACGCGGCGCCGAGGTCGATCGGCGCGGTGCCGCCGCCGGCGGCGGCCGCCCAGCTGGCGCCGAGGAACTCCTCGCTCGTCGCCACCAGGTCGTGCGCGCGGCTGCGCGCCCGCTCCGGGTCGAGCACGAGCACGTGGGTCTCGTCGGGCATCAGGTCGACGAGCAGCTCCATCTCGTCGACGAGCACCGGCGCCAGCGACTCCATGCCCTCGACCGCGATGCCGGCCGCGATCTTGTCGGTGAGCTCGAGCAGCTGGGGGTGCGCGGCGCCGAGCTCGGCGGCCCGCTGCCGCACCTCGTCGGTCAGCAGCAGCTCGCGGCACGGGGGCGCCCAGAGCCGCTCGACCTTCTCGAGCGTGCGCTGGTCGGCGACCGAGAAGCTGCGGATCTCCTCGACGTCGTCGCCCCAGAACTCGACGCGCAGCGGGTGCTCCTCGGTCGGCGGGAAGACGTCGACGATGCCGCCGCGGACGGCGAACTCGCCGCGCCGCTCGACCAGGTCCACGCGGGAGTACGCCGCGGCCGAGAGGCGTCGCACGACGTCTTCGAGCCCGGCGGTGGCGCCCACGACGAGCTCGACCGGCTCGAGGTCGCCGAGCCCCTTGACCTGCGGCTGGAGCACCGAGCGCACCGGTGCGACCACGACCTTCAGCGGCCCGTTGGAGACGTCGTCGCCGGGGTGGCGGAGCCGGCGGAGCACGGCCAGCCGGCGCCCGACGGTGTCGCTGCGTGGGCTCAGCCGCTCGTGAGGCAGCGTCTCCCAGCTCGGGTAGTAGGCGACGTGCGCCGGGTCGACCAGGTCGCCGAGGGACTCGACGAGGTCCTCGGCCTCACGGCCGTTGGCCGTGACGACCAGGACCGTGCGGCCGGCGCGGACCAGCCCGGCCACGACGTACGGGCGCATCGCCTCGGGTCCGGTGAGGTCGAGGGCACGCACGGTCCCTCCGCGCGCGTCCGCGAGGGCCGCGGCGAGGGTGGGGTCGGCGAGGACGGCGTCGGCGAGGCCGGAGAGGTGCACGGACGAGCTCCTGGGAGGCGGATGACAACACGACAGCCCCCGGCCAGGAATGGCAGGGGGTGACTGGGTCCGAGTCTACGGTCCCCCACCGACGGCGTCCCGGTCCGCGCGGAGCGGACCCGACGAGCTGGTCCGGGAGGTGGCCTAGACAGAGTCACCCAGATGCTGAACGCTGATCGGATAGAGGGTGACCGATACGGACAGGTGTCGTCGTCTCGAGCATCGTCTCTCCCCAATATTCGGCATCACCCGGTTCGGCGGATCAAGAGCGAGGTCGTGGGTACTACAACGATGGAGAGAAGCAACAGAAGGGCGGAACGGAGATCGACGAGCCGGCGCTGACCGCGTCGTCCGACATCGCCGTTCGAAAACCATCTCGGACGCGTGACTCCTCCGAGATGAGAGGAGGAAGAGCAGTGGGCAACGCCGTCTTCCGACGATCGAACACTGTGGCTGGGATGACGAGCACGTCCCTGATCGCGCTCGTGCTGGTCGCGACCGGCCTGAGCATCCTCGTGTCCGACCCCGAGGCGCACACGTGGTCGAGGATCGCCCTGCTCGCGGAGCAACTGGTGCTGCTGGCCGCGCTCGCCAGCGCCGTGGTCCTCGCCATCGCCAGCCGGATCCGACCGACCACCAGCAGCGCGTGGTTGGCGGCCGCGATGACGCTCATCGGGATCCAGGGACTCCCGATGCTCGCCGCCACCGGTGACACGCTCTCCGGGCAGAGCGGGCTCTCGGCCGCGATCGTGGTCGGGCTGACCTCGCTGCTCGTCCTGCGGGTCGCCAACAACCGGCGGATCCGCATCGCTCCGATGCCGCTCGCCATCGCCATCGGGCTGCTCCTGGTCGTCGTGCGCGGAACCTGGCGGCAGATCCCCATCCCGACGGTCGAGCCCGGTCACGCCGTGGCTGCCGGTTGCGCGCTGCTCGTGCTGATCAGTGTCGTCCTCGGTGTCTCTCTCTGGAGGGGGTCGGGGCTCCCGCTGGGCCGCACCCGGCTGACGCTCGCCGTCTTCCTCTGGGCCGGCGCGGCCACGATCAGGGCGGTCGGACTGTCCGACGGGCCTGCCGGCTCGTTGGCGGTCGTTGCCGGGGCCCTCGCCGCCAGCACGCTGATCACGGCGACCGCCCTGGATCTGCTCTGGCACGCGATGCGTCAGGAACAGGCCGACATCCTCCACCTCCAGCAGCAGCTCGTCAGCATGCGCGACCAGGCCCGGGAAGGGGTCGAGCAGATGCACGAGGTGAAAGGCACGATCGCCGGGATCGCCTCCGCGACCGACCTGATCCGGCACGAGGACCGGCTGTCCCACCAGCACCGGGAGCGTCTCGAGGAGATGCTGGCCCGCGAGACTGCCCGGCTCCAGCGGCTCGTCCACCCGGACACCGATGTGTCGCACGGGATCGTCGACCTCGGCGACGTCATCGGACCGGTCGTCACCGCTCACCGGGTCCAGGGGCAGTCCGTCCACTGGACGCCGCCGAGCATCTCGGTCGTCGCCGACGCGGACGAGCTCGCCGAGGTCATCAACATCCTGCTGCAGAACGCGGCCACCCACGCGCACGGTGCTCCAGTGCGGATCTTCACTCGCGAGCGCGAAGGCGACCTCCAGCTGGTGGTCGCCGACTCCGGACCCGGGGTGCCGCCCGAGCTGCGCGACCATATCTTCGACTGGGGCTATCACCGGGCCGGCTCCGCGGGCCAGGGCGTCGGACTGGCCACCGCCCACCGGCTCCTGGCCCGGCACGAGTGCTACCTCCGGCTCGATCCCGACCACGACCCGCACGGGGCAGCCTTCGTGATCGAGCTCAAGCGGGCCGGCCACGAGAGCAGGCGGAGTGCCGACACCGTCCTCATGAGCTGATTCGGTCGCCCACCCGGCGCATTGCCATCCCTCCACGACAGGAGCCGGTCGCACCGGTCGGAGCCGTCTCCTGTCAGCTCGTGCGCTCCGCGTAGGCCGTCGCCGCGGAGTGGACCGCGTCAACGTAGGACTGCGCGTGGTTGTAGGACAGGACCGCGTCCGCCCAGCCGGCGCCCGTCGTGAGGTCGTGCCCGTCGGCGCAGAGGTAACGGACGGCGGCGTACGCCGCGTCGTCGAGGTCGTTCGGGTCGGCCGCGCCGTCGCCGTCGCCGTCGGATCCCCACGTCTCCCAGGTGGCGGGGATGAACTGCAGCGGGCCGACCGCGTGGTCCCAGGCCGGGTCGCCGTGCCACGCCGACGACTCCGGCGTGGCCGGGATCGCGGCGAACGCGCCCTTGCCGTTCAGGGCCGGGCCGAGGATCGGCGTCGACGACCTGCCGTCGTCACCCAGCGTGCGGCCGTCGATGGTGCCGTGGTGCGACTCCACCCAGCCGATGCCGGCCAGGGTGGTCCAGCCGACGTCGCAGCCGTCGGGCTCGTTGAGCTGCGCATCGGCGTAGGCGCGTACGGCGGGCTCCGGGATGCCGGTCTGCGCGGCCGTGGCCGTCACCCAGGCCGCGTCGACGCGCACCGGTGCGGCAGCCGCCTGCTTCCGGTGGTGGCCGCCCGCGGCCGGAGCCGGGATCGGCGCCGGAGCGCCGACGTACTGCTGCTGCGACGACGCCACCAGCGGAGGCGGTGCGAGCACGGTCTGTGACGCGAGGTACCCGAGACCCGTGACGGCGAGGAGCCCGGTGGCGAGGAGGACGATGAGACGAGCAGCGGTCATCTCATCCGAACCTGCCGTGCACGCAGTCGCTCGTGCGCGGGTCCTGGGGGCTCTGGAACATGGCACTAGTATCCCCGTGCTCCACGACCACGCCGGGGGTGCCCTGGGTTGCGAGGAAGAACGCGCACGTGTCGGAGACCCGCGCCGCCTGCTGCATGTTGTGGGTGACGATCACGATGGTGACCTCCCGAGCGAGCTCCTTCATCGTCTCCTCGATGACCCGGGTCGACGTCGGGTCGAGCGCCGAGCAGGGCTCGTCCATGAGCAGCACCCGGGGCTTGATGGCCAACGAGCGGGCGATGCACAGCCGCTGCTGCTGGCCACCGGACAGGCCACCGCCGGGGG
>JAOPXG010000264.1 GCA_025965275.1 Nocardioides sp.
CGACGACTCCCCGCGGGAGAAGAAGTACGCGCTGACGATGTTTCCCTACCCGAGCGGCGACCTGCATATGGGTCACGCCGAGGTGACCGCGCTGCAAGACGTGATCGCCCGCTACTGGTGGCAGCGCGGCTTCGAGGTCCTGAACCCGATGGGCTGGGACTCCTTCGGGCTGCACGCCGAGAACGCCGCGATCCGCAACGACGAGCACCCGGCGACGTACACCTACGCCAACATCGAGACGCAGTACGAGTCCTTCAAGCGGTACGGCATCTCCTTCGACTGGACCCGCCGGCTGCACACCTCCGACCCGGCGTACTACCGCTGGACGCAGTGGCTGTTCCTGAAGTTCCGCGAGCGCGGGCTGGCCTACCGCAAGAACAGCCCGGTCAACTGGTGCCCGAACGACCAGACCGTGCTGGCCAACGAGCAGGTCGTCGACGGCCGGTGCGAACGCTGCGGTCACGAGGTGACCAAGCGCGAGCTGACGCAGTGGTACTTCAAGATCACCGAGTACGCCCAGGAGCTGCTGGACTGCCTGGACGACCTGGAGCCCACCTGGCCGGCGCGGGTGGTCTCGGCGCAGCGCAACTGGATCGGCCGCTCCGAGGGCGCCCACGTGGACTTCGCCGTCGAGGGCCGTGACGAGCCGATCACCGTCTACACCACCCGGCCGGACACGATCTTCGGGACGACGTTCCTGGTGGTGGCGGTCGACTCCCCGCTGGCCGAGGAGCTGGTCACCGACGAGCAGCGCGCGGCCTTCGAGGCCTACCGGGAGGAGATCCGCAAGGAGACCGAGATCGAGCGGTTGTCGACCGACCGCCCGAAGACCGGCGTCGACCTGGGCGTCACCGCGACCAACCCGGTGACCGGGAAGCAGATCCCGGTGTGGGCGACCGACTACGTGCTGGCCGACTACGGCACCGGTGCGGTCATGGGTGTGCCGGGCGGCGACCAGCGCGACTGGGAGTTCGCGACCACGATGGGCCTGGAGATCATCCGCACGACCCAGACGCCCGAGGGCTTCGAGGGCGAGGCGTTCCACGGCGAGGGCCTGGCGATCAACTCCCCGCCCCCCGGTGTCGACGCACCCCTGGACATCAACGGGCTGCCGGTCGACGAGGCCAAGCGCGCCACCATCGAGTTCCTGGAGCAGCACCAGGTCGGCGAGGGCACGGTGAACTTCCGGCTGCGCGACTGGCTGCTGAGCCGGCAGCGCTACTGGGGCGTCCCGATCCCGATCATCCACTGCGAGAAGGACGGCGAGGTCGCCGTCCCCTACGACCAGCTGCCGCTGGAGCTGCCGGAGCTGCGCGGCGCGGACCTGAAGCCGAAGGGCGTCTCGCCGCTGGCCGCGGCCGAGGAGTGGGTCAACGTCGCGTGCCCGACCTGCGGCGGTCCCGCGAAGCGGGACAGCGACACGATGGACACCTTCGTCGACTCGTCGTGGTACTTCCTGCGCTTCTGCTCGCCGGACTACACCGACGGGCCGTTCGACGTCGCCAAGGCCAACGCCTGGATGCCGGCCGACATCTACGTCGGCGGCGTCGAGCACGCGGTGCTGCACCTGCTGTACGCGCGCTTCTTCACCAAGGTGCTGCGTGACATGGGGATGCTGGAGGTCGGCGAGCCGTTCGCCGCCCAGCTGAACCAGGGCTTCGTCATCAACCGCGGCAAGAAGATGAGCAAGTCGCTGGGCAACGGCGTCAGTCTGGGGGACCAGCTTGCGGAGTTCGGCGTGGACGCCGTACGCCTGACCCTGGTCTTCGCCGGTCCGCCGGAGGACGACATCGACTGGGCCGACATGTCGCCGGCCGGGTCCCTGCGCTTCCTGCAGCGCGCCTGGCGACTGTCCGGTGACGTGACCTCGCCTGCCGGCACCTCGCCGGAGGGTGGCGACGTCGCGTTGCGCCGGGTGACCGCGCGGACCGTGCACGACGCGGCCGAGCTGGTCGAGGCCTACCGGTTCAACGTGATGGTCGCCCGCGTGATGGAGCTGGTGAACGCCACCCGCAAGGCCATCGACTCGGGCTGCGGTCCCGCGGACCCGGCCGTGCGCGAGGCGGCGGAGGCGGTCGCGATCCTGCTGTCCCTGGTGGCGCCGTACACCGCCGAGGAGATGTGGTCGCGGCTGGGCCACGAGCCGACCGTGGCCCGGGCCGGCTGGCCGGTGGTGGACCCGGCGCTGCTGGTGGAGGAGTCGATCGTCGCCGTCGTGCAGATCCAGGGCAAGGTCAGGGCCCGGCTGGACGTCGCGCCCGACATCGGCGACGCCGACCTGGAGCGGCTGGCGATGGCGCACCCCGACGTGGTGCGCGCGATCGACGGTCGCGAGGTGCGCAAGGTCGTCGTCCGCGCACCGAAGCTGGTCAACGTGGTGGTGTGACCCGGCTACCCTCGCCGTCATGCCGGCCGTGATCGTCACCGACTCGACCGCCAGCCTCCCCCCGGAGGTGGCGGCCGAGCGCGGGATCGTCGTCGTACCCCTCCAGGTGGTGATCGGCGCGACGGTGTACGACGAGGGCGCCGACGGGGCCACGCCCGACCTGGTGGCCGCGGCCCTCAAGGAGTGGAAGCCGGTCAGCACGTCGCGTCCCGGCCCGGCCGCGCTGCTCGAGGTCTACGAGAAGGCGGCGCGCGACGGCGCCACCGAGATCGTGTCGGTCCACCTCTCCGGCGACATGAGCGGCACCTTCGAGTCCGCGCAGGTCGCGGCCCGCGACGCGTCGATCCGGGTGATCCCGGTCGACACCCGCCAGGTCGGAGTGGCGACGGGGTACGCCGCGCTGTCGGCCGCCGACGTCCTCGACGCGGGCGGGTCCGCCGATGACGCGGCCGAGGCCGCGCGGGATCGGGCGGCGAGCGCGTCGTCGCTGTTCTACGTCGACACCCTCGAGTACCTCCGTCGCGGCGGCCGGATCGGTGCCGCCGCAGCGCTGCTCGGCGGTGCGCTGTCGGTGAAGCCGTTGCTCCAGATCGAGGACGGGAAGGTCGCCTCGCTGGAACGGGTGCGGACGTCGTCGCGCGCACTGAGCCGGCTCGAGGAGCTGGCCGTCCAGGCCGCGGGGGAGGCGCCGGCCGATGTCTGCGTCGCCCACCTCGCCAACCCCGAGCGCGCCGGACAGCTCACCGAGAAGCTGGCGCAGCGACTCGAGGCCAACCTCGAAGGTCGCGACGTCTGGTGCGGCGAGCTCGGCGCGGTCCTCGGCGCCCACGTCGGGCCCGGCATGATCGCCGTCTGCGTGGCGCCGCGGCTCTAGCCTCGATGTACCGGCGGCTCAGCGGCCCAGCCAACGCGGGGTGCGCTTCTCCGCGAAGGCCGTTGCACCCTCGGTGGCGTCGTGCGAGCCCATGATCTCGGCGACCTTCTCCCGCTGCGGCTCCCAGGTCGTCGCGCCGGTCCACCCGCTCGCGGTCGCCATGATCCACTTGCTGGTGCGCACGGCGAGCGGTCCGTTGGCGGCGACGGCCCCCGCGAGCGACAGCGCCTCGGTCAGCGCCTGGCCAGGCTCGACGAGACGGTTGACCATCCCGAAGGAATGCGCCCGCTCGGCGCCGATCGGCTCGCCGGTCAGCGCCAGCTCCATCGCCACCTGGTAGGGCAGTGCGAGCGGCAGCCGGCTGAGACCCCCGGCGGCGGCGACCAGGCCGCGCTTCACCTCCGGGATCCCGAACTGGGCGTCCCGGGCCGCGACGAGCAGGTCGCACGCGAGGGCGATCTCGCACCCACCGGCGAGGGCCCAGCCCTCCACCGCGGCGATCACCGGCTTCTCGGGCGGGCGCTCCGTGATGCCCCCGAAGCCCCGGTCGGTCGCCACGCGCTCGCCGCGCGCGAACGCCTCGAGGTCCATGCCGGAGCTGAACGTGCCGCCCGCGCCGGTCAGGACGGCGACCGAGAGGCCGTCGTCCGCGTCGAGGTCGTCCAGGGCTGCTGCGATCGCTGAGGCGAGGGCCTGGTCGATGGCGTTGCGCACGTGCGGGCGAGACATCGTCAGGACCAGGATCCGATCCCGACGCTCGATCTCGAGTACGCCGTCCATCGCGTCACTCCTTCCGACTCGCGAGTCGGTTGAACCTAGCAGGGCCCGTCCGGCCTGCCGGGACTGATTGACCAGCCGCCAGAACTTTCAGCCTTCATCGGTAGTCAAATCCGCCCCGAATGTGGCAGCCTTCACTCGATCGCCGAACCGACTCATCGGTCGGGTCACAGGAGGAGAGTCGTGACTTCAACGCACGTGCCCGACCAGCGGACACGCCACGAGCATCTGATCGAGATCTACCGCAAGGTGGTCACGGTCAGGTTCGCCGAGCTGCGCATCCGCGGCCACGTCGAGGCCGAGGGCTTCGGCGGCTTCTGGCACCCGGGGATCGGGCAGGAGGGCCTGCAGGTCGGGGCGATCGCCGCGATGCAGCCCGCCGACTACCTCTACTACGCGCACCGCGGCTTGGGCTACGCCTACGCCAAGGGCATGGACCTCACGGCGCTCTTCGGCGACCTCCTCGGCCGCGCCGTCGGCAGCACCGGCGGCAAGGGCGGCGGCACCGTCCACTTCGCCAGCGCCGAGCACGGCGTGCTCGGCCAGGGCGGCACCCTGGGCTCCAACTTCGTGCTCGGCGCCGGCACGGCGCTTGCCTCGCAGCTCCTCGGTGACGGTCGGGTGACGGTCGTGTTCTTCGGTGACGGCGCCGCAGCGCGCGGCACCTGGCACGAGGCCGCCATCCAGGCCTCGGTGTGGAAGCTGCCCGTCGTCTGGGTGTGCGAGAACAACGGGTGGGCGCTGTCGGCCCGCTTCGAGGACCAGAGTCCGACCCCGAACGTCGCCGACCGGGCGCCGGCGTACGGCATGCCGGGCGTGATCGTCGACGGCCAGGACGCGATGGCGGTCATGGACGTGACCGCCCAGGCGATCGACCGGGCCCGGCGCGGTGAGGGCCCGACCCTGATCGAGGCCAAGACGCTTCGCATCCGCGGCCACTACGAGGGCGACCGGCAGCCCTACCGCCAGGACCAGGTCCAGGGCGACGAGATCCCGAACGACCCGGTGCACCGGCTCGGCGAGCACATCGCCGTCGAGGAACGACGGGCGATCGACGCCGAGGCGCGCCGGACCGTCGAGGAGGCGTTCGACGCCGCCCTGGCGGCACCCCGGCCGGACCGATCCGTGATCTTCGAGGACGTGTGGGCATGACGACGACACAGGCACCGCCGGCGACCGACCGGGTGACGAGCTACTCGCGCGCCATCAACGAGGCGCTGGCCGAGGAGATGCGTCGCGACGAGCGGGTCTTCATGATGGGCCAGGACATCGGCACCCTGGGTGGGGTCTTCGGGCTGACCCGCGGGCTGCAGGAGGAGTTCGGCCCGGTGCGGGTCCGCGACACCGCCATCAACGAGACGTTCATCGTGGGCGGCGCAGCCGGCGCCGCGCTGGGCGGCACCATCCCGGTCGTCGAGCTCCAGTTCGCCGACTTCCTGTTCACCGCGGCCGACGAGGTGTTCCACAAGCTCGCGAAGTGGCGCTACATGCACGGCGGTCAGTTCACGATGCCGGTCGTGGTGCGGCTGCCCAGCGGAGTGGTGGGCGGCGCCGGTGCCGAGCACTCGCAGAGTCTCGAGACCATCGCCATGCACGTGCCCGGTCTCAAGGTGGCCGTCCCGGCGACCCCTGCGGACGCCAAGGGTCTGCTCAAGTCGGCGATCCGCGACCCCAACCCGGTGCTCTTCTTCGAGCACAAGGGGCTCTACCGGATCAAGGGTCCCGTCCCGGAGTCGTCGGACGTGCTGGTGCCCTTCGGGTCCGCGCGGGTCGCCCGGTCCGGCACCAACCTGACCGTGGTCGCCACCGGCCTGATGCTCGGCCGTGCCCTGGAGGCCGCCGAGCAGCTGGCTCCCCGCGGCATCGACATGGAGGTCATCGACCCGCGCACCCTGGTGCCCCTCGACATCGACACCATCGTCGCATCGGTCGAGAAGACGCACCGGCTGATGGTCGTCCACGAGGCTTCGCGGACAGCCGGCTTCGGTGCCGAGATCGCGACGCAGGTGCAGGAGCGGGCGTTCTTCTCCCTCGATGCACCGGTCTGGCGCGTCTGCGGCACGGACACCCCGCTGCCCCAGGACCCCGACCTCGAGCAGGCGTGCATCCCCTCGACCGACGACATCGTCACCGCGGCGCTCGCGCTCGCGGCCGTGTAGGAGCTGGCGTGGCAGAGGTGATGATGCCCCGGCTGGGCGTCTCCGTGACCGAGGGCACCCTCACGACCTGGCTGAAGGCCGTCGGCGACACCGTCGAGGTGGGTGAGCCGATCTGCGAGGTGGCGACCGACAAGGTCGACACCGAGATCGAGAGCACCGTCGCCGGGATCCTGGCCGAGCAGCGGTACGCCGAGGGCGAGGTCGTGCCCGTGGGCGAGCCCCTCGCGGTGGTGACGGTCGCCGGCGAGGCGTCGGCGCCGCCGCCGGCCCCGGCCCCGCCTCCGGTGCCCGTCGAGCCGCCCGCTCCGGTGGCCGTCGGGGAGCCCGACGTGGTGCCTGACGTGACCGCCGAGGTGCCGGCCGCCGGCAGTGGGCTGGTGCTGATGCCGCGGCTCGGGGTCTCGGTGACCGAAGGCACGGTCTCCACCTGGCTGAAGGCCGTCGGCGACGCCGTCGAGGTGGGGGAGCCGATCTGCGAGGTGGCGACCGACAAGGTCGACACCGAGATCGAGAGCACCGTCGCCGGGATCCTGGCCGAGCAGCGGTACGCCGAGGGCGACGTCGTGCCCGTGGGCGAACCCCTCGCGGTGGTCACGCCCGACGGTGTGGTTGCTGCCGCGGCGCCGGCGGCCCCACCTGTCCCGTCCTCGGTCGACCCCGAGCCGTACGCAGCGCGGGCGACCTCGACCGAACCGCTCCCGACCGAGCCGGGCGCGCCGGCCGAGCTGCGTCCCGGGCCCTTCGACCACACCGCCGCCGTGGCGCGGCTGCACGCCGGCATCGCCCGTTCGGGCCGCCCGGCGGTCTCGCCGGCTGCGCGGCGCCTCGCCGCCGACCTGGGCGTCGACCTCACGGGTGTGACCGGCACCGGCGGCGGCGGCCACGTCACCCGGGCCGACGTGCAGCAGCGGGCCACCGACTGGCCCGGTTCCCCGAATCCCCCCGCGACCCCGCGACCGGCGGCCGCACCCGCCCCGGCACCGGCCCCGCCATCCGCCCCGGTGGTGGCGCCCGGAGGACTGCCCCCGGGCTACGAGGACGTCCCGTTCGAGGAGATCGCGACCAGCCGGATCCGACGGGTCACCGCCGAGCACATGAGCCGGTCGCGGCGCACCGCCGCGCACATGACGACCGAGGTCGACGTCGACCTCGGGACGCTCACCGACGTCCGGGCCCGGATGAACGCCCGGCGCCAGGCGGACGGGCAGCCCAAGCTGTCGTTCCTGCCGTTCGTCGCCCGGGCCGCGTGCGCCGCCCTGCTCGAGCACCGCGACCTCAACGCGACGTTCGAGACCGAGCGTCTCCTGCGCTGGGGCGAGGTCAACCTCGGTATCGCCGTCGACACCCCGCGCGGGCTGATGGTCCCCGTCGTCCGCTCCGCCGAACGACTCACCGTCGAGTCGCTGGCGAGCAGCATCGTCGCCGCGGCGGAGCGGGTCCGCACCGGTCGGATGGAGGCCGACGACTTCCGCGCCGGCACCTTCACGATCAGCAACCCCGGCTCCGTCGGCGCGGTCTCGGCGCCGGCGATCATCAACCAGCCGCAGGTTGCCATCCTCGGGATGCCGACGATCGTGCGACGTCCGTGGGTCGTCCGTCTGTCCGACGGGCAGGAGACCATCGCGATCCGGCCGATCGTCCGGCTCGCCCTCACCTTCGACCACCGAGCCGTCGACGGCGCCGACGCGACCCGCTGCCTGGTCGACATCGGCCGACGCCTCGAGGCGTGGGGAGCCGATGACTATCGGTGAACGGGTCCTGGGCGTCACCCTGCCGTTCGACGACGTGCCGCTCCACGCCCACCGGCCGCTGCTGCGTGCCCTGGTCGCCGGCGGCTACGACGAGATCTGGACCGGCGAGGTAGCCGGGACCGACGGCTTCGGGCCGCTGCTGCTCTTCCGCGGCTGGGAGGAGGGCATCACCGTCTCCTGCGCGGCGGCGAGCGTGTTCACCCGCGGTCCGGCCGTGCTCGCGATGACCGCCGCGACCCTGGCCGAGGCCGCCCCCGGCCGCTGCCGGTTCGGGATCGGTGCCGGGTCGCCGGTCCTCGCCGAGACCTGGAACGGCGTGCCGTTCGAGCGGCCCTACCAGCGGGTGGTCGACACCGTCCGCTTCCTGCGCCGGACGCTGGCAGGGGAGAAGGCGGAGGACCTGCCGACCGTGCACGGCGCCGGCTTCAAGCTGGCCCGGCCGGTCGAGGTGCCGCCCCGCCTGCTGGTGGCTGTGGCGGGGCCGCGGATGCAGGACTTCGCCGCGGCGGAGGCCGACACGATGGCGCTGAACTTCCTGTCGGCCGCCGACGTCGCGACGATCCGGGCGCGCACCGCCGGCATCGCCCGGGTCGTGCCCACGCCCCTCGAGACCGCCGTCCGGGTCTTCCTGGTGCCGGGGGAGGGGCCCGCCGCGGAAGCGGTAGCCCGGCGCTTCCTGGCCGGATACCTGACGGTGCCGACGTACGCCGCCTTCCAGAACTGGCTCGGGCGCGAGGAGGTCCTGGCACCGATGAACGCAGCGTGGCAGGCCGGTGACCGCCGTGCCGCGATGGCGGCCGTGCCCGACGAGGTGCTGCACGAACTCGTCGTCTTCGGCACGCCCGCCGAGTGCGCGCGCTCGGTCGACCTCTACCTCGACGCGGGCGCCGACGTGGTGACGCTGGCCCTGCTCCCCGACGCCGACGGGGTCGACCCGATGGCCCGGGTGGAGTTCCTCACCCAGCTGGCGGCGGAGCGAGGCCGGGCTCAGGCCTCAGGAGGCGTCGCCCGGCCGAAGGGGACGGTCCCGAGCTCGTCGGTGCCGAGCCCGTAGATCAGGTAGTTCCAGAACTGGTAGGCGATCTCGCGCGACCGCAGCGCTCCTCCGGGGCGGTACCACTGGTAGGCCCAGTTGCACATCCCGAACGTCGCGAGCGTGGCGAGGTGCGCGTCGGTCTGGCGCAGCACCCCCATCGCCATGCCCTCGGCGATGAGGTCCTCGACGATCTTCTCGTAGTGGTCGCGCTTGATCCGGATCGGCCCGCGCGCCTCCGAAGGGAGCTCACGGTGGTGCTCGAAGAACACCCGCACGTGACCGCGGTGGGTCTCCATCAGCTCGAGGATGTCGGCCATCGCCTCGAGCAGCAGCTGCTCGGGCCGCAGGCCGGTGCCGGCACGGGCCTCGTGCCGGCTGATGAGCAGGTCGATGAACTCCTCGTGGATCGCGTGGAGGATGTCGTCCTTGCTCGGGAAGTAGTGGTACAGCGTCGGCTTCGCGACACCGACCTCACGCGCGATGTCGTCCATCGTGGTGTTGGAGTAGCCACTCTGGTCGAACAGGCCGGCAGCCAGGGAGATGATCTGCTGCCGTCGTTCCGCGGGGGACATGCGGCGTCGAGCCGCCCGCTCAGCTGTCTTCACGCAGGATCCCTTCCTTCCATGCCGCAGCGTACGCGGCAACGGTGCCGTGGTGGTGCCGATTCAACCGACCAGCGGGTCGGTTCCGTCGAACGAACTGCGTTCGTTGGCGGCGACCGAGCACATGGGCGCCTGGAGTCGGATACATCGTCGCCTGCGCGCCGCTGAGCGTCAAGCGGGCGCTCAGCAGGGAAATTCGTGAACGCGATCACGCCGAACTGCTTGACAGTGTGACCGCGGTTACTTAGGTTCCTCGGTACCAACCGACCGACGAGTCGGGTGGCTACAGGAGGAAGTTCATGGTCGACCGACCTGACGTGTCGCTCGGGATCCGCCGTACGGCGTCCGGGGTCGTGCTCGTCGACCGGTCCTGTGACGACTGCGCTTCCTGCGCCGCCGGCGCGACCCTGTGGTGCGCCCGCCCCGATCCCGAGGGGCGGGACCTGACGGCGGTTTTCGCAGTCGAGCGGGCCGACGTCCTGGTCACCGCGCTCACCGCAGCGGCGGCTCTCGCCGAGGCCCCCGCGACCTCGACGGTCCTGGTGGTCGGCGACGAGGACGGTCCGCTGGCGACTCTCGTGCGGGCGCTCGTGCCGACGCGGGTCCTGGTGAGCCCAGACCCTTTCGATGCCACCACCAAGGCGGCGCTGGGCGACCTGGAGCCGTCCGGGCGCGCCCCGGTCGTCGTTGCCGGGGCGGACGCGCGGGCCGCGGTCAAGGCGGTCCGGCGCGGCGGACACGTGTGCGTCGGGCTCCCGGACGCGCGGATGCCCAGCGTCACCGAGCTCGTGCAGCGCGAGGTGACGCTCGTCGGCCCCCGGGACGTCGCCGGCACGGTCCGGCGCCTCGGTGAGCCGGCCTGGGCGGCAGCGGTCTCGGCAGCGGCCTGAGCCACCGAACCCCGGGCGTCGCCGACGCCACCTGACTTCGACTGATCACCAACCAAGGAGGAACAACAGCATGGGTCGTACCGCAGATGGAAAGTGGTCGGACGAGTGGACTCCGCCCGTCTTCTCGGTGGACGCCAATGGCAAGGTCATCGGCTACGTCAACGACCGGACCCCGAACAACTGGGGCCGGTGGGGTGACCTCGACGAGAAGGGCACCGCGAACCTGCTGACACCCGAGCGGGTGGCGGCGGCGGCGAAGCTGATCGAGACCGGCAAAGTCGTCAGCTGCGCCATCCCGCTCGACAGCAGCGGTCCGGTACACCCGACCCGCACCGGCGTCGTGCACCTCTACGGCTACACGGGCTCCGACTTCGTCGCCGGCACCAAGGCCGGCCAGGACTACCCGAACTTCCAGGGCACCGACGACTACATCTTCATGCCGCTCCAGGGCAGCACGCAGTGGGACGGCCTGTCGCACTTCTTCTACAAGGACACCATGTTCAACGGCTTCTGGATCGGCAACGTCGAGTCCTACGCCGGTGCCCGCCGAGGCTCGATCCACCAGATGAAGGACACCCTGGTCGGTCGCGGTGTGCTGCTCGACCTCCCGCGGTTCAAGGGAGTCGACCGCCTGCAGCCGAAGTACGGCATCACGCCCGACGACCTCGACGAGTGCGCGAAGGCGCAGGGCGTCGAGATCGGTGAGGGCGACATGCTGGTCATCCGGACCGGTCACGTGCCCTGGTACTACCAGCTCGAGGACAAGATGGAGTACTGGAAGGTCGGCGCCCCGGGCATCACCCGCGCGGTCGTGGACTGGCTGGCGGACAAGGACGTGGCATCCCTGGCGATGGACAACATCGCGGTCGAGGTCGAGCCCCACGAGGAGCCCTTCGAGCACGTCTACCCGCTGCACGCGCGGCTGATCCGTGACCTCGGCCTCACCCTCGGCGAGGTGTGGTGGCTGGAGGACCTGGCCGACACCTGCGCCGAGCTGAACCGCTACGAGTTCTTCCTGTCGGCCCCGCCCCTGAACGTGACCAACGCGTCGGGCTCCCCGGCGAACCCGGTCGCGGTCTTCTGAGCCGGTGCCGGCCGGCCCCCCGCCGGCCGGCGCCGTTCCACCCAGCACGTCTCCACGAGGTAGGTATGGACACCACACTGCAGGATCGCGAGCTCTCCCGGAGCCGACGGCTCGTCCTGGGCGAGATCCTGGCCCGCAACGCGCGCCGCGAGCCCGACCGCACCGCGCTGGTCTTCGGCGAGGACGCCCTGACCTTCGCCGAGCTCGACACCCGGGCCAACCGGCTCGCCAACGCCCTCTCGGGCAGGGGCGTGGGTCGCGGCGACCAGGTCGCCGTGCTGATGTACAACAGCCTCGAGGTCATCGAGTCGTTCTTCGCCTGCCAGAAGCTCGGCGCCTGCCCTGTGCCGGTCAACTTCCGGCTGGCGCCGAGCGAGCTCGCCTACATCCTCGAGGACTCCGAGTCGGTGGCGGTGCTCACCGACGGCCAGCTGACCTCGCTGGCCCTCGAGGCGACCGCCGGCCTCGACGCCGTACGCCTCGTCGTGACGACCGGCGAGGTCGTACCCGGCTCGGAGTCCTACGAGGAGCTCCTGGCGAGCGGCACCGCCGACGCGCCCGACGTCGACGTCCACGAGGACGACCTCGCGTTCCTCATGTACACGTCCGGCACGACCGGACGGCCCAAGGGCGCGATGCTCACCCACCAGAACCTGGTCGCCAACACGATCAACTGGTCGATCGAGATGGAGGCCCGGCCGGGCGACGTCTGGCTCTCCGGGCTGCCGCTCTTCCACATCGGCGGCGTCAACGGCGTGCTCCCGTTCATCTACGTCGCCGGCACCTGCATCATCACGCCGTCGACCAACTTCGACCCGCTCGAGTCGCTGAGGCTGCTCGAGAAGCACCGCGCCACGATGTGCTACTTCGTGCCGACGCAGTGGCAGCAGATCTGCTCGCTGCCGGAGGCGGCCGAGGTCGACACGTCGGTGCTCCGACGGGCGCTGTGGGGAGCCTCGCAGGCTCCGCCGAGCACGCTCGAGCTGCTGGTGAAGACCTTCCCGTCGGTCGGCATCGTGAACGCCTTCGGACAGACCGAGATGTCGTCCAACACGTGCTTCCTCAAGGCCGACGACGCGGTCCGCAAGATGGGCTCGGTCGGACTCCCCGCCGTCAACGTCGAGGTGCGGATCGTCGACGACGAGGGCAACGACGTGGCCGTCGGCGAGGTGGGGGAGATCGTCTACCGCGGGCCGACGGTGATGAAGGGCTACTACAAGAAGGAGGAGGCGACTGCCGACGCCTTCCGGGGTGGCTGGTTCCACAGCGGCGACCTGGTCCGCCAGGACGACGAGGGCTTCATCTACGTCGTCGACCGCGTCAAGGACATGATCATCAGCGGCGGCGAGAACATCTACCCCGCCGAGGTCGAGCGCGCGGTCGAGCGGCACCCCGCGATCCGCGAGGTCGCGGTCATCGGCGTGCCGCATCCGCGCTGGGTCGAGACTCCGGTCGCGGTGGTGGTCGCGGACGGCCCGCAGCACCCTGACCAGGCCGCGGTCCTCGAGTTCATCAAGTCCGACCTGGCGTCCTACAAGAAGCCCTCCGCCGTCGTGTACGTCGACGAGCTCCCGCGCAACGCCTCCGGCAAGGTCCTCAAGCGCACCCTGCGCGACAGCTACGAGCACCTCTTCGAGGAGCGCGCGTGAGCGGCACCGTCGCCACCCGCGTCGACGAGCGGGGGGTGCGCTCGTACGACGTCCCGCTGCCCGCCGACCTGGTCGCGGGGCTGCGGGAGACGGTGGCGAGCCGAGGCTCGCACCCGGCCTACGTCACCGCGACCGGGCAGGTCACCTGGAACGAGGTCGCGAGCGAGGTCGACGCGCTCGCCCGCCGGCTGGCCGGAGACGGTGTGTCGGCCGGCGACCGGGTCGCCGTGCTCGCGGGCAACGGGCTGTCGTTCACGACCGCGGTGTTCGCGGCGTGGCGGGTCGGGGCCATCGCGGTCCCGCTGAACTTCCGGCTGACCGCCGCCGACCTGGGGTCGCTGATCGCCGACAGCGGTTCCCGCCTGCTGCTGGTCGGCCCCGGCATGGGCGAGCTGGCGGTCGCGGCGGTGGCCGGCCAGGTCGACGGCCCCGTCGTGGCGCACGCGGACGGTGACGGACGGTTCCTGCTCGGTGTGCCGGACGGCGACGTGCCGGACCACACGCCGGGCGCCGACGCGCCCGCCGCGATCATGTACACGTCCGGCACGACCGGACGCCCGAAGGGCGTGGTCATCAGCCACGGCAACGCCCTGCAGAACAGCGTCACCTGCACCGCCGTGATCGGCCGTCGAGCAGACGACGTCGAGCTGGTGATGGTCCCGCAGTTCAACATCACGGGCCTCTGCTCGCAGACGGTGCCGGCGATGCTCCTGGGCATGACCGCCGTCCTCCTGGACGGCTTCGACGCCGCCCGGGCCCTGGACGCGATCGGCGCGCACGGCGTGACGTCCACCGTGGGGGCGCCGACCATGTGGTGGCGTCTCCTGGAGCAGGCCGAGCTGCACGACCGGTCCGAGCTGAAGGGCTTGCGCCTCGCCCTCTTCGGCGGTGCGCCGATGCCGACCGCGCTGGTCGAGCGGATGCGCGCGGCGATGCCCGAGGCGTCGTTCGGCAACGGCTACGGGATGACCGAGACCTGCTCGATGATCATGTACGTCGGCGGCGACGACGCGGTCTCCAAGCCGCACACCGTCGGCCGCCCGCTGCCGCTGACCGAGCTCCGGCTCGTGTCGCCCGACACTGGCGCTGACGCCGGCCCCGGCGAGATCGGCGAGATCGTCGTGCGCGGCGGCCAGGTCGCCGTGGGCTACTGGACCTCCGACGGCATCGTGCCGTTGACGGATGAGAACGGCTGGATCGCCACCGGCGACGCGGCCGAGATCGAGGACGGCTTCGTGGTCCTGCGGGACCGCCTGAAGGACGTCATCAAGCGTGGTGGGGAATCGGTCTTCAGTTTCGAGGTCGAGAACTGCCTCCACCAACACTCGGGGATCCTGGACGCCGCTGTCGTGGGCGTCCCGGACGAGCAGTACGGCGAACGCGTAGTGGCCTACGTGGTCGCGAAACCGGGGCACGACCTCACATCCGACGAGGTCCGCGCCTTCTGTCGAGAACATCTCGCCCACTTCAAGGTTCCGAGTGTGGTCGAGGTGCGGGAAGAGCTACCGCGAAATCCCGGCGGCAAGGTGGTCAAGTCCCTGCTGCGCAGCGACTCCGACGCCTGACTTCACCTCTCCAACCCCTCTTTTTCGATCCCATGCTTTTGAAGGAGCACGGAATGAAGCGCAACATCCGCGTGATGGCAGCCGGTCTGGTGGCGGTCCTCGCACTCGCCGGCTGCTCGATGAGCAGCGACGACTCCAAGGACAGCAGCTCGAGCAGCACCAGCAGCAGTTCCGCGAGCGCTGACTCGGGCACCGCCAAGGACACCAGCAACCTGAAGGTCGGTCTGGTCGCCGTCAACCTCAACTCCCCGAGCATCGCCGCCATCAAGGACGCGTTCGTGAAGTCCGCGGAGGCCAAGGGCTGGAGCGTGGACGTCTTCGACGGCCAGGGTGACCAGAACGCCACGAACAACGCCGCCGACGACTTCATCAGCCGCGGCTACGACGTGATCGTCAACAACTCCTCGCCCAACGAGCAGATGACGGGCGTGATGGAGAAGGCGCACGCGGCCGGGATCCCGTTCGTCTCCATCTACGGCGGGTACGTCGACGGTGTCGACGCCGAGATCGGCACCAACGAGTTCGTGAACGCGTCCCTGATCACCCAGGAGATGGTGAACCGCCTCGGCGGCAAGGGCCGGGTCCTCAAGCTGAACTGGACCGTGCTGCAGGCGCTGCGTGACCGCGACGCCGGTTTCCACGCGGTCATGTCGGAGAACCCCGGCATCGACGTCGTCAAGGAGATCGAGGTCAAGGTCCCCGGCCAGGTCGACGACTCCTACAACCAGATCACCAACGTGCTCCAGTCGGACAAGGACATCGACGCGATCTGGATCGGTTGGGACGAGCTCGCTCCGTCGGCCGTCCGCGCCATCCAGGAGGCCGGCCTCGCCGACAAGACCTTCGTGATGGGCTTCGACGGCAACTCGTTCGCCTGGGACCTGATCCGGGACGGTTCGCCGTACGTCATGGAGCCGGCCAACCCGTTCCCGCCGATGGGTGAGAAGGCCGTCCAGGCCGTCGAGACCCTCGCCGGTGGCGGCACGCTCCCGAGCAAGGTCATCTACATGAAGCCTTGCCTGATGACGATCGACACGGTTCCCGCCAAGGGCGAGCAGCCCGACTGGGACACCTGCGCGTTCTTCCCGGGCGAGATCAGCTGACCTGAGGATGACGAGCCAGTGACGAACACGGTCGAGCCGGGGCGGGAGGTCGCCTCCCGCCCCGGCACGCTCCTGCAGGTCAAGGGAGCAGTCAAGGACTATCCGGGCCAGCGGGCCCTGGACCACATGGACTTCGACCTCCGGGTCGGCGAGGTGCACGCCCTCCTCGGTGAGAACGGCGCCGGGAAGTCCACGCTGATCAAGGCGGTCTCCGGGGTCATCTCGCTGACCTCCGGCACCGTCGAGATGGACGGCGTCGAGGTCGACGTGCGCAACCCGCAGCGCGCGCAGGGCCTCGGGGTCTCCGTGGTCCACCAGCACGGCAACCTGGTCGCCGACCTGTCGGTGACCGAGAACGTGCTCATGGTCGACGGTCTTGGTCGGCGCGCCGGCGTGCTGGTCGACTGGAAGGGTGCGCACCGGCGGGTGCGCGACCTGCTCGACCGGGTCGGCCTGGGCGGGCTGGATCCGCGCCGCGAGGTCTCCACCCTGGGTGCGCACGAGTCCGCGATGGTGGCTGTCGCCAAGGCGCTGGCCAGCAACGCCCGGGTGATCATCCTGGACGAGCCGACGACCGCCCTGCAGCCGGCGGAGGTCGACACCCTGTTCGGCCAGATGCGCAGGCTGGCAGCGGAGGGCATCGGTTTCGTCTTCGTCACGCACCGGCTCGGCGAGGTCTTCAAGGTGTGCGACCGGATCACGGTCATGCGCGACGGCCGCCTGGTCGGCACCTGGCAGTCCGACGAGCTGGACCACGACTCGCTCGTGGACCAGCTCGTCGGGCCCGAGAAGTCGATCGCACAGGATGCGTTCGTGGGCGGCTCGACCCCCGGGGACGTCGTTCTCGAGGTACGGGACCTGACCGGCGACGTGCTGCGCGGCCTGAGCTTCGAGGCCCGGTCCGGCGAGGTCGTGGGCGTCGCCAGCCTCCCCGGCGAGGGTGCGGGAGAGGTCGTCGAGTCGCTCTACGGCATGTGCCGCGCCAGCGGTGAGATCGTCATCGAGGGTCGCCGGCGCAGGATCAGGTCTCCCGAGCAGGCCGTCGCCGCCGGCATCGGCCTGGTGCCCCGGGACCGGCTCGCGCAGGGCCTGGTCGCCGACATGAGCGTCCGGGAGAACGCGACCCTCGCGAGCACCCGCTCGTTCGTCTCCGACCCGGTGCTGCGCCTGATGCGCCGCGGTCGGGAACGCATCCGGGTCGGCGAGGTGATGGATCGCCTGAACCTCAAGGCGTCGAGCCTCGAGGCGGAGGTGCGCACCCTGTCGGGTGGCAACCAGCAGAAGGTGGTCATCGGCCGCTGGCTGCTCCGGCGGTCGAAGGTCTACCTCCTCGACTCGCCCACCGCGGCGGTCGACGTGCACACCAAGGCCGAGATCTACGCCCTGGCCCGGCAGCTCGCGGACGACGGCGCCGCCGTCATCTTCACCTCGACGGAGCTCGAGGAGTTCGCCCGCGTCTGCGACCGGGTCCTCGTGCTTCACGACGGGATGGTCGCCGGCGAGCTGTCCGGCGACGACAACACCGTCAACTCGATCATGCGTTTGTCCTTCGGGAGGAAAAGTGACTAGCACGGCCTCAGTGTCCGAGCCGCAGGTGGCCGGACCACGCCGACAGACGTCGGCCAGCGATCGCCTCATCGACGTGGCGAGCCGCTACGGCACCATCGTCAGCCTGGTCGTGTGCGTGCTGATCTTCAGCGCGCTCCGCCCCGACGTCTTCGCCACCACCCAGAACTTCCTCAACATCCTCAACCAGGTCTCGATCCTCGGCATCATCGCGCTCGGTCTCACCGTCGCGCTGGTCCAGGGGCTGTTCGACCTCAGCCTCGCCTCGATGGCGACGCTCGGCGGTTTCATGGTCACGAAGTGGCTCGCCGAGGGCACGATCAGCAGTCCCGTGCTGGCGGTCGTCCTCATGCTGCTGGTCGCGCTGGTGATCGGCTGCCTCAACGGCATCGTGGTCGCGTACGGCGGGGTGTCGGCGTTCATCGCCACGCTCGCGGTCGGCTCGATCCTCACCGGCGTGGTGCTCGGCATCTCGAAGTCGGCGACGATCCTGTCGGGCATCCCCGACGGCTTCCTGGTCATGGGTCAGGGGAAGGTCGGCCCGGTCCCGGCGCCGGTCGTCTTCCTGGCGATCGTCGCGGTGCTGCTCTACGTCTTCTTGGAGCAGACGCAGGTCGGCCGGCACATGTACGCGATCGGCGGCAACGCCGAGACCGCCCGGCTCTCCGGCATCGCGGTCAAGCGCTACGCCCTGATCGCGCTCGGCATCTCGGCGATGTGCGCCGCGCTCGGCGGCATGATCGTGGCCGCCAACCTCGGCGTCGGCCGGCCCCAGGGGGTGGGGGACACCTATCTCCTCGACTCGTTCGCGGCCGCCTTCATCGGTGCGTCCACGCTGCGCCCGGGCCGCTTCCACATCATCGGCACCGTCATCGGCGTCCTCCTGATCGGCGTGATCAACAACGGCCTGTCCATCATGGGCGTCGAGACGTTCTGGCAGTACGCCGTGCGCGGCATGATCCTGCTGCTCGCGGTCTTCGGGGCCAGCTTCCTGGTGGCGAGGCGCCGATGAGCGACGAAGGCTCCCCGCGCGTCGTCGTCCTGACCGGCGGCGCCCGCGCCGGCGGCATGGGCCGGGCGATCGCGGAGTCCTTCCTCCGGCTCGGCGACGTGGTCGTCCTGTCGGACGTCGGCCAGCCGCTGTCCAGCCACCCCGACTACGAGGTGGCGCCCCCCGACCACCTGCGCCAGGCCGCGGCCGAGTTGGCCGGGCTCGGCCCGGTGCTGCCGGTCGCCTGCGACGTCACCGACGAGGCCCAGGTGGTCGCGCTCTTCGACCGTGCGGTCGACGAGCACGGCCGGGTCGACGTCGTCGTCAACTGCGCCGGCCTCGCGATCGGGCTCTCCCCGGTGACCGAGCTGACGCTGCGCGACTGGCAGGTCAACATCGACGTGATGGCGACCGGCGCCTTCCTGGTGGCGCGGGAGGCCGCCCGCCGGATGGTGCCGCAGGGCTCGGGCCGGATCATCACCATCGCCTCCCAGGCCGGCAAGACGGGGATGCCGCTGCTGGCGGCGTACTCGGCCGCGAAGTTCGCGGTGATCGGGCTGACGCAGAGCATGGCCGGCGAGCTCGGCGAGCACGGCGTCACCGTCAACGCGATCTGCCCCGGCACCATCGACACCCCGTTGCTCGCGGTGAAGGGCGGCGTCTACGAGACCTTCTCGGGCGCCGCGGGCCGCACCGAGGAGGACTACCGGCGCCGGCTGGCCCGGCAGATCCCGGCCCGCCGGTTCGGCACCCCGCAGGACATCGCGGCGGCCGCGGTCTACCTCGCTTCGGAGGGCGGCTCGTTCGTGACGGGCGAGGCGCTCAACGTCACCGGCGGCCAGGAGATGCACTGACGTGAAGGGTGTCGTCTTCCACGGTCCGGGCGTGGTCAGCACCGAGGACCTCGACCTCCCGCCGGTCGGTCCGACCGACGTGGTGCTCGAGGTGGAGGCCTGCGGTGTCTGCGGGTCCGACCTCGCGTCCTACGCCCACGGCCACTACGTCGAGGCGGGTCAGGTGATGGGCCACGAGATGTCGGCCGTCGTCGTCGACCGCGGTGCAGGGCTCGCGGGGCTGTCCGTCGGGCAGCGGGTCGCGGTCCGGCCGATGCGGTCGTGCGACGCGTGCGCCTACTGCCGGGCGGGCGACACCCACCTGTGCGGATCGACGTACGGCCGCTCGCTCGGGTACGGCGTGCCGGGCGGCTTCGCCCAGCGGCTGCACCTGGCCGACGTCGTGGTCGGGCGTGACGTGGTGCCGGTGCCGGCCGAGGTCGACCCGTTCGACCTGCTGTGGGCCGAGCCGCTCGCGGTCGCCCTGCACGCGCTCGGCCTCGCCGGTGGCGCCGGGATCTCCCGGCTCCTCGTCACCGGCGCCGGCGCCGTCGGGCTGTCGGTCACGGCCGCCGCGGTCGCCGAGGGCGTCGCGGTCGACGTGGTCGAGCCCGTCACCGAGCGTCGGGAGGCGGCCCGCGAACTGGGTGCGGGCGCCTGGGCCCCGGGAGAGCTGCCCGCGGAGCCGACGTACGACGCCCTCGTGGACGCCTCCGGCGTGCCGGCGGCGGTCGAGGCGGCGCTCCCGTTGCTGTACCCGCCGGCGACGGTGGTGCTCGTCGGCCTCAACGACGCGCCCGTGCCGTGGCCGCTGGGGGCCCACCGGGTCACCGGGGCCTTCGGCTACCGCGACGCCGACTTCGCGCGCGCCGTCGAGCTGGTCGCCACCGGGCAGGTCTCCCTCGGAGGCCTGGTCACCCACCGATACGCCCTCGAGGAGGCGGACCGAGCACTCGCAGCACCCCGGCCGGAGGACAACGTCGTCAAGGCCGCGCTCGTCCCGAACCCCCTGTCCTGATCTCGATGGTGCCGACGACGCCGTCCGCGCTCGCTTGCACCCCTAGGAGAACCCACATGAATGCAGCACCACGATCCGAACCGGTGACCTTCGACTTCACCGGACGACGGGTCTGGGTCACCGGCGCCAGCCGGGGACTGGGCCGGGCCATGGCCCTGGGCTTCGCCGCGGCGGGTGCCGACGTCGCCCTCACGGCCCGGACCGCGGACGCCGTGCAATCGGTGTCCGCCGAGGCCGAGGCGCTGGGCGCCAAGACGCTGGTGCTGCCGGCGTCGGTCTCCGACCCGGCCGCGGTCACCGGTGCGGTCGCCGACATCGCCGCCGCGTGGGGAGGCCTGGACGTCCTGGTCAACTGCGCCGGGGTGAGCCCGACGTTCAAGCGCGCCGAGCTCGTGGAGGACGAGGAGTGGCGGCACGTGCTCGACGTGAACGTCACCGGCTCCTTCATCTGCGCGCGCGAGGCCGGCCGGCTGATGCTCGACGCCGGGAGCGGCGCCATCGTCAACGTGTCGAGCATCCACGGCCAGGTCGGCATGGAGCGGATGGCGGCCTACAGTGCGAGCAAGGGTGCGGTCGACGCGCTGACCCGCACGCTCGCGCTGGAGTGGGCCGGCCGTGGGGTCCGGGTCAACACGCTGTCGCCCGGCTACTTCGAGACCGACATGACCGAGGCCCTGCGCGGCCACAAGAAGTGGCGGGGCCACCTGCTCTCGCGGATCCCGCTCGGTCGCTTCGGCGTCCCTGAGGAGCTGGTCTCCGCCGCGCTCTTCCTGTCGTCGGACGCCTCCGGTTTCATCACCGGGTCGAACCTCGTCGTGGACGGTGGCTGGACCGCGGCATGACCGGTGACCAGGCGGACATCTGGGAGTCGCTCTACACGACGCGCGCGATGCGGCGGATGCGACCGGACCCCGTGCCGATCGACGTGCAGGCGCGGATCCTGGACGCGGCGATCCGCGCCCCCAGCGGCGGGGACAGCCAGCCGTGGCGGTTCCTGTTGGTCGACGACGCCGACGTGAAGGCCCGGCTGGCGGCGCCGTACCGCGAGTCGATCGCCCTGCTGTGGCGCGGCCACTACGCCGACCAGGTCGCCGCGGCCGCGGCCGACCCGGAGGCACCGGCGTCGCAACGCTTCCTCAAGCTGCAGTCGAGCGTGCAGTACCTCGCCGACCACTTCGAGGAGGTACCGCTGCTGCTCTTCGCCTTCTCGCGCAACGATCGCGACGGCGGCTCCATCTTCCCGGCCGTGTGGAGCGCGATGCTCGCCGCCCGGGCCCAGGGCGTGGGCAGCGCGCTCACCAACGTGCTCGACATCTTCCGTCCCGACACCACCCGCGCCGTCCTCGGCGTGCCGCCCGACCGCGGTTGGCAGCTCAAGGCCACCGTGGCGATGGGCTACCCGAAGGGCCGCTGGGGGGTCGCCGCACGGCAGCCCGCGCACGCCGTCACCTACCGCAACACCTGGGGCGCGGACGCCGGCTTCACCGTCGACCAGCCGCTGTGGTCGCCATGATGCCGATCGCGGCGCCGCTCTACCCGCCGCCGCCCTACGAGTTCCGTGCCGCTCGCCAGACCTGGGTCGTCTACGAGGCCGAGCCGTCGCAGATCGCGCCACTGCTGCCGGACGGCGTGCGGATCGACGGCGACCCGGCGATCTGCGCTGCCTGGGCCTGTCACTACCCGGCATCGAGCTTCGGTCCCTATCTCGAGGCGTACGTCGTCGTGCGGGTCGAGGTGGCGGGGGAGCGGTTCTGGTACCAGCCGGTGATCGTGACCGACGCCGAGGCGCCGATGGCCGCGGGCCGCGAGGTGTGGGGCTACGGCAAGAAGCTCGCGCACATCACCTGGTCGGACCGGGGCTCCGGCGGGCCGGGCACCGAGCAGCTCGTGATGACCGTGGAGCGGCCGCGCGGGGTGCGCCTGATGACGCTGTCGATGCTGCCCGATCGGATGGTCGACGGGCCCGAGCTGATGTCGTCGGAGGCCGCCGAGCCGCTGCCGACCCTGAGCCACCGGGTGATCCCGGCCTCGGAGGCCGGAGCTCCGCCGCTGGTCGACGAGCTGGTCGCGGTCGACGTGCGCCCCCGGTCGCACCGCGGCGCCGACGGCCGGCTGGAGCTCTGGCGCGGCCGGGGCGCCGTCGAGCTGGGCTCGGGGAGCGCAGCCGACCCGTGGCACGTCTTCCGGCCCACCCGGGTGCTCGACGCGTTCAGTGCGTGCACCGACTTCGTGCTTCCCCAGGGTCGCGTGGTGCCCCGGGGCCCGACCACCACTGCACCAGCACCCGAGGAGTGATGAGCATGGGCTTCCGTCGTACCCCCGCCGAGATCGCCGAGATCCAGCAGACCCTGTCCGACGTCGAGTTCGTGGGCGGGGAGTCGCTCAGCGTCGACTTCCTGACCCGGCCCGAGATCGTCCGGGCGATCCTGCCGACCGAGCTCGAGCCCGGCGACCGGCCCCGGGTCACCGCCCAGGTGAGCCGCTGGCGCAGCAACTGCGTGGGCGACTTCGACGCCTCCGCGATCTACGTGAGCGCTCGCTACGGCGACGTGGCCGGTGACTACGTCCTCACCATGTTCATGGACACCGACGTGCCGATGCTCTTCGGCCGCGACCTGTACGGCGAGCCCAAGAAGATCGGTGCCTCGAAGATCTACCGCAACGACGGGCACATGTCCGGCCACCTCGAGCGCGGCGGCACCCGCCTGATCGAGATCGAGGCGGAGCTCGACGAGGACAGCGGCCCGACGTCGGTGCTCGGCCGCAACTTCAACGTGAAGTACGAGCTCGCCCCCGACGGCAGCGCCCTCGTCGGCAGCCCCACGCTCACGATGGCGGAGTTCGACCAGGCCATCACGGTGCGCCGCAAGGCGCGGGCGACCCTGCGCCTGGGCAGCACGGTGCACGACCCGCTCGGTGACCTCGAGATCGTCGACGTCCTCGGGGCCGTGTACGTCGAGACGGGCATGAAGGCCAGCTGCGTGCCGGTGGCGCCGCTCGACGCCGACGCGTTCCTGCCGCTCGCCCTCGGACGCTCCGACTACTGGCCGGCCCTGGTCACCGCGCGCCTGCCCGAGCCGGCCGCGGCCCGCTGACCGACCCCTCACCCCCCAGAGAAGAGAGACACATGGACTTCGCGCTGTCAGCGCAGGCAGAGGACCACTGCACCCGGATGTGGGACTTCATGCGAGAGGAGGTGTTCCCGGCCGAGAAGGAGTGGGCGGAGCACCTCCGCACCCACGGCGAGCACACGCACCCCCCGGTGATGGAACGGCTCAAGGCATCGGCGCGCGAGCGTGGTCTGTGGAACCTCTTCCTGCCGAAGCTCGCCGGGCTGAGCAACGTCGAGTACGCCGCGATCGCCGAGATCTCGGGGTGGTCGCCGGTGATCGCGCCCGAGGCCATCAACTGTCAGGCGCCCGACACCGGCAACATGGAGACGCTCGAGCTGTTCGCGACCCCGGAGCAGCGCGAGCAGTGGCTGGAGCCGCTGCTCGCCGGGGAGATCCGCTCGGCGTTCGCGATGACCGAGCCCGACGTCGCGTCCTCCGACGCCACCAACATCGAGACCCGGATCGTGCGTGACGGGGACGAGTACGTCCTCAACGGCCGCAAGTGGTGGATCACCGGCGTCGCCGACGAGCGTTGCCGGCTGCTGATCGTGATGGGCAAGACCGACCCCGGCGCCGAGCCGCACCGGCAGCAGTCGATGCTGCTCGTCCCGATCGACACCCCCGGGGTCGAGGTGGTCCGGCACCTGCCGATCTTCGGCTACCAGGACCAGCACGGCCACTCCGAGCTGGTGTTCCGCGATGTGCGGGTGCCGGTCTCGAACCTGCTCGCGGGCGAGGGCGACGGGTTCACCATCGCCCAGGCCCGCCTCGGCCCGGGTCGCATCCACCACGCCATGCGTGCGATCGGCATGGCGGAGCGCGCGCTCGCCCTGATGGTCGACCGGGCCAAGTCGCGGGTCGCGTTCGGTCAGCACCTCTCGGAGCAGGGCGTGGTGCGCGACCTGATCGCGCAGTCCCGGATCGAGATCGACCAGGCTCGGCTGTACGTCTACAAGACCGCTTGGCTGATCGACCAGTACGGCGCCAAGGGCGCCCGCACCGAGATCGCCGGCATCAAGGTCGCCGCACCGGCGATGGCGACGCAGGTGATCGACCGGGCGATCGAGGTCTTCGGGGGCATGGGCGTCAGCGACGACGTCCCGCTCGCCTACTTCTACGCGTGGGCGCGCGTGCTGCGCATCGTCGACGGGCCGGACGCGGTGCACCGCCGCTCCATCGCCCGCGACGAGCTGCGCCGAGTCCCGCCGTACGTCGGCTGACCGGATGACCGACGACGCCCGCCGCGTCCCCTTGCTGATGGGGCTGCTCTTCGGCCTCACGGGACTCGGCTCGGCGTCGGCGGCGATCGTGCTGCCCGTGCTCGGCCGCGACCTCGGGATCGACGTCGGGCACGCCAGCTGGACGATCAGCCTGTACGCGCTGATGCTCGCCGTCGCGACCCCGGTCTACGGCCGGGTCTCCGACCTGGTCGGGATCCGGCTGCCGCTGCTGGTGGGCGTCTGCCTGATGTCGCTCGGCGCCCTGCTCGCGGCAGCGGCCCCGACGTACGGCGTGCTCCTCGGGGCGCGGGTGCTGCAGGGCGCCGGAGCCGCAGCGATCCCGACGCTCGCGGTCGCCGCCGTCACCCACCGGTACGACGGCGTCGTGCGCGCCGTCGCGCTCGGTCGGCTGGCCGGGGTGACCGCCGCGCTCAGCAGCATCGGACCGCTGGTGGGCGGCGTCGTCGCGGACGCGTTCGGGTGGCGCACGGTGCTGGCGCTGCCGGTGCTGGGCCTGCTGGTGCTGCCGTTCGTGTGGCGAGCCCTGACGTCCGAGGGCACCGGTGCGACCCTCGACATCCTCGGCGCGGTCCTCGTCGGCGCGACGGCGGCCGGGCTGGTGCTCCTGGTGCAGTCGCCGTCGACGGGCGTGGGCGTCGCGCTCGCCGGCCTGGTCCTGCTGGTGGCCGGCGTCCCTGTCGTCGCGCTGCACGTGCGCCGACGTCCGCACGGCTTCCTCCCTCGCTCGGTCGCGGGCAATGCCACGGTCGTCCGCAGCGCGGTCGCGGCGGCGACGGTGCCGAGCGCCTGGTTCGGCCTGCTGATCGCGGTGCCCGCCGTCCTGGTGGGGGACGGCTGGCGGACCTGGCAGGTCGGGCTGCTGCTCGTGCCACCTGCGGTGCTGTCCCTGGTGGCACCGCGCTACGCCGGACGGCTGCTCGACCACCTCGGACCAGCCCGCACGCTCGCCGTCGCCGCGGCCCTGGCCGGCTTCGCCCTGCTGCTCGCCTCCGTCTCGACTGCCTATGTCGCACCGGTCCCGATCGTCGTCGCCGTCGCCTGCGTGACCACGGCCTACGGGCTCGGCCAGCCGGCGATGACGGCCGCCGTCGCCGGGGCCGTGCCCGTCGCGGTCCGGGGCGCCGCCCTCGGCATCGCGACCCTGGTCTTCATGGTCGGTGCCTCCGTCGGATCCGCCGCCGTCGGGGGCATCGGGGACGCGATCGGGATCCCCGGCGCGCTCGCCGTGCTCGCGGGGCTGCCCGCGCTCGCCCTCCTCATCCTCCTGCCCAGCCTGTCGTCCCACCCCGGAAGGAACCCTGTCGTGACCGATCTCGACCCGCACGAGGTGCCCGGTGGCTGAGCTCACCACGACCGAGCTGGACGCCGTCGCCCAGGTGCTCGCGGACGCGGGCGCCGAGGTCGTCGGCCCGCTCGACGCCACGCTCATCGCGGGCGGCCGTTCCAACCTCACCTTCCGGCTGAGCGACGGCGTGACGCGCTGGGTGCTCCGCACCCCGCCGCGGGCCGGTCGGACCCCGTCGGCGCACGACGTGGCCCGGGAGTACCGGGTCACCAGGGCCCTGGGTGCCGCCGGTGTCCCGGTGCCGGCGGCCGTCGCCCTCTGCGAGGACGAGAGCGTCCTCGGCGGGCCGTTCACGGTCGCCGGCTTCGTGGACGGCGTCACGGTCCAGACCCGCGTGGACCTCGACCGGCTCGACGACGCGACCGTCGACAGCTGCGTCGACGGGCTCGTCGAGACGCTGGCCAGGCTGCACGCCGTCGACCACGTCGCGGCCGGGCTCGAGCGCTTCGGGCGTCCCGACGGCTACTCCGAGCGCCAGCTCCGGCGCTGGTCCTCGCAGTGGGAGATCGTCGGCGCACCGGCGCTGACCGGCCTCGCGACCGAGACGGCGGGCCTCCTCGGTGCTGCGTTGCCCGAGCAGCGCGCGGTCGGCATCGTGCACGGCGACTACCGCATCGACAACACCATCCTGCGCCTCGACGCTCCGGTCCAGGTGGCCGCAGTCGTCGACTGGGAGCTCTCGACGGTCGGCGACCCGGTGGCCGACGTCGCTCTCATGTGCGTCTATCGCCACCCGGCACTCGACCTGGTCCTCGGCTCACCCAGCGCGTGGACGAGCGGCCGGCTGCCGGCGCCGACGGAGCTGGCGGCGCGGTACGAGGCGGCCGGCGGCGTCGAGCTGGCGGCCTGGGACTTCCACCTCGCGCTCGGCTACTTCAAGCTCGCCGTCATCGCCGCCGGGATCGACCACCGGCACCGGGCCGGCGCGACGCACGGCGAGGGCTTCGACACGGCCGGCGACGCCGTGGCGCCCCTCCTCGAGGCCGCCCGCGAGACCGCCCGCAGCCTCTGAGCGACGGCCCACCTTCCGTCCCCAGGCCGGCTCCGCCGCGGGAGTCTCCACAGGGCCGTGCCGGGCCGGCCCGGGGAACGCCGCCGCTGCCTAGCGTCGGCGCATGCCGAACCGTCGCCCCAGCCCCGAGCACCAGGAAGCCGTCTCCCGACGGCTCGCACTGCTGAGCGCCGAGCTCGCCGCGACCCGACCGGAGCCGGACGCGTGGCCGTCCGAGCACACCCGGGTGCGACCGCTGCGGGTTGTCGACGACGAGGAGGACGCGCTCGTCGGGGCGGCGCCGGTGGTGCCGACGCCGGGGCGACATGCGTCCCGGCGAGGGCTCGCGGGCGCCGTGCCCGAGACGCTGCGCGGCCGGTTCGCGCTGGGGCCGGCCCACGTCGCGGTGGTCGCGGTCCTGGTCGCGGTCGGCCTCGCGGTGACGTGCTGGTGGGTGCTGCGGGGCGAACCCGACAGCCTGGAGGCGCCGACGATCAGCACCCCCTCGGCGGCCGGCTCGAAGGAGCCGCTCACCGACGCCTCGCCGGTGGCGGCTCCTGCCGCGGCCGCCACCGGCGGGTCGGTCACGGTCGACGTCGAGGGCAAGGTGCGGCGTCCGGGCATCGCGGTCCTCGACGCCGGAGACCGGGTCGTCGACGCGATCAAGGCGGCCGGAGGTGCCCGGCCCGGGGTCGACCTCGCCGGCCTGAACCTGGCCCGGGTGCTGGTCGACGGCGAGCAGATCCTGGTCGGCACGCCGGCCCCGACCGGGGTCGCGGCGTCGTCGGTGCCGACGCCGGGCGCGCCGGGTGGTCCGCTGGTCAACCTCAACACCGCCTCGCAGACCGAGCTCGAGGCGCTGCCCGAGGTCGGCCCGGTCACCGCGCAGGCGATCCTCGCGTGGCGCGACGAGCACGGCGGCTTCACCGCGGTCGACGAGCTGCTCGAGGTCGACGGCATCGGCGACGCGACCCTGGGGCAGCTCGCCCCCTACGTCACGGTGTGAGGTGCCGACGCTCGATGAGCGACGCGAGAGGCCCGACCTGCGGATGCTGCTGCTCGGCGCGACCGCCTGGGCGGGCGCGCTGGCGGGGCGGTGGGCCGGGTGGTGGGGGCTGCTGCCACCGGTCGCGGTCACCGGGGCCGCCCTGCTCGTCACCGTCGCCGGGCGCCGGGGGAGTGGACGGGCGCTGCGGACGACCGCCGCCGCGGCGCTCGTCTTCGGAGCCGTCACGACGGTGGCCGCACTACGCCACGACCAGATGGCGGGGAGCCCGGTGGCCCGGCTCGCCGCCGACGGAGCGGTGGTGAGCGTGACCGGCACGGTCGCCTCGGACCCGCGGCGGACCGCGGGGCGGTTCGGCGACGTGGTGCTGACCCGGCTCGAGGTCCGGGAGGTGACCGGCCGCGGCGCGACGTACGCCCTCGCGGCGCCGGTGCTGGTCATGGCCGACGACGGGTGGGGCGACGTGCCCCTCGGCAGCACCGTGCGGGTGAGCGGGCGGCTGTCGCCGGCCGACAGCGACGACCTGGCGGCGGTTCTCGGCGCCCGCGGGCCGCCGTCGGTGGTGGCGCCCCCGGACCTGTGGTGGGACGGCGCGGCCGCCGTGCGGAGCTCGATCCGCGACGCGGTCGCGCACCGCCCCGACGACCAACGGGCGCTGGTGCCGGCGCTGGTCGACGGCGACGACGCGGGCCTCGACCCCGCCCTGGCCGACGACTTCCGGACCACCGGCCTCACCCACCTCCTCGCCGTCTCGGGCACGAACCTGACCCTGGTCGTCGGGTTCCTCCTGGTGCTGGCCCGGTGGGGCGGGGTGCGCGGGCGGTGGCTGTACCTCGTCGGTGCCGCCGGCATCGGGGGCTTCGTGCTGCTGGCGCGCACCGAGCCGAGCGTGCTCCGGGCCGCGGTGATGGGGGCCGTCGCACTGTTCGCGATGGGGACCAACGGGCGGCAGCGCGGCACCCGCGCCCTGGGCGTGGCCGTGCTCGTCCTGGTGCTGGTCGAGCCCGGGCTGGCCGGGTCGGTCGGGTTCGCCCTGTCCGTCCTCGCGACCGGCGGCATCCTGCTGCTGGCGCCCGGCTGGCGCGACGCCCTCGCCCGGTGGCTGCCGCGCTGGGTCGCCGAGGCCATCGCCGTCCCGGCGGCCGCCCAGCTCGCCTGCACGCCGGTCGTCGCCGCGATCTCCGGGCAGGTGAGCCTGGTGGCGGTCGCCGCCAACCTGGTGGTCGCCCCGGTCGTCGGTCCGGCCACCGTCCTCGGGCTCGGCGGCGGCCTGGTCGGCCTCCTCTGGTCCCCCGGCGGCCGCGCGCTCGGCACGGCGGCCGCCTGGTGCGTCGCCTGGATCATCACCGTCGCCGAGCACGGCGCGCGCCTGCCCGCGGCGGCCGTCGCGTGGGGGACCGGAGCGGGCGCCCTGGTGTTGCTCTCGCTCGTGGTTTTGGCGGTGGCGCTCGCTGGGCCGTACCTGCTGCGCCGCCCGGCGACCGGGCTGGGCTGCTGCGCGCTCCTGGTGGTCGTCGTGCTGGTCCGGCCGCCGACGCCCGGCTGGCCGCCCGGCGGCTGGGTGCTCGCGGCCTGCGACGTCGGCCAGGGCGACGCGCTGGTGCTCAACGCCGGCCCGCACGCCGGGGTCGTGGTCGACGCCGGGCCCGACCCGGCCGCGGTCGACGCGTGCCTCGACCGGCTGGAGATCCAGGTGGTGCCGCTGGTCGTGCTCACGCACTTCCACGCCGACCACGTCGACGGGCTGTCGGGCGTGCTCGACGGGCGCGAGGTCGGGGCGATCGAGACCACCCGGCTGCTGGACCCGCCCCAGGGCGTCCGCGAGGTCGACTCCCTCGCCGGGGCGGCCGGGCTGACGCCGACGCCCACGCCGTACGGCGTGACCCGCACCGTCGGCGACGTCACCCTCCAGGCGCTGTGGCCGCCGCCGGACTCACCGACCGCCGGGCCGGGCGACGGCAGCACCGCCAACGAGGCGAGCGTGGTGCTGCTGGTCGAGGTGCACGGGGTGCGGATGCTGCTCTCCGGCGACGTCGAGCCCGAAGGACAGGAGGCGCTCGCCGCGGCACTCCCCGGGCTCCAGGTCGACGTGCTCAAGGTGCCGCACCACGGCAGCCGATACCAGGACGAGGACTGGCTGCTCTCGCTCGGCGCCAGGGTCGCGCTGGTGTCGGTCGGCGCCGGCAACGACTACGGCCACCCCGCGCCGGAGGCGCTGACACCGCTCGAGGCGACCGGGGCGCGGGTGCTGCGCACCGACCTCGACGGCGACCTGGTGGTGGTCGAGCGAGACGGTGAGCTGAGCACCGAGACGCGCTGACGCCCGGTCCTGGGACGTCGGCGAGCTGTGGCAGGCTTGCCGCACCATGGCAGGTCCTTCGCATCCGCGCGCAGCAGACGTCCTCGGCCGGGTCACGCTCGTGACCGGCAAGGAGGAGTTCCTCAACGAGCGCACGGTCGCCGCCGTCCGCGACGTCGTGCGTCATCACGACGCCGAGTCGGAGTTCTCCGAGACGGTCGGCTCCGACCTCTCGCTGGCGACGCTCGGCGAGCTCGCCGCCCCATCGCTCTTCTCGAGCATCCGGTGCGTGGTCGTGCGCGGGCTGGAGAACCTGCCCGAGGAGTCGGTCGAGGGGCTCCTGGCGTACGCCGCGGCGCCGGCCGACGAGGTCGCGCTGGTCCTGGTGCACGGCGGCGGGCAGAAGGGCAGCGGCACCCTCACCAAGCTGCGCAAGCTCGACACGGTCTCCGAGTCGAAGTCCGGCGAGCTCCGGCCCTCGGAGTACGTCAACTTCGTCGCCGCCGAGGTCCGCGGCCACGGCTCGTCGATCGACCAGGACGCCGCCGACTTCCTCGTGCAGGCCGTCGGTCAGGACCTGCGCTCGCTCGCGGCGGCGGCCGACCAGCTGACCAGTGACTTCGCCGGCGCGGCGCTGAGCGTCGAGAAGGTCAAGCAGTACTTCGGCGGTCGCGCGGAGGCGAAGTCCTTCGCGGTGGCCGACGCGGCGTTCTGGGGGCGCCGCACGGTGGCGCTCGAGGAGCTCCGCTGGGCGCTCGACGGCGGCACCGCGCCGGTGCTGGTCACGTCGGCGTTCGCGGGAGGCGCGCGCGGGGTGGCCCGCTACAAGTCGGCACCGCGCGGCATGCGGGAGGCGGACCTTGCTCGCGAGGTCGGCGTGCCGCCGTGGAAGCTGCGCACGATCCGCGACCAGTCCCGCGGCTGGTCCGACGGCGCCATCGCCCGGGCCATCCAGGCGATCGCGCGCGCCGACGCCGACATCAAGGGCGCCGCCAGCGACGCGTCGTACACCCTGGAGCGGCTGGTGCTCACCGTCACCGGCCTCCACGACCAGCGCTGAAGTGGCCCTGAAATGACGTCGACCCGCCCGTCAGACTGACGAGCGGGTCGACCAACGACCGACGTGCCGCCTGAGGTGCTCAGGCGGCGGGGTGGATCAGAGCGAAGCGGCCTTCTTGGCGATCGCGGACTTGCGGTTCGCGGCCTGGTTCTTGTGGATGACGCCCTTGGAGGCGGCCTTGTCGAGCTTGCGGGCAGCGTCGCGGCTGGCCGCCAGCGCGACGTCCTTGTCTCCGGCCTCGGCGGCCTCGCGGAACTTGCGGACGGCGGACTTCAGGCCGGTCTTGACGGCCTTGTTGCGCTCGTGCGCCTTCTCGTTCTGCTTGTTGCGCTTGATCTGGGACTTGATGTTCGCCACTGGTGTGCCTTTGCGTCGAGGATGATCGGTCGTTGTGAACGTCGGGTCGCGAGCACGGTGGAACCACACGTGACGCGACGGACAAGGCTAGCAGCGGCGCTCGGCACCGCCAAAACGGCCGGCGCCGGCTCACGTCCAGCCACGCCGGTCAGCCAGCCAGCGCCAGCACACCTCGCCCTGCCAGCGCTGCGCCTCCCGGATGTACGGCGAGGTCGGGGGCACCGGCTGGTCCGCGGACATCAGGAAGTAGCCCGTGACGAGCGCGAGCACGATGTCGACCGCCTCGGGCGGCACGTCCCTGGTCAGTGCGGCCCCGGCGAGCACCCGGTCGACGTCGATCCCGTCGCCGCGCGGGCCGATCATCAAGAACACCGTGTCGAGCCACGCGGCGCCGACGACCGGCCAGTTCCAGTCGCAGAGCAGCACCCGGCCGTCGGCGGCGAGCATCAGGTTGTCGTCGCGGATGTCGGTGTGGACCAGGGTCGAGCCGCCGGTGACCTCCCGGAAGCGCGCCGCCAGCGCGGCCGCCTCGTCGAGCCGCTCGGCGAGGGCCGGCAGGTCCGGCATCGTCCGGCGGACCTGGTCCCAGTACGCCGGCCACCCGGCGAACTCGGTCGCGAAGTCGTCGGTGACCAGTTCGTCCGGCGGGGGAGTGAGGGCGGCGGCCATCTGCTCGACCATCGCGACGCACGCCTGCAGGTCGGCCTCGCGCCAGGGCCGGCGCGGCTGCCGCGACTCGACGTACTCGGTCGCGAGCGCCACCCAGTCGTCGGCGTCGTGCAGCCAGAGCAGGCTCGGCGCGGGCGCCGCGTCGGGGAGGGTGCCGAGCTTGGCGGCCTCGACCCGGTAGGCCTCGGCGAACATCCGCTGTGCCTTGAGGGAGGCCGCCTTCACGAAGTGCCGGGTGCCGTCCGCGCAGGTCAGCACGGACGCGAAGCCGGGCGTGAAGCCGGCGCCCTGCGAGCGGGCCTCGACCACCGGCGAGCCACACCGCTGCTCGACGAGGGCGCGCACGTGCGGCGGCAGGTGTGCCCACTCGAGCCGCCGGGCCGTGCGGCCGTGCGGGATGGTCGTCGGGAGGGGTACGGCGCTCACGCACCCATCCTCGGACATGCGCCGGCCCGCTCCACCACGCGGGGCGATCACGGGCCCGGTGGTACAACTCGACACGTGCTGCGCTTCTTCGTGATCGGCGTCCTGGCGTTCCTCGGCGCGGTCGCGACGCTGGCGGCCACGATCGGCGGACCCGGATGGTGGTTCTTCCTCGCCGTCATCGTGGTGCTCCTGGCCGTCGGGGTCTACGACCTGCTGCAGAAGAAGCACTCGATCCTGCGCAACTATCCGGTCCTGGGCCACATCCGGTTCCTCCTCGAGGAGGTCCGGCCCGAGCTCCAGCAGTACTTCATCGAACGCAACTTCGACGGCCGCCCGTTCGACCGCAACACTCGCTCCTCGATCTACCAGCGCGCCAAGGGTGTGAAGGAGGAGCAGCCGTTCGGCACCGAGCGGGACCTCTACGCGGTCGGCTACGAGTACCTCGTCCACTCCACCGTGCCGGTGAAGAAGATGGCAGAGCCGCCGCGGGTGCGGATCGGCGGGAAGGACTGCACGCAGCCGTACGACATGGCGCTGCTCAACGTGTCGGCGATGAGCTTCGGCAGCCTCAGCGGCCACGCGATCGAGGCGCTCAACCGGGGTGCGGCGGCCGGCGGTTTCGCGCACGACACCGGCGAGGGCGCGATCAGCCCCTACCACCGCCACGGCGGCGACCTGGTCTGGGAGATCGGCTCCGGCTACTTCGGCTGCCGCACCGACCAGGGCGGCTTCGACGAGCGCGAGTTCGCCGACAAGGCCGCCGACGAGCAGGTGAAGATGGTCAGCATCAAGCTCAGCCAGGGTGCCAAGCCCGGCCTCGGTGGGGTGCTGCCCGGTGCGAAGGTGACCCGCGAGATCGCGCAGACCCGCGACGTCCCGCAGGGGGAGACGGTGATCTCCCCGCCGTACCACCAGGTGTTCTCCACCCCGCGCGAGCTGGTCCAGTTCATCGGGCACTTCCGCGAGCTCGCGGGCGGCAAGCCCGCGGGGTTCAAGCTCTGCCTGGGTTCACGCACCGACTTCCTCGCGATCTGCAAGGCGATGGTCGAGGAGGACACCTATCCCGACTTCGTGATCGTCGACGGCGCCGAGGGTGGCACCGGTGCGGCGCCCCTGGAGTACGAGGACCACGTCGGCATGCCGCTGACCGAGGGCCTGATGACCGTCCACAACGCGCTCCTGGGCGCCGGGGTGCGGGACAAGGTCAAGGTCGGCGCCTCGGGGAAGGTCGCGACCGGCGTCGACGTCGTCAAGCGGGTCATCCAGGGCGCCGACTACACCAACGCGGCGCGGGCGATGATGATGGCGGTGGGCTGCATCCAGGCCCAGACCTGCCACACCAACACCTGCCCGGTCGGGGTCGCGACCCAGGACCCGAAGCGGCAGCGGGCGCTCTACGTGCCCGACAAGACCCAGCGGGTCACGAGCTACCAGCGCGGCACCGTCGAGCAGGCGATGCAGGTCATCGCCTCGATGGGCCTGCACTCCTTCGACGAGCTGCGGCCGCACATGCTCCGGCGCCGGATCGACCACGGCACCATCCAGTCGTACGCCGAGATGTTCGAGCACCTCGCGCCCGGCCAGCTCTACCGTGACCCGCCGCGTTCGTGGGAGCGCGACTGGGTACTGGCGAACCCAGACCGCTTCACCCCCTGACCCGGTCCCACCCGAGGAGGACCCATGTCCACCGTTGCCGAGCTGCTGATCGACGCGCTCGCCGAGCACGGCGTCACCCAGGTCTGGGGAGTCGTGGGCGACGCCCTCAACCCCGTCACCGATGCGATCCGCCGCGAG
>JAOPXG010000293.1 GCA_025965275.1 Nocardioides sp.
CGGCCGGCCTGTTCGGGATTCACACCGGATGGAGTTGGTATGCCTGGCTGGCGGCCGCCGCAGAGGTCTTGGCCGTGCTGTGCGGTGTCTACGCCGCGTTCCAGGAGGGCTACTTGCGGCATCTGCGGCTTGGACCGGTCCACGGCGGCCACACCTGAGACAGGGGTGGGGCTCCTCGCGCGTCCAGGTCTAGGTGGGGACGAACTGAGACGGTCCGCAGGGCAGAAAGGCCTCGCAGTCGTCGACTCGTCCGCACCGCCGTCACTGAACAGCAGGCCCCAGTCTCTTGCCGGCGGACAGGCCGCTCAGGACATGTGACTGGCATGAAGATCGACGCCGATCCGAGCAGCCGTGCTCAATAGCTCGGGGACGGCCTCCGTCAACTGCTGCTGAGTCGCGCGCCCATCGGAATGGGTTGACAGGTTGACGGCCGCGACTACCCGACCGGTCCGGTCGCGGACCGGCGCGGCGATGGCGCTTAGCCCCACCTCGAGCTCCTCGGTCACAAGGCACCAGCCGCGCGTGCGGATTGCGAGTAGCTCCTTGCGCAGGTCGGCCGCAGAGCCGATCGTGCGGGCTGGATGTCTGAGGTAGGTGTCAGACTCGAGAAAGGCGCTGAGCTCGGGCTCGGGCAGCCAAGCGAGTTGGGCCCGCCCGATTGCCGGGTGGTGGGCAGGCAGCCTGGTCCCGACGCCGAGCGAGACGTCCATCAGTCGAGGTGCGCCGACCCTCAAGAGGTAGACGACCTCATGATTTTCGAGCCGCCCGAGGGAGACGGTTCGACCGAGCTCGGCCGATAGGTCGGCGCAGTGCGGCTCTGCAACCTCCGCGAGGGTGAGGCGGGACTGTTGCGCATAGCCCAGATCGAGCAGCCGCGAGGTGAGCCGGTAGTAGCGGCCGTCGAAGGTCGTGAGTCTGGCATCCATCAAGGTGCGCAGGAGGCGGCGTACCGCGGAGCGGCTCATGCCGGCACGCTCGGCGGCCTCGTCCAGCGTGAGCTCTGGGTGGTGGGCGTCGAAGACGTGCAAGACGTCTAGGCCTCGTACCAACGACTGCACAACGTCCCGGTCGGCGATCTCGATCTCTCGCCGAGCCGCAACGCGTTCCACCATGCGTACAACGTATATCGCCCGCCGACGAGTTCCGCTCGGTCGCAGGAATCTGGCATGAAGCCTTGACGTGACGTGGACCACGTGGAACGGTCTGGGTGCACAGGAACGCACACTTGTACGCATAGCGAAACGAGAACGGGATGTTCAGCACCACCACGGCCGTCGTCGAGAGTCGTCGGCGCGACGACCTGGCGTTGTGGTCCGGTCTGGCCCTGTGCATGGCCGTCGGACCGCTCATGCTGTACACGCTCACCGCGGTCTCACCGTTGCTGATCGCCGATCTCGGGCTCAGCCCGGTGCGCTACGGGGCCATCGCGACCGTTACGTTCGGCTCAGCCGCGCTCAGCGCGTTGGCGCTGGGCGGTCCGAGCAGCCGGTTCAGTGGTCGCAGCGTGATGGTCGCCGTCGCGATCGGTTCGGGGGTAGGCCTTGCGGTCCTTGCCCTCGCTCACAACTACGCCGTGGTACTGGCCGCCGCAGTCGTGTGCGGTGTGGCCCAGTCGCTGTCCAACCCTGCAACCAACCGCGTGGTGGCTGGCCTGCCCGCCGAGCGCCGCGGTGCGCTGATCGGATGGAAGCAGTCCGGCGTCCAGATGGCACAGCTCGCCGCAGGGCTGCTTGGTCCGACGGTCGCGGTCCTCGCTGGGTGGCGCTGGGCCGCAGCGGCCGGCATAGCGCTGGCGATCGCGGGTGTCATCAGCGCCCTCGCGATCCGGGTCACGCCGTGCGAGGCGAGCCGTTCGGCCGATGCCCAAGTCGCTCGGCGGGCATCGGTCCGCACGCTGGCGGCCTACACGTTCTTCATGGGCTTCGGACTGCAGGCCACCAACGCCTATCTACCTCTGTTCGCCCACCGTCGGCTTGGCTTCGACGCTCGCACGGCCGGCCTCACCGCCGCCGTCGTTGGTCTGGTGGGCCTGGTCAGCCGGATCTGGTGGGCGCGTAGCTCTGATCGAGGTGGCCTGCAGCCCACGACGCTGCTCACGCTCGCCCTCGGCTCCGCCACGGGCGTGTTGCTCACACTGGCAGCAACCGTGGCCGGTGGCTGGCTGCTCTGGGTTGGGGCCAGTGTCTTCGGCGCCGCGGCCCTTGCGTCCAATGCAGTCACGATGGTGGCACTTGTGCGCAGCGTTCCGGCTGCCTCGCTTGGTGCCGCCACCGGCCTCCTCGTGACGGGGATGTACGTCGGCTTCGCCACCGGGCCGCTCGCATTCGGGCTGGCTCTCGATCACGGTGCTGGCTTCGGCGTCGCCTGGCTCCTCCCACTCGTGGCCTTCGGCATCGCCGCACTGATCGGTGTTCCGTCGGCTATTGCTCGTCCCCTGCTCAACTCCTGAAAGGCACCTTTGCATGCTCACCCGTGAACAGAACGAACTGCTGACTCAGACAGGTCCCGGCACCCAGATGGGCCAGTTGTTTCGGCGCTACTGGATCCCTGCCCTGCTGGCCGAGGAGGTCGCGGGTCCGGACTGCGACCCGGTACGCGTCAAGCTGCTCGGCGAGGAACTGATCGCCTTTCGTGACAGCGAAGGACGCCTGGGCCTCATCGACGAGTTCTGTGCGCACCGGACCGCATCGCTCTTCTTCGGCCGGAATGAAGAGTGCGGCCTACGCTGCGCCTACCACGGTTGGAAGTACGACATCAATGGCGACTGCGTCGACATGCCTTCCGAGCCGGAGGGCAGCAAGTTCCGCGAGAAGATCAGTCTCCGGGCATACAAGGCTGTTGAAGCCGGTGGGCTGATCTGGGCCTACATGGGAGACCCGGCCAAGGAGCCGCCGCTTCCGAAGCTGGAGTGGATGGGCCTCAATGCCGAAAGGCGGTTCATCTCCAAGCGTCGCCAGTTCTCCAACTACCTTCAGGCGATGGAGGGAGGTATCGACTCCAGCCACGTCTCGTTCGCGCACCGATTCAACCTCGACGACGACCCGCTGCACTCGGGTACTGAAGGCAATCAGTACCTCAAGGCCGATACTCGACCGAAGTTCGAGGTGGCCGAGTCCGATGGTGGACTGCTGATCGGGGCGCGCCGGAACGCCGACGAGCAGAGCTACTACTGGCGGATCACCCAGTGGATGATGCCGTGGTACACGATCATTCCACCGTTCGGCACCCACAACCCGATGGGGGGCCACGCCTGGGTCCCGATCGACGACGAGACCTGCTGGGCCTGGAGCTGGAACTACCACCCGACCGAGGACTTCGGGCCGCGTGAACTCGACGCCTTCGAGGCCGGCGACGGCATTCACGTGAAGTTCAAGCCGGGCACCTACGACCCGCTGGCCGAGAATGCGAACGACTACCTGATGGACCGCGGTGCCCAGCGTCGCAAGGAGTCTTTCTCCGGTATCGCTGGCATCGCCGCCCAGGACTTCTCGCTGCAGGAGTCAATGGGTGTGGTCGCCGATCGCACCAAAGAGCGTCTCGGGACATCGGACGCAGGAATCATCCTTGCCCGCCGCCGGCTCCTGGCGGCGTTGGACGACATCGAGGCCGACGACCTGCCCGGCCTCAACCCCGAGCACACCAACGTCCGGTCGACATCAATCCTGTTGGCCCGCGAAGTGCCCTTCCAGGAGGGCGCGAAGGATGCACTCGTGGTCACGCCCGGTGCGAACTTCCACTCGATCTGACCAACCACCCACCAAGGAGAAAAGCCAATGAAGAACCCATCGCTCCTCAAGTCCGTGGTGGTCGCTCTGTCGACCTTCGCACTCGCCCTACCGCTGTCTGCCTGCGGCGGCGGGGCGGAGGCCGGCGCCACATCGTGCAAAGGCTCGAAGGTCACTGCCGGTATCGTCAACAGCCTTTCAGACTCGATCCTGTTGATCGCCGATGCCAAGGGATACTTCAAGGACGAGGGCCTCGACGTCACGTTGTCGAAGTTCGACTCGGCCGCGAAGATGATCCCGTTGCTCGGCTCTGGCCAGCTCGACGTCGGCGCAGGGGCTCCGTCGGCCGGCTTCTACAACGCGGTCTCTCGTGACATCAATCTCAAGATCGTGGCTGACAAGGGGAAGTTGGTCACCGACTACGACTACATGCCGATTCTGGTCCGCAAGGACCTCGTCGACTCCGGCAAGGTCAAGACGATCGCCGATCTGAAGGGTCTGAAGGTCGCTGAGCCTGCTGAAGGCACGGCGACGGCGGCGACGCTGGCCGCTGTCCTCGCATCGGACGGCCTGACGTACGACGACGTCCAGCACGAGTTCCTCGGTTTCCCCGACCAGTTCGCCGCGTTCGAGAACGGCTCGATCGACGCCGCAGCCACGACCGAGCCCACAGCGACCACCATCGTCGATTCCGGCGCGGCCGTGCGGTTCGCTGACTCGACGGAGCAGTACAACGAGCAGCAGCTTGCTGTTGTGCTCTACAGCAGCAACTTCGCCGAGGAGAAGTCGGCGGCCGCGCAGTGCTTCATGAACGCCTACGTCAAGGCCTCACACGACTACAGCGCCGCTGTCGACGGTGGTCAGTGGGACGGTGAGGGGGCGGATGATGTTCTCAAGATCGTCTCGGCCCAGATCGGCATGCCCGTGGACCAGATCAAGGAGACGGTGCCGAGCTTCGTCTCGCCGGACGCCGAGGTGAACCTCGACAGCCTCACGAAGGACTACGACTTCTTCCATGCCCAGGGCTGGATCGAGGGGGACCCCCTCGACGTCTCCACGCTGGTCGACAACAGCTTCGTGCAGAAGGCGCAGTCCGAGTCCGGGGGGCAGTGACATGAGTGCAACCGTGGAGACTGCGAAGGCGCAACCCGCCGTCATGGCTGCCAAGCAGATCAAGCAGCGACGTCCAGTGAGTAGGCGTAGCTTGCGTGTGGTCTCGATCATGAGCCCGCTCGTGATCCTGGTGAGTTGGGAGATTCTGTCCCGAGTGGGTGCACTCGACGCCCGCTTCTTTCCCGCGCCGACGCTCGTCTTCCAGGCGCTTTGGGACGAGGCGAAGACCGGTGACTTGTGGAACCAGTCGCAGCACAGCCTCAGTCGATTGGTCATCGGATTCGTGGTCGGGGCCGTTCCCGGCATCGTCATCGGCATCGTGGCGGGTCTGTCGAGGGTTGTGAACGCTGCGGTCCGGCCGCTCATCTCGGGGCTGTACCCGGTCCCCAAGAGTGCGATCTTTCCGTTGTTCCTGCTGTTCTTCGGCTTTGGCGAGAACACCATCTGGTACTTCGTGGCAACGGGGGTCTTCTTCCCGGTGATGATCAACACCTACTCGGGTGTCGCCAACGTCGCCCAGATCTTCTACGACGTGGCGGAGAACTTCGGCGCCCGAAGGGGGCGTGTCTTCTGGTCGGTCGCGCTTCCCGGGGCAATGCCCAACATCATCACCGGTGTCGAGCTGGGGGCGGGCATGGGACTGATCATGCTGGCCATCGCCGAGATGCTCGGCGGGGTCGGTAACGGCTGGGGCTACATGGTCTGGAACTCGTACCAGCTCTTCCGCATCGAGTCGATGTATGCCTACTTGCTCGTCTTCGCGCTCGTCGGGATGCTGCTCGCCCTCATCGTCGGGTTGGTGGGCCGCCGGGTCACACCATGGATCACGCGGCACTGACTTAGACAGGAACGGAGCAACAGATGTCTATCCCCACTGCAACAGCAGTCGACACCAAGATCAGAATCCGCGGACTCACCAAGACGTTCACGGTGCCTGGCGGCCACGTCGTGACCGCACTGGAGGACTTCGACCTCGATGTCCCTCAAGGTCAGTTCCTGACCCTCGTCGGTCCCTCGGGCTGTGGCAAGACCACCTTTCTACGGATGCTTGCCGGCCTGGAGACCCCGAGTGCCGGAACGATAGAGCTGAACCGCGGCACGGCTGGGCGACCCGAGAACTCGATGGTCTTCCAGGGTGACTCGATCTTCCCCTGGATGAGCGTCTGGCAGAACGCGGCGTACGGACTGACCGTCCGCGGCGTCGCGAAAGCCGACATCAAGGACACGGTCGGCCACTACCTGGACGCGACCGGCCTGACCAAGTTCGCCGACACCTTCCCGCATCAGCTGTCAGGGGGTATGCGCCAGCGGGTCTCTATCGCCCGAGCGTTCGCAAACGACCCCGAGATCCTGCTGATGGACGAGCCCTTCTCGGCCCTCGACGAGCAGAACAAGACCCTGCTCCAGGCCGAGCTGCTGCGGATCTGGGACGAGACTCGCAAGACAGTCGTCTTCATCACCCATTCAGTCGACGAGGCTGTCACGCTGAGCGACCGGATCATGGTGATGAGTGCCCAGCCCGGCCGCGCCAAGGCCTTCATCGACGTACCGTTCGACCGGCCGCGAGACGTGCTGCAGCTGCGACACCAGCCCGAATACGGCGAGATCGTCTACGACATCTGGAGCCAGCTGAAGGAAGAGGTCGATAAGGCGAAGCAACAGGCCGACGAGCGTGTGGTCTCGTCGAAGCGCAGCCTGTTCCGCCGATGAGCGACCTCAAGGTCCAGGCGGCGGTCAGCGATGGGCGAGGCGGCACGGTGGTGCAGGAGCTCGTGCTCCCGCCGAAGGTCAGCCGACTGCGCGTCGAGTCGTCTGCCGTGTGCGGCACCGACGTGGCGCTGCACGGTGGAGGGCTGAAGCAACCCGCCATCCTCGGACACCACGTCGTCGGCCGTGTCGATCAGCTCGCCGATGCCGACGCCGCCGCCCTCGGCGTCGCGGTCGGGTCCCGCGTCGTCGTGGAGGAGTACGTCGGCTGCGGCGAGTGCGTCGAGTGCCGCGCTGACCGTTATCGGCTGTGCCCGTCGGTGGACCTGTGGACCGGTGGCGAACGGGTCGGGATGATCCCGGCCAGCCGCGGCTCCGGGCTCCACGGCGGGAACGCCGGCTACCTGGAGCTAGGGGTCCACCACCGGGTACACCCGGTTCCCGACCACCTCAGCATCGAGCTGGCGGCATGGGCCCTGCCGCTGGCCAATGCCGTCGACTGGACCATCGACACCGGTTGCTCCGGCCCAGGCAAGCACGTCGTCGTGATCGGACCTGGATATCACGGGGTTGCCTGCGTGGCGGCCGCCATGGCGTCTGGGGCGGCATCCGTCACCGTGCTCGGCAGGACGAGCAGCGCGGACCGTCTTGATATGGCTCGCGCCCTTGGTGCAGTACCAGAGTTGAGCGACGACGGCGCTGTTCGGCGCGTGCTCGACCGAGTCGGGCCCGTCGACATCGTCGTTGACACCATTGGCTCCCCCCAGACCGTGGCCACCGCCCTCGCCTTGCTCGGCAGGTTCGGGGTCCTCGTGATGGCTGGCTTGGCCGGAGTGGACTCGGCGATCGACCCCACCGCCATCGTGCGCAACATGCTGACCGTGCGCGGCGTACGCGGGAGGTCGCCAGAAGCAGTACGAAGGGCCATCGAGCTGCTCGCCGACGGCAGCACCGGACTCGACTCCTTGCCCACTCACTTCGTGTCGCTCGAGCAGGTCGGCGAGACCTTGCAAGCCATGGGTGCAGGCAAGGGTCCGGTCACCCCGCACGTCGTCATCGATCCGTGGCTGCTCGTCGAAGCAGACACCGCACATTCCAGGCCATTGGAGGCAACCCCATGAACCCCCTGCGACAGTCCTACGAGGCGCGGGTCCTCGTCGTCCCACTCGGAGCTGGCAGCGCTCAAGTCGCTGGCTCCCTGACCAGGTTCGGCGTCGCCGGTGTGCGCGTGCTGTCTGAGCCGGACCCAGTGGCGGCCATCACGACGCCCATAGGTGAGTCCGCTTGGGAGCCGCCGTCGCCGGCAGGCACCGGTGAGGTCGCCGAGTCCGCGGACATGGTGGTACTGGTCGGCACCGACCTCGTCCATGTCGCCGAGCCGACCGTGCGCGAGGTGTGCGAGGCGGCCCGGCGAGGCGGCGGCTTGATCGCTGCGGTGCTGGTCAACCCGGAGAACTGGGACGACCCCGACGGCGCGTCTGCCATGGCTACCTTGCGCCAAGAGGTCGACATGCTCGTGTCGGTGCGTGGCCCCCAACTGCTGGCCGCGCTGCTCGACGTGCTGCGAGGCGGCGCGCGGGTCGCGGACTACCCCGAGCTGGCCATGGACGACGCGGCGCGGGTCCCAGCATGACCGGCGAGGAGCAGGAGTTCTTCGAGGTCACCGTCAGGCAGGCAAAGCTCGAGGCAGACGGCGTCGTCTCCCTCGAAATGGTTCCCGGGAGCGGTCTGCTGCCGCCATACGAGCCGGGCTCCCACCTGGACATCGAGCTACCCTCCGGCCTGATACGGCAGTACAGCCTGTGTAGCCCCCCGGCCGACCGGAGCTTTTACCGGATCGCAGTCCTGCGAGAACCTCACGGGCGCGGTGGCTCGGAGGAGATCCACGAAACTGCGCTCGTCGGAAAGCGGGTGCGGATCCGCGGCCCGCGCAACCACTTCCCGCTAGAGCCAGCTGCGCGCTACCTGTTCATCGCCGGAGGCATCGGCATCACACCCATGCTCGCGATGGTGGTCGCCGCAGAGCGCGAGAAGTCGCCGTACGAACTGGTGTACGTCGGTCGAGCCCTCGAGACGATGGCGTTCCGTGAGAAGCTGGCGAACGGCCCGCACGTCAAGGTCGTGGTCAGTACCGAAACCGGCCGCCCGGATCTGACTGCGCTGATCGCCGGCGTGACGGATGACACCCTGATCTATGCGTGTGGCCCGTCCGGGATGCTCAAAGAACTGGCTGAAGCCTGCGCGAAGGCGGGCAGGGCGGGACAGCTTCGGCTGGAGAAGTTCGCGTCCGACGGCGAGGCCGCCGCGGAGGCTGCGACGGGCGATTCATTCGAGGTGGAGCTGGCGAAGTCCGGCGCGGTGCTGACGGTCGGCGCGGACCAGAGTCTGCTCGAGGTCATCCAGGGATTCTGCGAGGTGCAGACCTCGTGCGAGGACGGCTTCTGTGGCACTTGCGAGACTCGCGTACTCGAGGGGATTCCTGAGCACCACGACACGATCCTCAACGAGAAGGAGCGCGAAGCGGGTAGGACGATGATGGTCTGCGTCGGTCGCTCGAAGAGCCCCCGGCTGCTCCTGGATCTCTGACCTCCGGTCGGTCCGCTTCAGGTCGCGGCCGGGGCGCGGCCAGTTCTGCCTCGATCGCACGCGCCGTGGCGAGTAGCTCTGGGAGGATCTCCTGGCGAAGCTCCTGCACCGAGGTCCGCGTCACCTGGGTGGCGACATTGACCGCCGCGACCGTACGGCCGTCCGGACCGTGCACGGGAGCGGCAATCGACCGCAGCGCTGGATCGAGCTCTTGGTCGGTTATCGCGTAGCCGTCCTTACGCGCCCGCGAGATCTTCTTCTCGATCTCGCCACGCGAGGTCAGCGTGTGCCCGGTGAGCGGCTCCGCCTGGAGTTCGTCGAGGAACGTCCGGAGCTCCTCCGTCGGGAGGCCAGCGAGCAGCACACGTCCGCTCGACATCGCGAACGCCGGAAGCCGAGTGCCGACCGCGATATTGACCGTCATCATGCGCGATCCCTTCACTCGGTCGACGTACACGACCGTGTCATCGTCGAGCACTGTCAGCGAGCATGTGTCACGCACGCGCTCGGCGAGCAAGGCCAGGTGGGGGTGGGCGATGCGCGGCAACCCAAGTACGTCGAGGTACGTGTCCCCAAACTCCATGACCTTAGGCCGCAACCAGAACATCGGGCCGTCGGAGGAGACATAGCCAAGCTTCTCCAGCGTGAGCAGCAACCGGCGCGCGGTCGCACGGGTCGTATCCGCAAGCCGCGCGACCTCAGCAAGAGTCAGCGGCCTATCTGCTCCGCTCAGTATGAGAATGACGTCGATCCCGCGCAGCAGAGAAGCGACTGAATCGCTGCCTCGCAGCCCGTCGTTCGTCACCATGGGCAGACCCTATCGTCGGGGTGATCGAGGCTGTGGAGATTTCATGACCTCGGGAGTGGGCCCCGTCATTGCAGACGCTCCCGTCGCCACATTGCTCAGATGAAGCCAGCTGTGAACATCGGCAAAAGCCGCGCTGTTCATGCCCACGCGTCTCCACGCACTGCGCAACTGACGTGGTCTCCTCGTGCTGCGCCCACGAGCGTCTCCACGTCCGCACCATGGTCGGGGGATTCAGGGCTGAAAGCTCCCGAGAAACGATTTGCTGCTCTCGCCGCGACGCGACGCGCGACATTCGGTCGAGAGGGACAGGCCCGGCTCCATCGTGCTGCCTCAGCAGCGGGTTGCGAGCCAATCGGGCTGCCACTACCGCGGCTCTCACCTGCATCGGATAGGTACTCCGTGCTGCTCGCTCTCAAGAGGATGCGCCGGAGCGCCTCTTGGTTGCTCATCGTCAGGAGCGGGAGTTCATGCGTGCTGCCGCCGACGGCTCTGTCGCCGGGTGAAGGCCGTGAGGACGTTCTCGAGTGCTTGATCGAGGCAGGGAGATCGCGGTCGTGGATCCGGCCGGCCTCGATCTGGTTCTCGAGCCCGGCCGGGAGGTCCGGTCAGTCTCGTCGCCTGGGTGCCGCTCATCCCTCGACGCATTCGACCACTCGGCGAGGTTTGTCTACCTCGACGATCCGGTTCAAGACGTCCACGGGATTGCGACCCAAGGCCGCGGCGCGGCGTTGGTCCCAGGCTTGATGGCGACGCTTGCCTGAGCACCACGTCGGTAGGCGACCTGTCGCGCGCACGTCGATCGGGTCCCCGCACCACCCCCAGGGATGGTCTGGCCAGGCGCTCGTCGCGGTTGCTGTGCGCTCGTCATGGAGCACCTCCCTCTGGTGGAGACAGGCGCTCTCGTTTCGTGGCAACGGACAGTCGCGGTGCGCCGCTCAGGGGAGTGCATGAGGTGTATAGCACTTCGGTTGGCGTTGGTGGTGAGGCCGCTTGAGGTCATGAGATCGAGGGTCATGAGGGAACCCTGGAAGGAACGGAGCCGAGCCCGTTCGAGCCGCTGTGGTCCCAAGGCTCGGGGGCAGCACGCCATGATGCGATGGATGTGGCATCGCAGATCAGTGCGTCCGTCAGGCGGCGGAAAGACGCTCTCAGTTGTGCTCGGATCGCGGCGGGTCCGGTAAGAACGGACGGGCTGCAATCCCGCACCTAGGCACGGTCAGAAGAGACAGACGCGCGCGTACTCGTAGGCAGCGCGGGGATTGATCTCGACGAGGTCGATTGCCAATTCGAGCCGGCCGACTTTGCCGTCGAGGTACTTCGACGAGTCGGTGACGCCCACACGATCGGCCAGCGCCGTCTCAAAATTAGTCCATTCCGCGGGCGGCACTCCGTCTTGGGCCATCGACGAAAAGAAGGCACAGGCCACGTCGACGGCCTGCTGCTCGGCGAAGGTGCCGCCCTTCATGGCTTGATAGTTGTCGCGGAAGGCCATTGAGGACATGGCTACGGTGTCGGAAGCACGAATAACGTCGTCCGCGAACGGCCCGAGGTGCGCGACTTTCGCGACTCCCGCACTAAAGGTCAGCGCCACCGCGGCACCGATAGAAGCCACTCGTGCGTCCATTCAGCCACTCTGTGATCAATCTGCGCATTGCGCATCACCTCGATGAGGCATCCGGGCCGAATGCAACAGACGGGTGGACGTGAACGGGACCCGCTTCTCCGAGCGCAGGCTGCACGGCGGGCGACCTCGTCGAGTTCCGCGACGAGCGAAGGTGGAACGGGACCCAATGGGGCCACGCTCACCCACGCGGCCCCGAGTAGTCGCGACCCGCGCAAAGTAGCCGCGCTCGCATTTGACGCTGCCTGGCGGGCACCCCACGACGCCACTCGTTGGCCAGCTCGCTGACTGGCTGGTTGGCTGTAGGGCTTTGTCAACCGGTCGGGCGCGCAAGGGGTGTGCCGCCGGCGGTTCTCGCAGGTGGTGCTGCCAGCGGTCTGGGCGTGCGGGACAGTGACGGGGCGTAGGTGCGCTCACGATTGTGGGGTCCGGGGTCTTGTTCAGCCCTCCTGCGTCCAGTGGGTGGCGTCGTAGGGGTGTTGGTCCCGCACGAGTGCGTAGGCAATCTGGTTGGCGCGGTGGGCGAGTGCGCAGGCGATCACGCCGCCCTTCTTGCCGCGGGTACGCAGACCGCCGGCGTAGGTCTTTGCTGCAGGCTCGGTCAACCAGAGCCCGATGCCCAGATCGATCAGGGCGCGACGCGGGGTCACGCTGCCCTCGCGGCTGATCCGTCCGTCGCGGCGCTTGCCGGCTGATTCGTACTGCATCGGCGACTGCCCAGACGCTCGGGAGATCTGGGCCGGACCCAGCCAGCGGGCCGGATCCCCGAGGGCCGCTCCGTAGCCGCTGGCGCGCACGGTTCCCCAGCCAGGGACGGTGGTCAGGACCGCGAACGGCGTCATCGGTAGCAGCGCAGCGAGCTCCTCCTCGGCGTCCGCGACCTGCCGATCGAGGACCCGCAGCAACTGAAGGTCGTTGGCGACCATCGCCCTGGCTACCGCGGCGTCCGGAGTGGGCAGCGCGTCGCGGGCAGCCGCAACCAGTCGCGCAGCGATCCTTCGGCGGACGATCAGGCCGGGTGGCAGCGAACCGGATGAACCGGGTCTCGCCCAGCGCAGCGAGCCGAACGGGGTCGGCGAAGTGTTCGGCGACCAGGCGGCCTAACCGAAACTGTCACCCGTTCGAGCAGCAGACCCTCCTGAGGTCTTCGAGGCTGGTGTCGACCGTGTCTGCGGTCCCGTCTGTGACGGCCTTGTCTCGAGTTGGCCGGTGTCCCCAGAGCCGACTATCGGGTTGCACAACCAGTGGACCCTCACGACCCAATCGCCGCCTACGGTGAGATACCAAGGCGGCGGCTGGGCAGGAGTTTAGCGGCCGACGAGCTCGTTGGGCTCCGATGCGAACGCCTGAGAGGGCGAGGTCACGACGTCGGTCGGCGTCTCTTCGTTGTCGCTTTCGAGTACCAGGCGCGGCAGGATCCGGTCGAGCCATGCGGGCAACCACCAGTTGGCGTTGCCGAGGAGCGCCATGGTGGCGGGTACCAGCATCATCCGCACAATGGTGGCGTCGATGAGGATGGCCACGGCGAGTCCGAGGCCAAGCATCTTCAAAGACGGGATCGGACTGAAGATAAAGCTGGAGAACACCGCAACCATGATGAGGGCCGCCGACGTCACCACCCGCCCAGTGCCTGCGAGTCCGCGGGCGACGGACTCGGTGTTGTCACCGGTGCGGTCGTACTCCTCGCGGATGCGCGAGAGCAGGAACACCTCGTAGTCCATCGAGAGCCCGAACAGGATCGGGAACATGATGATGACGATGACCGACGTGATGGGGGTCGGCCCGTCGAGCCCGAGGGCGGTCGCGCCCCAGCCCCACTGGAAGACCGCGACCAGGACGCCGTAGGCGCCGCCGATGGACAGCAGGTTCATCACCGCCGCCTTGACCGGGACGGCGATGGAGCGGAACACCAGCATCAGCAGCAGGAACGACACCGCGATGACGGCGCCGATGAACAGCGGCAGCTTGGCCGACAGCTGCGCGTTCAGGTCGTCGGTGACCGCGGTGATGCCCGAGACGTAGACGTTGCCGGGAATGACGTCCCGGACCCGGTCGATGGTGGTCGAGGTGGCCGGGTCGGCCGGGCCGGTGGTCGGGGTGGCGGTGAACACGACGGTGTCGCTGTCATCAGAGGTCTGCGGGTCACTGACCGACACGATGCCTGGCACCGCGGCAATGTCGGCGGCCACACCCTTCACGCCGGCGGCGTCGACACCGGGAGTGTCAAGGTCGACGACGACCATCAGGGGCGCGTTGATGCCGACACCGAACCCGTCGGTGAGCAGGTCGTAGGCCTGCCGGTGGGTGGTCTCCTCAGGGGCGTCGCCGGCGGCCGGGAACGCGATCTGCATCCACATTGCCGGGGCTGCGATGGTCAGCAGAACAGCGACGGAGCCGAGGAGGTAGGGCCAGGGTCGGGCGGACACCCGGTGCCCGAAGCGCCACCAGGCGGTCTCCTGGGCGACCTTGACAGGGCGGCGGCGGCCGACGTGGCCCTTGTCGATGCGGTCGCCGAGCAGGCTCAGCAGCGCCGGGAGCAGGGTGATCGCTGCGACGACGGAGGAGAACACCATGATGGCGGTCGCGAAGCCGATGGACGTCAGGACGCCGACGCCGGTGATGAAGAGCGCTGAGGTGGCGATGGCGACGGTGCCTCCCGCGAACACGACCGCCGCACCGGAGGTGCCCATGGCACTGGCGAGGGCTGCCTGGTTGTCCCGGCCGGCGGTCCGGTTCTCGCGGTAGCGGGCGACAACGAACAGGGCGTAGTCGACACCGACACCGAGACCGACGAGACCGGCGACGGAGATGGCGGAGACCGAGACGTTCATGAAGCTGGCCATCAAGGTGATGCCGCCGATGCCGGCGCCGACCGCGACCAAGGACAGCCCGATGGGAAGGACCGCGGCGACGAACGTGCCGAAGACCACGATCAGGACGAGGAGCGCGACGAGGAGCCCGATACCCGTGTGGCCGGAGCTGCCGCCCCCGGCGTTGAGGAACACCGCGTCGCCACCGAGCTCGACCCGCAGGTCCCCGGCGTCGATGCTGGTGACGCCCTCCGAAAGTGTCGCGAACGCGGGCTTGCCCATCTCGCGCTCGGGCACGTCGAGGGTCAGCACGGAGTAGCCGATGCGGCCGTCCTCGGAGATGGTGCCGGCCTGGAACGGGTCGGTGACTGTCGCGACGTGGTCGAGCTTGTTCACGTTCTCGAGGGCGGTCGCGACGCCTACCTCGTCTTGCTCGAGGGTGGTGCCGTCGGGCGCCTCGAACACGACGAGTGCCTGCCCCTTGGCGGCCTCGGGGAAGTTGCTGTTCACGAGGTCCATCGCGCGGGAGCTCTGGCTGCCGGGTGCGGAGAAGTCGTCGACGAAAGTGCCGCCGCCGACGGCCGCGAGGAAGAAGACGGCCGCCACGGCGAGAACCCAGCTCGCGATGGTGCGCCACGGGTGTCTCGCGCTGGCCATCGCCACGGCGCGGGTGAGTCGGTTCATGGTCGTGCCTTTCAGGTGTCAAGGCCGGCGGTGGTAGAGCCCGTTCCGAGATGCCTGTCGGGCTGCGCGGCGGCTGCTCTTTCGGTGGGTGGGTCGGTGGTGCCTTGTTGGACCGTGAACCTAGGAACCGATGTGGTGAGCCGTCCTCACCACACGTGGTGAGCCGGGTGGTGATCTCTTGCGACTCGAGCTCGAGCAGTGTGGAGCGGGACGTGAGACGCCCCCGGATCCACAGGGGTGGAACCGGGGGCGCTGGTGTCGCGGTCGTGGACCGCGACGACGTCGGGCGGGCGCCGTACGGGGGAGAACGGCTTCCGGCCGACGGGCCGGGGACGTCTCGCGTTGAAGGCGGTCAGCGGCTGGGACGAGGTCAGGCGACGCGGCGGGCGAGGAGGCGGCCGCGGGCCCTGTGCAGGCGCGGCATCAGCCCGTAGATGACGATCGGGACCGCGACGGTCGCCAGAACGAACGTCCGCAGGACCGGGTTGCTGTCTTTGAGCCAGGGGCCGATGGTCAGGTTCAGGACCGTGAGGGTCGGAAAGACGGCGATCCAGATCATCAGCGCGAGCTGGTGCTTGGTGGGCGGCCCGACGACCGGGACCGGCCGTGCGGTGGGCGAGCTGGTGGCCCGGCCCGAGGTGGGGTTGGACATGGTGATGCTCCTTCGGAGTCGAGGGTTGTTCGCCGGGCCGGGTCAGCCGATCGGCATGCCGAGACGGAAATTGGTGACCGCGATGGGAAGGTCCTCATCGACGAGGTCGTTGTTGATCGCGATGGCGGCCGCTGAGCCTTCACCGGCGGCGGTGATGACCTGGGCGCGCGGGTTCACGGCGTTGCCGGCTGCCCAGACGCCCGCGATGCTGGTGCGCCCCGTTGCGTCGACTGCCACCCAACCGTTCTGGCTGGTTGCGCATCCGAGGTCGGTCAGCAGGGTGTCGTTCGCGACGAAGGCCGGGCGGACGAACACGGCGGCGCGGGCCACGACCCGGCCGTCTGCGAGTTCTACGCCGCTCAACTGGTCGTCCTCGACGACAAGGCGAACGACGCGTGTGTCGACGACCCCGATGGCCCGGGCGACGAGCTGCTCGCGCTGCGCCACGGTCAGAGGGTTGCCGTTGGTGAAGAACACGACATCGTCGGACCACTGGCGGATGATGTGCGCGTGCGCCAGGGCGTCCTGCGTGGAGGCAGGGTCGCCGCCGAGCACGCCGAGGGGCTGGTCGCGGACCTCGTAGCCGTGGCAGTACGGGCAGTGGAGCAGGTCGCGTCCCCACCTCTCCCGGACTCCGGGGATGTCGGGGATGTCGTCGCGCAGCCCGGTCGTGACCAGGATGCGGCGCGCCATGAGCGGGGAGCCGTCCGCGAGCACGACCTCGAACCGTTGGCGGTTGTGAGCACTGGTGCGCGGGCACGCGGTGACGGTCGCGACTGCTCCGGAGACCAGCTGGCCGCCGTAGCCGGTGACCTCGGCACGGCCGGCTGCGAGCAGCTCGGTCGGCGGGAGCCCGTCGGAGCCGAGGAAGCCCTGCATGTGGGAGGCCGGTGCGTTGCGCGGCTGACCTGCGTCGACCACCGCGACACTGCGACGGGCGCGGCTGAGGACCAGGGCTGCTGAGAGGCCGGCGGCGCCCCCGCCGACCACCACCACGTCGAATTCGTTCATGTCACCAGAGTCTTCCGACCCAGCGCCGTCGACAACGGTTGTTGCTGATTCCGGGAACGGGGCGGTGCAATGGGTGCATGGCTGAGTCTCGAAGCACCTCCGCATCTGCCAGCGCTCCCGTGAGCAGCACGGGCACTATCGCGGCCGCGCTCGACCTGGTCGGCCCGCGGCTGCGGCGTGTTCGTGAGCAGCGCGGCGTCACTCTGACCGAGGTCGCGAACCTGACCGGGATCTCGAAGAGCACCTTGTCGCGGCTGGAGAACGGGCAACGACGCCCGAGCCTGGAGCTGCTGCTGCCGCTCGCACAGACCTACCGGGTACCCATCGACGACCTGGTTGGCGCACCCGAGGTGGGTGACCCGCGCATCCGGTTGAAGCCGCGGCGCGTCAACGGGCGCACCGTCCTGCCGCTGACCCACCCGGGCGGCATCCAGGCGTGGAAGATCGTCATCCCCAAGGGCCAGTCGGAACCGAAGCCGCGCACGCACGACGGGTTCGAATGGCTCTACGTGCTGTCCGGGCAGATGCGGCTCGTCATGGGCGACCAGGACATCGTCCTGGGCATCGGCGAGGCCGCCGAGTTCGACACCCAGGTGCCGCACTGGTTCGGCAGCACCGGCGACGGACCCGCCGAGGTCCTGAGCATCTTCGGCCGCCCCGGCGAACGGATGCACACCCACGCCAGCACGCCCGAGTCCGCGCACTGACGTAGCGGGGCGTCGGGGCGCTAGTCGACTCCGCACCGGGCCCGCGTTTCTGCCCTACGCTCAGGGGGCGTCGGGTCCGACGCCCAGGAAGGGGAGCCGCATGGCCGACCCACTGGTGGAGACGAAGCTGCTCCAACCGAGTCCACGACGCGACGTCGTCGCGCGGCCCCGGCTTGCCGACATGCTCGAGCGTGCGTCCGGCTCGCCGGTCACGCTGGTCTCTGCGCCCGCCGGGTTCGGGAAGACATCGCTCCTCGCGGCCTGGATGAGCACCGGAGGGGACAGCCCTGCGGGCGAGCACCCCGTCGCGTGGGTCTCGCTCGACGGCCAGGACCGTCAGGCGACGTCGTTCTGGAGCTACGTCTTGCTGGCCCTCGACCGAGCGGTCCCGGGCTCCGGTGCTGCTGCGCTCACCCTGCTCCGGTCCGGGCAGGCGCCGGTCGAGGCCGTGCTCGCCGGGGTGGTGAACGAGCTCAGCGTCCAGTCTGGCGATGTCACCCTGGTCCTCGACGACTACCACCTCGCCGACAGTGTCGACGTCGCGGCCGGGATGACGTTCCTCCTCGACCACATGCCGCCCCAGCTGCGGCTGGTCATCAGCACCCGCGCCGACCCCGCACTGCCCCTGCCCCGACTGCGTGCGCGTGGAGAGCTGCTCGAGGTCCGAGCATCCGACCTCCGCTTCACCGGCGACGAGGTGGCCTCCTACCTCAACGACCTCCACGGCTTCGGACTCACCGTCGCCGACATCGCCTCGTTGGAGACCCGGACGGAGGGCTGGGTGGCCGCACTCCAGCTCGCCGCCATCTCGCTGCGCGACCGCGACGACCAGTCCGCGTTCATCGCCGGATTCGCCGGCGACGACCGGTTCGTCGTCGACTACCTCGCCGACGAGGTCCTCAGCCGCCAGCCCGACGACGTACGCCGCTTCCTGCTCGACACCTCCATCCTCGCCCGACTCACCGGACCGCTCTGCGACGCAGTCCGTCCGCCGTCGGAGAACGCCGGTGACGCTCGTAGCGGCAAGGCGATGCTCGAGAGGTTGGACCGCGCGAACCTCTTCCTCGTCCCCCTCGACGGGCGCCGCACCTGGTACCGCTACCACCACCTGTTCGGCGACGTGCTCCAGTCCCATCTGCTCGAGGAACGCCCCGGCGACGTGCCCGAGCTGCACCGTCGAGCCGCCGACTGGTACGCCGCAGCCGGCCAGGTCGAAGCTGCGGTAAGCCACGCGCTGGAGGGTGACGACCTCGAGCGGGCCGCGAACCTCATCGAGAGCTCCTTTCGAGCCCTCGGGCGCGAGCGACGCGAGGACCTCCTGAGCCGCTGGGCGCACCGGCTGCCCGACGACGTCCTACGCGAGCGCCCCGTCCTGGCGATTGCGCTCATCGGCGGCCTGATGGCCAGCAACCAGTTCGACGGCGTCGACCGACGCCTCGACCACGTCGAAAAGCTCCTGACCAAGCCCGCCGCAGACCTCGTGGTCGTTGACCCCGACGAGCTCGCCCGGGTCCCCGCCGAGGTCGAGATGTACCGCGCCGCGCTCGCGCTCCTCGGCGGCGACCCACCCGATGCCATCGCGCGCGCCCAACACGCCATCGACGTCGCCGTCGACGGCGACGACCTCGCGGTCGGGGCCGCGGCGGCGCTCTCCGGGCTGGCGTCCTGGTCGACCGGGGACATCACGGCGGCCCATGCCAGCTACGCCCGTGCCATCCCCGCCCTGACCCGGGCCGGGCACATCGCCGACGTGCTGGGCTGCTCCATCGCGATGGCCGACATGGAACTGCGCCTGGGCCGGCTCCGCGACGCCGAGCAGACCTTCGCCCACGCGCTCGGGCTGGCCGAGGCCAACACCCCGCCCGGGGCAAGTGTCATGCGGGGGACCGCCGACATGCTCGTCGGCCTGAGCCGGATGGCCTGGTACCGCAACGACCTGGTCGCCTCAGCCGAGCACCTACGTCGCTCCGACGAGCTCGGGGAGGCCGCATCGTTGCCGCAGAACCCGTACCGGTGGCGCGTCGGCATGGCCCGACTACGCGCGGCCGAAGGAGACCTGGCCGCGGCCCTCGAGCTGCTCGACGAGGCCGATCGGGTCTACGTCGGCGACTACTCGCCCAACGTGCAACCGGTCCACGCGTCCCGCGCCCGTGTCCTCGCCGCCAGTGGCGACCTGGTCGGTGCGCGTGCCTGGGCGCGCGACCACGGGGTCGCGGTCGATGACGAGCTGTCCTACTTCCGCGAGTACGAGCACATCACCCTCGCCAGGGTGCTCCTGGCAGAGCACGCCGCCACCGGGTCCTCGGAGTCCCTGGACGCCGCGGTGGCTCTCCTGGGCCGTCTGCTGGCCGCGGCTACTGACGGCGGCCGGGTCGGGTCGGTCATCGAGCTCGAGGTGCTGCGAGCCACCGCGTACGACGCGACCGGGGACCGGGGCGCGGCGCTCGAGGCGCTTCGTCACGCTGTCGACCTCGCCGAGACCGACGGCTGGGTCAGGGTGTTCGTCGACGCAGCCTCCGCCCTGACACCGCTGCTCCGCGAGCTCGTTACCACCCAGCCCCGGTCCGGATACGTCCACGAGCTGCTGGACGCCGTGATGGCCAGTAACGCCGCGACCGACGTGACCCGCGGCGCCGGCTCCGAGACTGCACCGTCACCCGAATCAGCAGCACCTCTCGAACCACGAGTGGGGCTGGTGGACCCGCTGAGCGACCGCGAGCTCGACGTGCTGCGGCTCCTCGGCTCAGACCTCGACGGGCCCGCCATCGCGCGCCAGCTCGTCGTGTCCCTGAATACGGTCCGCACCCACACCAAGCACATCTACACCAAGCTCGGCGTCAACAACCGGCGCGCTGCCATCAGCCGGGCCCACCAGCTCGGCCTCCCGACGCGCTCCGGGGCCCGCTGAACCTCGTCAACGTGGCTGCGCGGCCCTCTCTCAGCGCGTCGCTGCGAGTGTCGGGGCGGCGGCCGTCTGCCCGCGAGGAGGGGTCTGGAAGCCCTTCGCGAGCAACCAGATGGGTAGCGCCAGCGCTTCGAAGAGACCGCCGGGCACGAGGAGGGCCTGTCCCGCCCCGGCGTCCATGTCGAGGACACCGAGAAGGTCCAGGGGCACACCGACAGCAAGACAGGCGTAACCCACGAGTCCGAGCAGCGCGATGGGTCGCGGAACGAGCCGTGACACGAAGAGCAAGTAGGTGAGGACGAGGCCGCCAGCAGCCGTGGGGACGTACACCCACAGCAGGTGGTTGGGAACAACCTCCAGCTGGATGAGGAGATAGATGCCGCAGACCGCCGAGACGGTGAACTCGACGACCCGCAGCACCGGGTACCAGATGGCCAGTCGGGCATCGACCGACTTCAAGACCGGGTACATGAGCAGGCCGATGCCGACGACGGCAAGTCCGGCGCACATCATGAACAGCACACCCGCTGTGAGTGCTGTCCGGCTGGCGTCGCTCTCGGTGTAGGCCGAAATGAGACTGGTGCCGGCGATAGCGGTCGCCATCTGCGTGAAGAACAAGATTCCGACGGCGGTCGCCGTACTACTTCTCGAGCTCATGACGAGCTCCCCTCTGCCGAAGGGCAACGCCTACGGCACTCGCGGGATGACACCTGTCCGGCAATCGCCGACAGGAGTGTTCAGACGCAAGATGAGTGCCATGCGGCATAGGCCGAGACCCTGGGCGACCACCACGTCGTGTGTGCCACCGAGAGTCCTCGCGCACGCCGGCGACCACAACCCGTGTTGCCGAAATCGGGAACAGGCGGCCCCGACGCCCTGGACTCGCGCGGGCGACAAGTTCACCACCCTGATCACTACATGATGTGACGACCACTCACCGCTTCGGCTCCTAGCTTGCAGGCATCAGGACGACTCCAGCTCTCGCTGGAACCGTCAGGACCAGCAAGAGGAGTACCCCGGTGAACACCCCACCCGTCGGCCCGCATGAGCCCGGTACGTACGAGATCCGCCTCGAAGGGCGCCTCCACGAGCGGTGGCTGGCGTGGTTCGACGGCATGACCCTCACCACGGTCTCCAACCCGAACCCGGGCAGCCAGGGAAGCGCCGAGCAAGGCGTCACCACGCTCCTTCGCGGCCCCGTCGCGGACCAGGCCGCCCTGCACGGGATACTCGCCCGACTTCGTGACTTCGGGATGCCGCTCATCTCCGTCGCCCGCGTCGAGCCCGGCCCGGCAGACGACGCCGAAGTCGTCACCAGGGGCGAGCGATGAACCCCATCGCAACACCCGCCGCCGTCCGCAGGCCCACCTCGGCCGCTCGCGCCCGGACCCGGCCGAGCTGGCCGGTGCCAGTAGCGCTCCTCGCGTTGAGCTTCATCCCGCTCACCGCAGGCACCTTGCGCCTCATCCAGCTCGCTGGCGGCCCCGCCGTCATCCCTGCCGACGCCCGGTTCACCGGGTTCCCGATCGCCCTCGTCGTCCACATCGTCGGCGCCGCGGTCTTCGCGCTGGTCGGCACCCTCCAGTTCGTGCCCCGGTTCCGCCGCCAGCACCTGACCTGGCACCGGCGCGCGGGCCGTGTCCTCGCCGTCGCCGGTCTCATGGTCGCCGGGTCCGCGCTCTGGCTGACACTGGCGTACTCACCAAAGCCGGGCACCGGAGATGTCCTCTACGCGTTCCGGCTGGTGTTCGCCTGCGCCATGGTGGGCGCCATCGTGCTCGGGGTCCGTGCCGCCCGCGCCCGCAAAATCGGAGCACACCGGGCCTGGATGATTCGCGCCTACGCCATCGGTCTCGGGGCCGGAACCCAGGTGTTCACCGAGCCTCTGGGCGCCGCCCTGTTCGGTACCGGCGACGTCCGCGACGACCTCGCCAAAGGCGCCGGTTGGGTCGTCAACCTCACCGTCGCCGAGTGGGCCATCCGACGCCCCGCCCCCAAGGCACTCCGGCAGCAAGTAGCTCGTCCGCCAGTCCTCCCCACACGTAGCACCTGAGGAGCAACGAAGATGACCACTCAGACGACCACCCCACCGGGCTGGACCGACGCGCGGAGCTCGGTCACCGGCACCCAAGAGCCTCCCGAGGGGACGCCCGCACCGGTGCTCACCAAGCCGCTTCGCACCGCACGACTCGTCCTTTGGGCCGCAACCGTCGATGACGCCGACGCAACGTGGCAGTTCCGCCAGCTCGCGACCGTGAACGAGCGGCTCACCGGCACACCTGCCGACGTCGACGCGTACCGCACCCTCTTCGTGGACCCGGAGCGCCTCGCGACCACCGTCATCGTCGAACTCCGAGACCCCGACGGCGGGACCCGGCGGGGGCATCATCGGCGACTTCATGCTTCGCCGCGAGAACGCCTGGGCACGGCTCGAAGTCGCCGACCAAGCACGAGGCACGCAAGCAGAGCTTGGATGGGTGCTCGACCCGACCCAGACCGGGCACGGATACGCCATCGAAGCGGTACGCCAACTTCTCCGCTACTGCCTCGAGGACCTCGGCGTGCGCCGCGTGGTCGCCAACTGCTTCTGGACAACGACACGTCGTGGCGGCTCATGGGACGAGTCGGGATGCGCCGCGAAACACACGCGGTCCGCGAGTCGCTCCACCGGTCGGGACGCTGGCTCGACACCGTCGCCTACGCCGTACTCACCGACGAGTGGCCCAGGCCCTGACCTCGACCCGACTCACCCACCAACGCGGATCTCTCTCAACCTGGAGCAGCCATGTCCACCACAGTCCCCGCCACACCCGCGGCACCCACGACCACGGAGACCGTCCCATCGCTCCCACGCCTGCATGCGCTGCGCGCCGGCTACCTTCTGATGGGGGTAGGACTCGTTGTCGTGAAATGGCCGCTGCTCCCAGGTGCTCACGATCTCCCGCTGTACGAGGGCGTGACTCTGTGTCTGCTGACTGCCATGTCACTACTCGCGTTCCTCGGGTTGCGCTACCCGGTCAAGCTGCTGCCGCTGCTGCTGTTCGAATCGGCGTGGAAGGTTCTTTGGTTGGCCCTCGTCGCGCTGCCTACGGCTGTCGGTGGCAGCCTCGATGCGGCGACGACGGATGTCGCGGTCAACTGCTCGCTAGTCGTCGTCATCATCGCGGTCATCCCGTGGGGTTACGTGTGGCGCACCTACGTGCGGGCTCCCGGCGACCGGTGGAGATAACCGGGACGGGAGCCGACTCTGCGGCCCTGCTTCGTCGGTCCGGAGCTAGGGGTGGCTGAAAACGGTTGCGTCATCTCCCTGCCGGTCGCTGACGAAGGCTCACGGCTCGAGGACCAGTTTCCCGCCCGGGTGCCGGCTCATCAGCAGCTCGGCAGCCTCGAGGGCGTCCGCGAGCGGGAAGGTCCGGGCGATGGGAACGACGAGCCGGCCCTCGCCGACTGCGGTCGGGGTGGGAATGGCTCCCGGCGCTAGAAGGCGGGCCGTTTCCGACGGTACCGTCGTGGGCGGAGCACGACGCAGGAGGATCTCATGAGACGATCCATCGCCATATTTACAGCAGTTGTGACCGGATTGGGCGTGATGCTGGCCGCGGCCCCAGCCCTCGCCACGGCCCGCGGGAGGGACGGTCGGATTGCCTTCCGCCGCTACTACAACGCTGACCACACGCGCGGCGACATCTTCACGCTCAGGCGTGACGGCGCCCGCGAACGGCAAGTGACGCATTCGAGGCGGACGCGGCTGGCCACCGAACCGGACTGGTCGCCGAACGGCCGCTGGATCCTGTACCAGGTGGCGCGGCATGGGGACCTCGACCACTCGCGCCTGGACAAGATTCACTCCAACGGCACGGACCGGACCTTCCTCGATGAGTCGTGCCAGGCGCCATGTCGGTCGGACGGATTCGCTCAGTGGTCACCGCATGGCAGAAGGATCGCCTTCCAGCGCCAGTCCGGACCGGTCGACAATCCGACCTCGCTGGTCGCGCTGTACGTGATGCGAGCCAACGGAACTCACGCGCGCCAGGTCACGCATCGGGGAGCGAGCCCGCTCGTTGCGCACCGTTTCCAGGACGTCGCGCCCACGTGGTCTCCCACCGCCGAGCGCTTGGCTTTCGAGCGCGTGGATCGCACGACCGGCCACCACGCCATTTTCACGATTCGACTCGACGGCACCCATACCGCGCGGATCACCCCATGGAGGCTCGATGCGGCACAGCCGGACTGGTCGCCGAACGGTCGGTGGATCATGTTCCGGTCCAATGAGACGTCGGACACCAGAGGAAACGTGTGGGTCGTGCACCTCCATGGCAATCGGCTCCGTCGGGTGACGCATGCCTTCGGCGGGAACCGCAAGTTCGGGTCGGGCTCGTTCTCGCCCAACGGTCGCCGGATCGTCGCCTCCTCATCACCGGGAGTCGGTGACGCGGGGAACGCGGACGTCTACGTCATGAGGCTCGACGGCAGCCACATGCGAGACATCACCGCCTCCGCCACCTTCGAGAGCGCCCCGGACTGGGGGCCCAGACGACGATAGAAGTCACGCAGCAAGGAAACCTGGTTCGGCAAAGTCCGGGGGAGTATGGGCGGCGCGACCGGCAGCGATGCAGTAGCCCGGCGTCCGACGGGCCGCGAGGAGACCGCGCCATGACCAGGTGAGCCGTCCTGTCTGGCTGATCGGGTAGACCCGTGCGCCGACAGGCGGCGATTAGACGCACCTCCGGTTGTTCAGCGGCGGCGGTACCACCCGATTCGGGCGATGTACATCAACCGCTTCGGCTTGCGACTATGGCTTCTACCGCCTGCCAGGAGGGGAGTCGATCATGGACTTGCGCCGAACCGGCCGGATCTTCGGATGGCTGTTCATCGGGACCTTCGTGACGAGCATTCCCGCGCGTCTTCTTTTCATCGACGGGGCGGGGGCAAGCTGGACGAACATGCGATTCGTCGCCGCGGACGCCTCCTCCACGAGTCTGAAGTGGGGTGCGCTTCTCGAGTTCGGCCTGATCGTCACTCAGCTCGGGACCGCTCTCGTGTTGTATCCAATCGCCCGTAGACAGAGCGAGACGATCGCGCTCAGCTACGTGACCGCCCGGACCATCGAGTCCGTATTTGCCGCCATCGGCCTTGTCAGCATGCTTTCGCTGGTATCGGTCATCAGCGCTATCAACGGGGCGAACTACGTCGAGGCGGTCGCCCTCCAGGCTCAGGGCGACAGCCTCGCGCACGCCTACGAGTGGGCCTTCGAGTGGGGGCCCGGACTCGTGGCCGGCATCGGCAACGGGATTCTGCTCGGCTACCTCATGTACACATCAGCCCTCGTGCCCCCGCGGCTGGCCCTATTGGGTCTGATCGGCGGCCCGATACTGATCCTCTCCTTCCTGATGATCCTGGCTGGGGTCTACAAGAACGGCGAGGGACCCTCGGGCCTGCTGACGCTCCCGGAAGCCGCGTGGGAACTGTCGCTCGGCATTTACTGCGCCTGGAAGGGATTCCGTTTGTCGAGCCCACTAGCCGAACAAGTCCGCAGAAGCGAGGCGCTCCTACCCAGCTGACGGCACAGCACGACTCACACGTGGCGAATCGAGACGAGTAGCCCTGGTATCTCGGCGCCCAGCTCGGCCGCGTAGCGGGTCGGTGGATCAGACGCGAACCAGCGGGCGCATTCCTCGTTCATGCTGTGAAGTCGCCCGGGTCGATACCAGTGGTTCCCGAGATGAACACCTGGGAGCCGGCTTTGCTTCTTGGCTGAACAGCGGCGAGCTCGGTGCGTTTGATGTCGTGATGATCTGACGGGGCATCTCGGACCTCCTGGCTGATCGTCCCATCGGCTGAAGTCCAGGGGAAGGTACTTGCCGGCATGTGGCGCTCGTACGCGCCCGGCAGCCGGCTACTTGACAACCGCTTTGTGGGCGGCTCGACTGAAGTCGCGGGGCATGGAAGGAGACCTCAATGGTCGAGCCGGCGGAAACCCACAACAAGGAGCGCCAACGAGAGCTGGTCAGGGTGCTGCAGGAGCAGGGGCACTTGGACCGGCTGGAGGAGTTCATCCGCGAGGATGTCGTAGACCACGAGCGTCGCGACGGGATGCCGGGTGGCGCCGACGGGGTGCGCACCGTTTTCGCCGCGATCCGTCAGGGCTTCCCCGACCACGGCGCCGAAGTGGTGCACATGATCGCCGAGGGCGACCTGGTGGCGACGTACAAGACCCTGACCGGAACACACACCGGGGAGTTCTTCGGTATGCCACCCACCGGGAAGCCCGCGACGATCCGAATCATGGATTTCGTGCGCTACGACGACGGCAAGGTCGCCGAGCACTGGGGACTGGTCGACCTCGCCGGCCTCCAGGCACAGCTCGAGGGCTAGGTGGTCGCGCCGGCCAAGGCGTAGGCGCCGTTGACCGGCGGTGCGGACGGCGGGCAACCTGGTCCGCGCCGCTGGTCGGCACGCACCATTGCGTCTCCGCCGATACGGGCCACCCGTGCAGCATCCGCCTAGGTGAGCGGCTCCAGCGGCACTCGCCGCCGTCGAGACCACCCTGCTCAGCGAGACGCTCCTGCAGGCTTGGCGCCGCGTCGAAGCGCTCCCCGTCGACGACCCGCTCGGCCAACGGATGTGGCTGTTCACCGTCGGACGCAATGCCCTAGCCAACAACCGCCGGGCTACGAGAAGACGCCACGCCCTCGTCGAGCGACTGCGAGAACACCTGATCCGACCCACTGCCGGAGTCGATCCGGTCGAGGCGTCCGAGGTCCGCGACGTGGTACGCCGGCTAAACCCGCAGTTCCGCGAGTTGGTCATGCTCGTGAACTGGGACGGCTTCACCATCGATAACGCTGCCCGGTTTCTCTCCCTGAACCCGTCCACAGCTCGAAGCCGATACGCCGCAGCCATCACCGAGCTCCCGACACGCATCGTCGCATCGCGCCGGCTCCCTGCCGTGAGGCGGCGGATCGACGCGCCTCGACATGCCGAGACGGGACGCGGCGGCAGAGCTGGCACCCAGGACCGGCCGAACCACGCATTCTCCCGGCGGATCCTCTTCGGAGCTGGTGCCGCTGGGTCGATTTCAGGGTCAGCGGGGGTCGCGGTCGGTTCGCCGAGAGCCGAGGTGTTGAGCGAGCCGCCGACCACGGCCTCGGACTGCTTGCGGTAGCCGAGGCCGCCCCAGGAGCGTTCCAGCGCCAGCGCACCCGTCGTGGGGTTGGGCCGCTGAGGTTGCGTTCGCATTGCTGGGCTCGTGTTTCCTTTACGGGGGTGCGCGACTGGGACACGCTGGCCATATGGACGTCCGATTCGTAGACGCGTCGGGAGCTCATCAGCATCACAGCGACGCCCTGCTCTCCCTGCTCGACCGCGACGACGGCTTCGTCTGGGTCGATGTCCCGCAGTGGGACGACCAGGTTCCAGAAGTCCTTTCGGCAATGGGCTGTCATCCCCGAGTGCTCGAGGACTGCAGACGGCGCAACCACGTGCCGACCGTGCACAGCTACGTCGACCACTACTTCGTGATCACGCACGCGCCCTTGGAGGGTGCTAACGGCCATGTGCACATGCTCGAGCTGGACCAGATCATCGGGGACCGGTTCCTGGTGACGGTCCACGGCCCCACGAACCCGGTGGTGGACCCTAGTGAGGCGCTGGTAGAAACCTCCGCAGTGCGCGACCGGATCGAGGCTGGTCGGTTCGCCCCCGCAACGCCGGCCGACGTCTCCTATGCACTCTCTTCAGCGCTGGCGCGGCGCCAGCGGGCCCTGGTGAGTCTGGTTGCCGAAAAGCTCCCCGGTCTGGAGCAAGAGGTGATGCAGTCCCCGCTCACCGAACCGGAGGTCTTGCTGGAGCGGATGTTCCTGATCCGGCACGAACTGATCACTGCCCGGACAATGGCCGCCCAGACGCACGACGTGTATGCCAGGGTCGGCTCCCTCGACCGATTCGTTCCCGAGCCTTCACGTCTGCTGGCCCGAGACCTGGCCGACCAGTTCAACCGCGTGCGTTCGATTGCTGACGGCGAGGCGCAGTTTCTCTTCGGAGTCATTGAGCTCTACCAAACGAAGGTCAACACAAAGATGACCCTGGCAATGGAGCGCCTTGCGGTGATCGCGGCTGTCACCTTGCCGATCACCGCCCTTGCGTCCGTATACGGGATGAATGTGATCGTCAACCAGAGCACGCACGTCACCCAATTGATCGTCGTTGTCGCGGTGATGCTGACCATGTCGGGTCTGCTCTTGCACTGGACACACCGGCAGGGCTGGTGGTGAGCTCGGAGGACCCCGACTGTCACCGCTCAGGCGGTTCCGATCCCAGACTTGACGGATTGCTCCAGCCCTCCCCGATAGGCCAGTCGCATCGACATACAGGCTCGGGACAGGTCCCAGGGCAGGGTCATCCCCGCTAGCGCCCTCCTTGCCAGCCCCAATCGGCGGGTGAGCATGCCCTGGGATGGGCTGGAGAGAAGGTGGCCCCGGAGTGCGTGGGCCCTGTCCTCGGACATGTTCAATGCTCAGTTAGTCGCCATGGCAAGCGACCAGTGCCCCTGGATCGGCCAGTCACCAACGTGCAGTGCCCTCGCGCTTTGGGCG
>JAOPXG010000353.1 GCA_025965275.1 Nocardioides sp.
GTCGGAGCCGGCCAGCCGCCGGCCGACGCGCAGCGCCCGGCCGCGCAGGGGCCCCAGCACCCGCTCGCCGAACGGCGGGTCCGCCTCGTCCGTCAGGAGCTCGGGAGCGGTGGACGTCGCGCGGACCAGCGCGAGGGAGCGGGCCACGCCACGGGTGTCGCGCTCCTCGGCCAGCGCGACCGAGAGCAGCACGACCGCGACCACCAGGAGCAGCACGCCGAGGACGAACGCCACGTCAGACCTCCACCTTGACCAGGCGGCTCATCCAGAAGACGCCCACGGCGAGCCACAGGCCGGCCGCGGCCAGGAGCACCCAGCCGCGGGGGTCGGAGAAGAGCACCATGACGTACTCGCGGTTCGCGAGCAGCAGGTAGAGCAGGAACGCCGGCGGCAGGCCGCCGAGCACCCAGGCCGAGATCCGGCCCTCGGCGGACAGCGCCGAGACCTGCCGGCGGATGTATTCGCGCTCGCGCATCGTCGCGGCGACGGTGTCGAGCAGCTCGGCGAGGTTGCCGCCCACCTGGCGCTGGATCCGGATCGCCATCACCGCCCAGGCCAGGTCGGCGCTGTCGAACCGTTCGGCGATCCCCTCCAGGGCGTCCTCGATGGGTACGCCGAGCCGCGTCTCCACGAGCGCCCGGCGGAACTCCGAGGCCACCGGCTCCACGCCCTCGCGCGCCACGGTCGCGGCCGACTGCGCCAGCGAGAGCCCGGCCGCCAGCGACCCCGACATCAGCTGGAGCGTGTCGGGCACCGCCGCGGAGAAGGCCTTGCGGCGTCGCGAGCCCCGCAGCCCGAGGTAGAGCCACGGTCCGAGCACGCCCAGGACGAGGAAGATCGCGAAGACCGGCACGTTCCCGGCTCCCGCGAGCAGGCCGACGAGACCGGCGCCCACGAACACGACGGTGTGCACGAGCAGCCACTCGGCGGGCTTCACGCGGCTCCCCGCCGTCTCGAGCCGGTGCCGGATCCGCTCCTCGAGGGAGCGGTTGCGGCCCAGCACCTGGGCGGCCGCGCCGGTGGCCTGGGCCCGGGCGTCGGGCCGCGGGTGGTCCGCCGGCACCGGCTCGGGCCTGCTCCCGACGTACGCCGACACCGCCTCGGCGGCGCCCAGCGCCGGGACCCGGGACGGCGGGACGAGCAGCACCATCAGGCCGAGCAGCCCGGCCCCGACGGCGGCCGCACCCGCGACCAGCAGCCAGCTCACGGCCGGCCCGTCACGAAGAGGAGTGGGTCGACGGTGACGTTCGCCTGGGCGAGCTTGTCGAGCAGCTTCGGCCGCAGCCCGGTCGCCTCGAGCCGACCGCGCGCCCGGCCCTCACCGTCGAAGCCGGCCGCGTGGTCGAAGACGAAGACGTCCTGGAGGGTGACGACGTCGCCCTCCATCCGCTCGACCTCGGTCAGGTGGGTGATCCGGCGGCTGCCGTCCTTGAAGCGGGTCTGGTGGACGATGAGGTCGACCGCCGAGGCCACCTGCTCGCGGATCGCGCGGACCGGCAGGTCCATGCCCGCCATCAGGACCATCGTCTCGATCCGGGCCAGGGTGTCGCGGGGGCCGTTGGAGTGCACCGTGCAGATCGACCCGTCGTGGCCGGTGTTCATCGCCTGCAGCATGTCCAGGGCCGAGGCGTCGCGGACCTCGCCGACGACGATCCGGTCGGGGCGCATCCGGAGCGCGTTGCGCACCAGGTCGCGGGTCTCGACCGCGCCCCTGCCCTCGATGTTCGCGGGCCGCGACTCGAGGCGGACGACGTGCTCCTGGCGCAGCTGCAGCTCGGCGGCGTCCTCGATCGTCACGATCCGCTCGTCGTCGGGGATGAACGACGACAACACGTTGAGCGTGGTCGTCTTGCCGGCGCCGGTGCTGCCGGACACGATCACGTTGAGGCGGCCGCGGACGCAGGCGTCGAGGAAGTCGCGAGCCTGCGCGGTGAGCGTGCCCAGTGCGACCAGGTCGTCCACGGTGAGCGGGTCGGCGGCGAACTTGCGGATCGTGAGCGCCGACCCGTCGATGGCCAGCGGAGGGATCACCGCGTTGACCCGGCTGCCGTCCGGCAGCCGGGCGTCGACCATCGGGCTCGACTCGTCGACGCGGCGCCCGACCCGGGACACGATCTTGTCGATGGTGCGGCGCAGGTGGGCCTCGTCGACGAAGTGCGCGGCGGTCGGGACCAGCCGGCCGTCCTGCTCCAGCCAGATGCTGTGGGGACCGTTGACCATGATCTCGGAGATGCGCGGGTCGCGCAGGAAGGGCTCGATCGGGCCGTAGCCCAGCACGTCGTCGCTGATCTCCTGCGTCACCCGGGCCCGGTCGCTGTGGCTCAGCGGCCGCTCCTGCGCGGCGAGCACGTCGGCGAGCACGGCGCGCACCCGCTGGTCGAGCTGGTCCTGGTCCAGGTCGGCGTCGTAGAGCTGCGGGCCGAGCTGCTGGAGCAGCTCGACGTGGACGGCCCCCTTGACCTCCTCGATCCGGTCCGGGGCGCCCGCCAGCCCGGCCCGGCGGCCGAGCGCCTCGTCGGGAATGGCGGCGGTCTCTGGGCTGTCCGGAGCCTCGGCGCGGGCGGCAGCCAGCCGGTCGGCGAGGCTCATCGTCGAACCCAGAAGCGGCGGGTGGACCGTTCGGGGACGGTCTCGGTGTCGGGCGCCGTCGCCGGCGCGGCGGGCTCGCCGGCGAGCCGCACCGCCAGCGCGCGGATGGCCGTGCTCGACGGGTGGTCGGGCTTGCCGCTGACGATCGGGGTGCCGGCGTTGGTCGCCGCCGCGATGTCGATGGACGTGGCGACCCGGGCGGCGACGGCCAGCCCGAGGATCGACTCGACCTTGTCGGGCCCGATGCCGACCGCGTCGTCGGCCCGGTTGAGCAGCAGGTGCCGGTGCCCGCGCGCGATGCCGAGCATCTCCAGCGTCTCGATCGCGACCCGCACGTTCTTGAGAGTGGGCACGTCCAGCGTCGCGACCACCACGCACTCGTCGGTCTCGTCGAGGGCCGCCAGGGTCGCCTCGTCGAACGCGGGCGCGGTGTCGACGACGACGGCGTCGAAGCTCTCGCGCAGCGTGGCGAGCAGCCGGGTCACCAGTGCCGGGGTGACCCGCTCACGCACGTCGGGCCGGCTCGGTGCGGGCAGCACCATCAGCGAGTCCTGGTGGCGGGTCAGCAGCGACGTGACCATCGAGGCGTCCAGGGACTCCTCCGACCCGATCGCGTGCTCGATCGTGTGGGACGGGAAGAGCTGGAGGGTGATGGCGACGTCGCCGAAGGCCAGGTCGAGGTCGACCAGGCACACCTGGCGCGCGCCGCGGTCGGCCAGCGCGAGGGCGAGGTTGACCGCCATCGTGGTCTTGCCGACCCCGCCCTTGGGGGAGAAGACCGTGATCACCTTGCCGCGCCGGGAGGCGCCCGCCGGGCCGCGCAGCGCGACGTACAGCTGGTGGGCGCGGCCGACCGCGCCGGCTACGGCGTCGAGGTCGTCGTCCGGTACGACGTCGCGGGCGCCCGCCTTGATCGCCCGCGTCAGCAGCGGGGCGTCGATCGGAGCGTCGGCCGGGTCGCGCACCAGGAGCACGCTGATCGTCGGCCGGCCGACCCGCAGCGACTCGCAGGTGGCGAGGGCGTGGTCGAGGTCGAGGTGCGGGCCGAGGACGACGACGTACTCCTCGGTGTGCTCGCCCAGCCAGGCGTGCAGCCGGTCGGTCGAGTCGACGCCGTGGGTGCCCTCCGGCAGGGCGGTGAGCAGCGACGCCAGCGAGGTGGGGTCAGGTTCGACGAGGACGGGCATCCGTGGTCACCCCCTCACCGGAAGAGGTTCTGCGCGGTGACCGCGCGACCGGGCTTGATGGTGCTGTCCCCGTCGAGCAGGGCGAACGCCAGCTCGCCGTTGGCCGACGCGAAGAGCATCTTCTGGGCGTCGCGCTGGTCGACGGCCACGGTGAGCAGTGTGGGCGGGAGCTGGTCGGGCGTCTCGGGGTCCTGGTCGTCGGCGGCGGCGGCCGACTGCGGCGCCGCCGACCCGACGCCGAGCACGGTGACCCGGGGGAGCAGCAGCCGGGTGAACGGCTGACCGCCCGTCTCGTCGGTGCCGTTGAGGAAGACCGCGACCTGGGCGCCGGGGGCGAGGAAGCCGGAGACCCGGGCGGCGTCGGTCAGGTTGACCGAGACCGCCATCTGGCCGGCGGGGATGGGCAGCGGCGCGGCGGCCTCCGACGCGGAGCCCAGCTTGGCGGCGATGACCTGCTCGCCCGGGTAGATCGGCACCAGCGCCACCTGGTCGGCCAGCGCCGCCGCGTCCGTCTCGTGGCCGTCGAGCAGCGCGTCCCTCGAGACCGGTCGGACGGCGAGCTTGCCGGCCGCGTCGGCGTCACCGACCGTCTCGCCCGCGCCGATCGGCGCGACCGCGACGAGCACGTCGACGGTGTCGAACCGTTCGGCGGCCCGCGCGTCGGCGCCGCGGGCGTAGACGAGCACCAGCGCCGTGCCGAGGGCGGCCACCAGCACTGCCGCGACGAGCAGGATCCTTCGTCGTTCCATCGCGGCTGCCCCTCCCTGCCAGGGCCGTCCGGGCGCACCGCCCCGGACGACCAACAACGTCATCCTCTGGGCGCCGGACCCTCACCCCGACGATCCGGCGCCGGACGGCACTCTAGAAGAGGCGACCGGCACACCGGAAAGGGGCGACCCGACCGGACCGGACCGGTTGGTCGCGCGGGTGTGAAACCCGTTACCGGGGGGTAAGGGACGGGATCGACGGCCCCGGGCGAGCGTCAGGAGACGTAGAGCGCCGCCACGTCGTCCTTGAGCTCGCGCATCACGACGTTCCTCTTGAGCTTGAGGCTGGGCGTGAGCTGGCCGCCCTCCTCGGTCCACTCGTCGGGGAGGATCGTGAACTTCCGGATCGACTCGGCCTTCGACACGGCCTTGTTGGCGTCGTCGACCGCGGCTTCGACCTCGGCGCGCAGGTCGGGGTCGTCGACCAGGTCGGCGATCGAGCCGGTCTTGCCGTGGGCCTGGGCCCAGGTCGGGAACGACTCGCGGTCGAGGGTGATCAGCGCGGCGATGAACGGCTGGCCGTCGCCGACCACGATGCACTGGTCGACCAGGAGGTGGGCGCGGAGCCGGTCCTCGAGCACGGCGGGGGCGACGTTCTTGCCCCCGGCGGTCACGATGATCTCCTTCTTGCGCCCGGTGATCCGGACGAAGCCCTCGTCGTCGACCTCGCCGACGTCGCCGGTGTGGAACCACCCGTCACGCTCGAGCGCCTCGGTGGTGGCCTCCTCGTTGTGCCAGTAGCCGGCGAAGACCTGGCCGCCGCGGAACAGAAGCTCGCCGTCGTCGGCCACGCGCACGGCGGTGCCGGGCAGCGGCCGGCCGACGGTGCCGACCTTGATCGCGTCGGGGAGGTTCGCGGTCAGCGCCGCGGTCGTCTCCGTGAGGCCGTAGCCCTCGAGGACGGTCAGACCGATGCCGCGGTAGAAGTGTCCGAGCCGGTCGCCGAGCGGGGCGCCGCCGGAGACGGCGTACTCGCAGCTGCCGCCCAGGGCGTCGAGCAGCTTGCCGTAGACGAGCCGCTTGAACACCGCGTGCTTGGCGCGCACGGAGATCGGCGGGCGGCCCTTGTCGAGGCCGCGGGAGTAGGCGATCGCGGTGTCGGCGGCCCGGTCGAAGATGGCGCCCTTGCCGTCGGCCGTGGCCTTCTGCGACGCGGTGTTGAAGTCCTTCTCGAAGACCCGCGGCACGGCCAGGATGAACGTCGGCTTGAACGCCTGGAGGTCGGGGAGCAGGTTCTTGATGTCGGCGCTGTGGCCCAGGCGGGTGCGCGACTTGATGCAGCCGACCTGGATGATCCGCGCGAAGACGTGGGCCAGTGGCAGGAAGAGCAGGGTGGACCTGCCCTCGCTGTCGAAGAGGTGCTCGAGCTCGTCGACGGCCACGGTCAGCTCGAACATGAAGTTGCCGTGGGTGAGCATGCAGCCCTTGGGGCGGCCGGTCGTGCCCGACGTGTAGATGAGGGTCGCCAGGTCGAGCGGGGTCGCGGCCGTGCGCCGCTTCTCGAGCTCCTCGTCGGAGATGTCCTCGCCCAGCCGGGTCAGGTTGTCGACGGCCTTGTCGGCGATCGACCAGACGTGGTTGAGCTGGTCGAGGCCCGCGCGGACCTCGGTGATGCGGGCCAGGTGCTCGGGGCCCTCGGCGACGACCGCACGCGCGCCGGAGTCGCTGAGGATCCACTGGATCTGCTCCGACGACGAGGTCTCGTAGATCGGGACGGTGACGGCACCCGCGAACCAGATCGCGTAGTCGAGCAGCGTCCACTCGTAGCGGGTCTTGGAGATCAGCGCGACCCGGTCCCCGGTCTCGACCCCGGCCGCGATCAGCCCCTTCGCCACCCCGCTGACCTCGGCGAGGAACTGCGCGGCGGTGACGTCGTCCCAGACACCCTTCTCGGTCGTCGACGGGCGGCTGAAGGCGACGCTGCTGCCGGCCTCGCGGGCGTTGGTGACGACGTCGTCGGTCAGGTTGCCGGTCGCGGGGACGTCGGTGGTCAGGGGCGTGGAGAACTCACGCACGGCGCCTCCTCGGGCTGCGGCACTGGGTCGTCACCGGGCGAGGTTACCGCTGCTCCCACCCCCCGAGGCATCCGGTACGCTCGCTCACCGAGCCGACCTCGACTCGAACTCGATCCGCACGCGATCCAGGGGGCCCGCATGGCCGAGCAGACCACGTCCTCGATCGTCATCGACGCGGCCCCGGCCGACATCATGGGTGTCATCGGCGACTTCCCCGCGTACCCCGAGTGGGCCAAGGGCGTCATCCGCGCCGAGGTCGTCAAGGGCGAGCCCGACGGCTGGGCCGAGCAGGTGTTCTTCGCGCTCGACGTCTC
>JAOPXG010000177.1 GCA_025965275.1 Nocardioides sp.
GAGTTGCCGGCGTGCAGCGTGACCAAAAGGCGGATCGTCGCGACGACATCGTCCAGGTTGAGGACGCTGGCCGACAGCGGCTGCTCCTGGCCCAGCTTCTTGTTGATCTTGTAGCGACCGACCTTGGCCAGGTCGTAACGCTTGGAGTTGAAGTAGAGGTTGTCGAGCAGGTTCTGCGCGGCCTCACGGGTCGGCGGCTCGCCCGGACGCAGCTTGCGGTAGATGTCGAGCAGCGCGTCGTCCTGGCCGGTCGTGTGGTCCTTCTCCAGGGTCATCCGCATCGACTCGAACTCACCGAAGTGCTCGAGGATCTCGGCCTCGCTCAGGCCCAGGGCCTTGAGCAGCACGGTGACCGACTGCTTGCGCTTGCGGTCGACCCGGACGCCCACCATGTCGCGCTTGTCGATCTCGAACTCGAGCCAGGCACCCCGGGAGGGGATGACCTTGGCGGTGAAGATGTCCTTGTCGGACGTCTTGTCGGCCGTGCGCTCGAAGTAGACGCCCGGCGAGCGGACCAGCTGGCTGACCACGACCCGCTCGGTGCCGTTGATGACGAAGGTGCCGCGCTCGGTCATGAGCGGGAAGTCGCCCATGAAGACCGTCTGGCCCTTGATCTCACCGGTGTCGTTGTTGGTGAACTCCGCGGACACGTAGAGCGGAGCGGAGTAGGTGAAGTCCTTCTCCTTGCACTCGTCCACGGTGTACTTGGGGTCGTAGAAGACCGGGTTCTCGAACGACAGCGACATCGTTTCGGAGAAGTCCTCGATCGGCGAGATCTCCTCGAAGATCTCCTGCAGACCAGACTTGCTGGAGACGTCCTCTCCCTCGGCGCGACGGCGCTCGACGGCAGCGTTCCACTTCTCGTTCCCGATCAGCCAGTCAAAGCTGTCGGTCTGCAGAGAGAGGAGCTGAGGGACTTCGAGTGGTTCGGAGATCTTTGCGAAAGAGATGCGGCGGGCGCCAGTTGAATTGGCGGAGGCAGAGGTGGTGCGCGCGGCCAAGAGGTGTCCTTCGACGGGAACGCTTGCGAATCGGCTGTCGACCCACCACAAAATCAGCCACCGGGCAGGCTGAAGAGCATTTGAGGGCAGACGCAATGAAGAAGCGTACCGCACAAGGACGCGCGTCACAAACCCTGTTCGAGACCAGATCGGTCCGGAGCGACGGGACGGAGTCCCGCGGGTGTTGCGGATGATCATGAACGCCCGGACAGCCCAGGTCAAGCGCGCTCGCCGGGCGGTGTGGAACGGGTCAGGTCTCCATGTCGGCGACCAGCCAGTCGCCGCCCACCTTCTCCATGGTGACCGTGACCCAGTTCTTGTAGAGCTGCGGCGCGGTGTCCTTCTTGTTGGTACGGGTCTGGTTCACCACGAGGAAGACCTGGACCCGGTCGTCGCTGGCCCGCACCACGCTCGATCGCACCAGCTCCGCCGTGAGCACGGTCCCGGTCGAGGGCGCGTTCTGGGCGATGATCCCGTCGAAGAGCTTGTCGTACTCCTTGCGGTAGTCGCCCGTGAGGTACGGCTGCGCGGCAGCCTGCGACTCGTCGATGTGCGCCGCGTCGTAGGACAGGACCGGCACCACGGCGCGCTCGGCGGCGGCCTGGGCCGCGCTGGTCGCGTCGGCGACGGAGCTGTCGGAGGGCACGCGCAGCCACAGGTAGCCCGCGATGCCGGCGACGACGAGGGTCAGCACGGCCATTCCGACCAGCAGCCATCCGGGCACCACGGTCCGGCGGCGCCCGCCGGCGACGACCGGCTCGGGTGCGGGCTCGGTCGCGGTGGCGTCCTCGGTGATGGGCTCCGGGTCCGGGGCGGGTGCGAGCGACTCGTCGTACGCCGCGCGCGCCACCGGATCGAGGAGCACCCCGGCGGCCCGGTTCAGGACCGTGAACCGACGGTCGGTCGGGTCGAGGTCGGCGATCTCGCTGCGCCAGGCGGCACGGATCTCGTCCGCCGAGGCGGTCGGCGCGACGCCGAGGAGGTCGTACCAGCTCGGGGTCGTCGGTTCGCTCACTGGGCGTCCTGTCCCGAGGCGAGCCCGTAGTCGTCGACGAGCCACGTCCCGTCGACCTTGACGAGCTTGACCTCCCAGCGGAGGACGTCGGCCGCGGTGCTCACCCGCTTGGTGGCGTCGTCAGGATGCTTCGGGTCGGGGTAGCTGCCGCTCAGGCCGGCCGCGATGATCGCGGTGGCCGAGTCCTCGTCCATCGACTCCACGCCGACCCCGTAGACCTTCGCCGCCCGGGCGTAGCCGGACTGGGCGACGACCTTCTCGGCGATCGGCAACCCCGACTTCTCGAAGTCCGTGGCGAACTTCGGGGTGATCACGTCGGTGACCTTCTTCTCGTAGTCGGGCAGGTGGTTCTGGTCGTCGAGCTGCTCGGGACCGTAGGTGTTGAGCCGCAGCACGAACTGCTCGGTCTGCGACATCACCTCCTCGCGCTGCGACTGGACGTCGTCGGCCTCGCCGCGCCGGTCGGCGAGCAGCCACACGAGGATGCCGGCCGAGGCGAGCAGGGCGACCACGAGGACACCGAGCAGCACGAGCCGGAACGTCGCGGAGCGGGGGGTGCCTTCGGAGCCCGTCGTACGCCGGTCGTCGGGCTCGGTCACGTGGTGGTCACTCCTGGGTCTCGGTCAACGGCTGCAGAAAGAGCCACTTCCACGCGTCGTCTCCGAACGTGGTCGGGGCCAACGTACCGGGCTGCGCGAGCGCCGGGTCAACGTGCTTGCCCCAGTGCATCTGGTGCGTGTCGGGGTCGTAGGACCCGACGACGGGCGCCCGGTAGGCGGCGCCGGCGCGCGACAGGTTCTGCGGGCCGCGGGCGTTGCTCTGGGCGGCGGGCTCCCGGCAGCCGGCGTTGACGTTCATCGGCCGGTTGCTGCCGTCCTGCGGCGGCCGGGTGTCGGTGCCCTCGTAGCCGTGGTGGCAGACCGGGTTGTCGGTGATGATCATGCCGAAGTGGGCGTCGTACAGCCCGGTGTCCGGCGACTTGGACACGACGGTGAAGCCGCCCTCGACGACGTACGGGTAGATCGACAGGATCTGCTCCACGCCGTCGAGGTGCTTGACGACCACGTCGCCGGTGGTGACCAGGTTGTTGATCAGCTCGCCCAGGTCGACCCGGTTGTCCTCGAGGAACGTGCGCAGCTGGGTCGCGGTCGCCGAGCCGTCGTCGATGACCTGGCGCAGCGCCTTGTCGGATCCGGCCAGCGACCCGCTGAAGAGGCTGAGCTGCTGGGCGAAGGTACGGATCGCGCTGGCGGAGTCGACCTGACCCTGCAGCACCGTGTTGCTGTCGCGGATCAACGCCGTCGTGGTGTCGAAGTTCTCGTCGGCGGTCTTGAGGAACGAGTTGCCGCTGTCGATGATCCGCTGCAGGTCCTGGCCGGTCCCGGCGAACGCCTGTCCCAACTCGTCGACGGTCGTCGAGAGCGCCTGCTTGTCGACGGACTCGACGGTCGTCGAGATGTCGGAGAGGAACTTCTGCGTCGCGATCGGGGTGCGGGTGTCGGACTCCGGGATCTCGGAGTGCTCACCGAGGTACGGCGCGGAGTCGGCCTGCGGCTGGAGCTCGACGTACTGCTCGCCGACGGCCGACCGGTTGCCGACCACGGCCAGGGTGTCGGCCGGGATGTCGTCGTAGGCGTTGTCGATGTCGAGGTAGACGTCGACGCCGTCGTCGGTCAGCTCGAGCTTGCCGACACGACCGACCTGCACACCGCGGTAGGAGACCTCGCCGCCGGCGAAGATGCCGCCGGACTCGGCGAAGTGGCCGACCACCGTGTAGTGGTCGTCGAAGAACACCCGGTCGAGACGGGCGTAGCGCGCACCGACGTAGCTGACCCCGAGCAGGGTGATCATCACGAAGATCAGCAGCTGGATGCGGGTACGACGGCTGATCATCGGGTCACCATCCCGGGGACGAGGAGCCGGACCAGGGCCGGGTCGAAGGCGCGGCTGAGCTCACCGAAGGTCGGGCCCCGTGGTGACTGGCTCGGCCCGACGCCGGCACGCCCCAGGCCGAGGACCCCGGGCAGCGTCGTCGGGAGCCCCGAGGGCAGGGTGGTCGGGACCGGGCCACCGGGGGTCGGCAGGCCGGGGACCTGGTTCAGGGCGGCGCAGACGGCCTTGTCCTTGTTCTTGGGCTTCATGCAGGCCTCCTGCAGCTTGAGCAGTCCCTGCAGGTTCTTGAGCAGCTTCTGGCAGGGCTTGCTCGTCAGGTCGCCGCTGCGCAGGCACCGGGTGACGAGGTCGACGATCTTGGTCGGGTCGATCTCGGTGGGCAGCAGCGTCGGGAGCTCGGTCGGCGGGCCGGTCACCCCGCCGGACACGTCGAGGTCGAGCTGCACGGACAGGTTCGTGTAGTCGCCCATGTGGAGGTTGCGGGCGACCTGCGGGTCGCGCCCCACGACCTCGTCGACGAACGGGTAGGTCAGGAAGACGTTGAACGACTTGACGAAGGCGTCGCCGGAGTTGGCCAGCTCGGTCAGCACCGGGTTGAGCTGGCGCAGCGACTCGATCGTGGCGTCCTTCGAGGCGTTGATGACGCGGACGCCGACGCCGCCGAGCCGGTCGAGCGCCTTGAGCATCTTCACCAGGTCGGACCGCTGCTGGTCGAGGGACGTGAGCGCGCCGGGCAGCTCGTCGAGGGCGGCGTCGATCGAGCCCTGCTGCTGGCGCACGGAGACGGCCAGGTTGTTGAGGGAGTCGATCGCGTCGACGATGTCATCCTTGTTGTCGTCGAGCTGGGTCATGAACGTGCGGATCTGCTCGAGCACCGACCGGGTCTCGTCCTCGCGCCCGTCGAGCGTCTTGTTCAGCTCGGTCGCGATGGTCTTGAGCTGGGCGACACCACCGCCGTTGAGGAGCAGGCTGAGCGCACCCAGCACCTCCTCGACCTCCGGGTTGCGGCCGGTGGCCTCGAGCCCGATCGTGTCGCCGTCGCCGAGCTCACCGGTCGGCGCCCGGTCCTCGGGCGCGCTCAGCTGGACGAACTTCTCGCCGAGCAGGCTCGTCTGGCGGATCTCGGCGACCGCGTTGTCGGGCAGGTCGATGTCGTTGCGGAGCTTCATGGTGACGACGGCGTGGCCGTCGTCAAGGTCGACGTCGGTGATCTGGCCAACGCTGACGTCGTTGACCTTGACCGTCGACTTGGGCACCAGATCCAGCACGTCGTGGAAGTCGGCGGTCACCGTGATCGGGTTGTCACCGACGTCGGCACCGCCCGGCAGCGGCAGGCTGTAGACGTCGAAGTCGCAGCCGGTGAGCAGCACGGCGCCGGCCACCACCGCGACCACTGCCTGGAGCCGCTTCATCGGGCGGGTCTTCCTGCGGGTCATGACTCTGCTCATCGCTGGGCCCCCACGAGTCCGCCGAGGGTCTGGTCGAAGAGGTTGACGCCGGACGCCGGGGCGGCGCCACCCTTGCCGAGCGCACCGGCGCGGGGCAGCGCCTGCTGGGCGAGGTCGCACAGGGCGCCCGAGTTGTCCGCCTGGCTCAGCAGGCCGCAGATGAACGTCGCCGGGTCGGACTCGACCTGGTTGACGATCTCGCCGATGTTGGCGTTGGTGTCGAGGGTGCCGGCCTGCGGGTTGTAGGTCAGTGCCAGGTTGTTGAGGGCGAGCGGGGCCGAGTCGAGGATCTGGTCGAGCTCACCGCGACGCTTCACGAGCACCTTCGAGACCCGGTTGAGCCCGGAGATGTTGCGACCGAGCACCGCACGGTTCTCCTTCACGAAGGTCCCGACCTGGCCGAGCGCCGTGGCGAGGTTCTCGAGGGACGCCGACAGCTCCTGGCGCTCGCCCGACAGCATCACCGAGACGTCGGACAGCGACTGGTTGAAGCGGCGCACCGTCTTGTCGTTGGTCGCCAGGGTGTTGATGAAGCCCTCGAGCTGCTCGGCCGAGCCGAAGAGCTCCTCCTTGTTGTCGTCGAGCGTCTGGCTGAGCTTGCTGAAGTCCTCGATGGTCTGGTGGAACTTCGCGCCCTGACCGCCGAAGTTGGCGGCGGTGGTCTCGAGCAGGTCGGACAGCGCGCCGTCCTTGTTGGCGCCGGTCGGGCCGAGCGCGACGGTGAGGTCGTCGATGCTGGAGTAGATCTGGTCCAGCTCGAGTGGCACCGCGGTCCGGTCGGCATCGAGCGTCTCGCCGTCGTCCATGACCGCGCCGCCGTCGTAGACCGGCGTCAGCTGGACGTAGCGGTCGCCGACGATGGACGGCGCGATGATCGCCGCCTTCGCATCGGCGGGAATCTTCACGTCGGCGTCGTAGTGCATGGTCACCACCACGTCGGTGCCCGACGGGGTCACCTTGTCGACGGTGCCGACCGGCACGCCGAGCACCCGCACGTCGCTGCCCTCGTAGATCGAGATCGTCCGCGGGAAGTGCGCGGTCACCGTCTTGGTGTCCTCGCTGCTGAACATCGTGAACGCCGCAGCCACCAGGGCCAGCACGATGATGCCGGGAAGGATCGCCCTCTTGAGCAGGCCCATGTCAGCCACCCACCTGGGGAGCCGGCGGCATGTTCTGGATGTAGGTGTCGAACCAGGGGCCGTTGCCCAAGGTGCTGGCGAAGACCCGGTAGAACGGCGCCATCAGCCGCAGGCTGTTGTCGAGATTGTCCTCGTTCTTGTTGAGGACGGCCACGACGTTCTCCAGGTGCTCGAGGGCGGGCTTCAGGTCGTCGCGGCTCTGCCGGATCAGGGCGGTCAGCTCCTTGGAGAGCGTGCTGGTCGACACGAGCAGGTTGTGGACCGCGTCGCGCCGGGCGACCAGGGCACGGAAGAGGACGTCGGAGTCCTTCATCAGCCCGATGATGTCGTCGTCGCGGTCGTTGAGGACCGTCGTGACCCGGTCGAGGTTCGTGAGCAGCGAGTCGATCTGGTCGTCACGCGAGGCGATGGTGGTCGAGAGCCGGGACACGCCGTCGAGCGCGTTGCGGAACTCCTCGGGCGTGTTGCGGGTGAGGTCGGCCAGGGTCGTCAGCGACTTCGCCAGCTGGTCGGTGTCGATCCGCTCGGAGGTCGAGGCGAGGCCGGAGAACGCGTCGACCACGTCGTAGGGCGAGCTGGTCCGCTCGACCGGGATCTCGGCCCCTTCGGCGAGCTGGCCGTCACCGGCCGGCTCGAGCGCGAGGTACATCGCGCCCAGCAGCGTCTTGACCTTGATCGCGGCCTGCGTCTGCTCGCCGAAGTCCGAGTCGGTCTTGACCCGGAACGTGACCTTCACGTGGTCGCCGTCCAGCTCGACGCTCTCGACCTTGCCGACCCGGACGCCCGCGATCCGGACCTCGTCGTCGGCCTTCAGGCCGCCCGACTCGGAGAAGTCGGCGTAGTAGGTGTCGCCGCCGCCGATGAGCGGGAGGTCCTGGGCGCGGAAGGCGGCCATGATCAGCAGCGCGATGACGGCGAGGCTGATCGCCCCGATGACCACGGGGTTGCGCTCGCGGAACGGGACGCTCATTTTCGGGGTCCCCTCGGAGTTGTTCGGGGGAGCAAAGCGGAGGAGAAGAACTCCGTGGGGTGAGTCATCCGAGATCACACCTGTCGCTGCCGGTCGTGTAGTCCACGGGGACGGACTGGCCGCCGGGGAGCCGGATCCGACCCTGGAAGTGGCAGAGGTAGAAGTTGAACCACGAGCCGTAGGTCGCGGTGCGGCCGATCTTATTGAGCTTGATCGGCAGCACCTGCAGGGCCCGGTCGAGCTCGGCCTTGCCGCTGTCGAGGTTGCCGGCGAGGCGGCGCAGCTGCGTGATGTCGGAGACGAAGGGCTTGCGGATGCCGGACACGAGG
>JAOPXG010000365.1 GCA_025965275.1 Nocardioides sp.
CGAAGCACAAGAAGGCGATCGTCGACGCCAAGCGCGGCAAGATGTTCGCCAAGCTGATCAAGAACATCGAGGTCGCGGCCCGGATGGGCGGCGGTGACCCGACCGGCAACCCCACGCTCTACGACGCCATCCAGAAGGCCAAGAAGTCGTCGGTCCCCAACGACAACATCGACCGCGCGGTCAAGCGCGGCTCCGGCGCGGAGACGGGTGGCGCCGACTACCAGACGATCATGTACGAGGGCTACGGCCCGGCCGGTGTCGCGATGCTCATCGAGTGCCTCACCGACAACAAGAACCGCGCCGCGATGGAGGTCCGCACCGCCATGAGCCGCAACGGCGGGTCGCTGGCCGACCCCGGCTCGGTGTCGTTCCTCTTCAACCGCAAGGGCGTGGTGCTCGTCCCCGCCGAGCAGGAGGGCAAGACCGTCACCGAGGACGACGTCCTCGAGGCGACGCTCGAGGCCGGCGCCGACGCGGTCAACGACCTGGGGGACTCGTTCGAGGTCATCTCCGAGGCGAGCGACCTGGTCGCCGTGCGCACCGCGCTCCAGGCCGCCGGCATCGACTACGACTCCGCCGACGCGTCGTTCGTCCCCGACATGCAGGTCGAGCTCGACAAGGAGGCCGCGGGCAAGATGTTCCGCCTGGTCGACGTGCTCGAGGACCTCGACGACGTGCAGAACATCTTCGCGAACTTCGACGTCTCCGACGAGATCATGGAGCAACTCGACGCCTGACCGGGCGTGTCGTCGGGTGATCGTCCGGCGTCACGGTTAGCGTTGCCTCCGAACACCTGTTCGGACGAAAGGCACTGACCGCATGCGCGTGCTCGGCATCGACCCCGGCCTGACCCGCTGCGGCATGGGCGTGGTCGAGGGCACGGTCGGCCGCCCGCTCACGCTCCTCGACGTCAACGTGCTGCGCACGTCGTCCGGCCTCCCGGTGCCGGAGCGGCTGGTGACCATCGAGAAGGGCATCGACGCCTGGCTCGACGAGTACCTCCCCGACGCCGTGGCGATCGAGCGGGTCTTCGCCCGCTCCGACGTCAGCACCGTGATGGGCACCGCCCAGGCCAGCGGCATCGCCATGGTCTGCGCCGCGCGGCGCGGGCTGCCGGTCGCCCTGCACACCCCGAGCGAGGTCAAGGCCGCGGTGTCCGGCAACGGGCGCGCCGACAAGGCGCAGGTCGGCGCGATGGTGACCCGGATCCTGCGGCTCGACGCACCGCCGAAGCCCGCCGACGCCGCCGACGCGCTCGCGCTGGCCATCACCCACATCTGGCGCGGAGGCGCCCAGGCCCGGATCGAAGCGGCCGTAGCAAGGAGCAGACGATGATCGCGTTCGTACGCGGCCGGGTGGCCGCCGTGACCCTGTCCAGTGCCGTCCTCGAGGTGGGCGGCGTGGGCCTCGAGCTCATGTGCACGCCCGGCACCCTCGCCACGCTGCGCACCGGCGAGTCCGCCGTGCTGCCCACCAGCATGGTGGTGCGCGAGGACTCGCTGACGCTCTTCGGCTTCCTCGACGACGACGAGAAGCAGACGTTCGAGCTCGTGCAGACGGCCTCCGGGGTCGGGCCGAAGGTCGCCCAGGCCATGGTCGCCGTGCTCTCGCCCGACGACCTGCGCCGCGCGATCGCGTCCGACGACGTCAAGACGCTGACCCGGGTGCCCGGCATCGGGCAGAAGGGCGCCCAGCGGATCATCCTCGAGCTCAAGGACCGGATCGGCGCCCCCACCGGTGTCCGCAGCCCGGGCGCACCGGCCGGCGAGGCGCCCTGGCGGGACCAGGTGCACCAGGGGCTGGTCGGCCTGGGCTGGCCGGTCCGCGACGCCGAGAAGGCCGTCGACGCGGTGGCGCCCCAGGCCGGCGACGTCCCCGACGTGGCGGCGCTGCTGCGCGCGGCCCTGCGCACCTTGAGCAGGACCTGAGGCGATGCCGTTCCACGAGGACGACCTCGACGAGGCCGAGACCACCCACTTCCGATCGCTGACCGCGGCCGAGGCCGAGGGCGACGAGCGCGCCGTCGAGGCCGCACTCCGCCCGCGGACCCTCGACGAGGTCGTCGGGCAGGTGCGGGTGCGCGACCAGCTCGGGCTGGTGCTCGAGGCAGCCCGTCGGCGCGGTCGCGCCCCCGACCACGTGCTGCTCTCCGGCCCTCCGGGGCTCGGCAAGACCACCCTGGCCATGATCATCGCGAGCGAGATGACGGCGCCGCTGCGGCTCACCAGCGGACCCGCCATCACCCACGCCGGAGACCTCGCGGCGATCCTCTCGGGGATGAACGAGGGGGACGTGCTCTTCGTCGACGAGATCCACCGGATGTCGCGGCCCGCCGAGGAGATGCTCTACATGGCGATGGAGGACTTCCGGGTCGACGTCATCATCGGGAAGGGCCCGGGGGCGACGGCGATCCCGCTGGAGATCCCGCCCTTCACCCTGGTCGGCGCGACCACCCGGGCCGGTCTCCTGCCGGGGCCGCTCCGCGACCGCTTCGGCTTCACCGCCCACCTGGAGTTCTACGAGGCACACGAGCTCGACCTGATCATCCAGCGCTCCGCGCGGCTGCTCGACGTCGAGGTGCACGACCACGGCACGGCCGAGATCGCGTCCCGGTCACGCGGCACACCCCGGATCGCCAACCGGTTGCTGCGCCGAGTCCGTGACTTCGCGCAGGTGCGCGCCGAGGGCGTCGTCACCCTGCCGGTGGCGCAGTCGGCGCTCGACCTCTACGAGGTCGACCAGCTCGGCCTCGACCGCCTGGACCGCGCCGTGCTCGACGCGCTCTGCCGGCGCTTCGGTGGCGGACCGGTCGGCATCTCGACCCTCGCGGTGGCCGTGGGGGAGGAGCGGGAGACCGTCGAGGAGGTGGCCGAGCCCTTCCTGGTCCGCAACGGCTTCCTGGCGCGCACCCCGCGCGGCCGGGTCGCGACCCCCGCCGCCTGGCGGCACCTCGGGCTGACCCCGCCGCCCGCCGAGCGCGAGGCGACCCTCTTCGAGGAGTGACGGCCGTCGGGGCGCTCCGAGTACCCGGATTCGTGGCCGATGACACCCCCACGGTTAGACTTGCCCGTCGGTCGGGCCCGGTCAGGCCCCGACGCTCCCTGTTCACGCTCGAGAGGTTGTTTCGTGCTGGAGTTGCTGCCGCTTGTCGGCATCGCCCTGCTCTTCTGGCTGTTCATCATTCGGCCGGCCTCGCGGCGGCAGAAGGAACTCGGACGCATGCAGTCGTCGTTGTCCGTGGGAGACGAGATCGTCCTGACCTCCGGTGTCTTCGGCACCGTGGGCCGGATCGAGGACGACCACGTGCTCGTCGAGGTCGCTCCCGGCGTCCGCATCAAGGTCGCCCGCGGCGCGGTCGGGAGCATCTCGAGCAAGGTCGACCAGACGGTCGACGACGACCACCAGGACGACGAGCCCGGCAGCATCGCCGACGGCTCGCAGGAGAACTGACATGGCACGCAAGACCATGCGGCCGGGACGCACCCTCACGGTGTTCTTCCTGGTGGTGGCGATCTCGTACGGTCTCGTGGCCATCTCCGGCACCTGGAAGCCCGCCCTGGGCCTCGACCTCAAGGGCGGCACCCGGATCACGCTGACCGCCGCGGGCAGCCCGACCAAGGAAGCGCTCGACGAGGCCGCCGGCATCATCGACCAGCGCGTCAACGGCACCGGTGTGACCGAGGCCGAGGTCACCACCCAGGGCAACCAGTTCATCGTGGTCGAGGTCCCCGGGCCGACGAACAACGCCCTGGTCGACGTCGTGAAGCGCACCGCGCAGCTGCGGTTCCGCACGGTCGCGTGCGTCGACGACGGCAGCGGCCCCACCGGCCCGTGCGCCGGGTCGGCGTCCACCGTGCCGACGAACCCCGGCGTACCGTCGACGTCGCCCAGCGGCCAGCCCACCGACAAGGCGTCCGACAAGGCGTCGAACCAGCCGTCCGGCAAGGTCAGTGGCAGCCCCAAGAACCGTGCGCCGTTCGGGCTCGCCGACAAGGGCACGAACAAGCCGGCCGCGAAGCCGTCGAAGTCGCCGACCGTGACGGCCACGCAGTCGGCGTCCGGCTCGGCCTCCCCGTCGGAGACCGCGTCGCCGACCGACACGCCCACGGACGAGCCCACGAGCTCCTCCGACGACCCTGCGCAGGTTGCGCAGCGGGCGCTCGACTTCATCACCAACCCGGGCCAGGCCGCGATCGACGAGTTCAACGCGTTCACCTGCCCCTCGACCAAGCCGGTCGTGGACGACCCGGACAAGCCCCTCGTAACCTGCGGGACCCAGGAGGAGGGCACGGCCGCAACCAAGTTCCTCCTCTCGCCGGCCGCGGTCGAGGGCACCGACCTGAAGAGCGCGGACGCCGTCGTACCGTCGCAGCAGGTGCAGTGGATCGTCCAGCTGTCGATCGGTGGCGCGGGCAAGCAGGTCTTCGCCGACCTCTCGCGCGCGATGGTCAACACCGACGAGCAGTTCGCGATCGTCCTGGACGGCAAGGTCATCTCGCACCCGGGCTTCGACGGCGTGATCGCCGACGGCAACGCGCAGATCAGCGGGTCGTTCACCGAGACCTCGGCCAAGGCGCTGGCGACCAGCCTCAAGTTCGGCGCGCTGCCGATCTCGTTCACCAAGGACGGCACGTCGGTCGACGAGATCGGCGCCTCCCTGGCCGGCGACCAGCTCACCGCCGGCATCACCGCCGGCCTGCTCGGGCTGCTGCTCGTGATGATCTACTGCCTCCTCTACTACCGCGGGCTCGGCCTGGTGGTGATCGCGTCCCTGCTCGTGGCGGGTGGGGTCACCTACTCGATGGTGCTGCTGCTCAGCGAGACCGCCGGCTTCACGCTGACCCTGCCGGGCATCGCGGGGCTCATCGTGGCGGTGGGTATCACCGCGGACTCGTTCATCGTCTACTTCGAACGCATCCGTGACGAGATGCGCGACGGCAAGTCCATGCGCGTCGCCGTCCAGGCGGGCTGGAAGCGGGCCCGGAACACCTGTCTGGCGGCCGACACCGTGTCGCTGCTGGCCGCGGTCGTGCTCTACATCTTCGCCGCCGGCGTCGTGAAGGGCTTCGCGTTTGCGCTCGGCCTCTCGACGATCATCGACCTCGCCGTGTTCTTCTGGTTCACGCACCCGATGGTCACGCTGCTCGGCGGCTTCAAGTTCTTCAACCGGGGGCACAAGCTCTCGGGCCTCGACCCCGAGGCGCTCGGCGTCGATCGGATCACCGTGGGAGGGAGGGCCTGATGGGCAAGTTCTCGCGATTGGGCAACGACCTCTACAACGGCAAGAAGTCCGTCGACTTCATCGGTCGCAAGTGGCTCTGGTACGCCATCTCCGGCGTGATCCTGCTGCTCGCCGTGCTCAGCCTGTCGGTCAAGGGACTCGACATGGGCATCGAGTTCGTGGGTGGCGCCGAGTACAAGGTCACCGACGTGCCGGCCCAGAACCTCGACCAGGGCTCGGTCGACGACCTCCGCGCGGCCGTGGCCGACACCGGCATCGACGCCGCCCAGCAGCCGGTCGTCACCACCAACGGCGAGAGCGGCGTCCTGGTCCAGGTCAAGCCGATCACGACCGACGAGAGCAACCAGATCAAGAAGGTGATCCTGGACGTCACCGGCGCCGACCAGGGCAGCCTGCAGGTCCAGGAGATCGGTCCCAGCTGGGGCAAGGAGATCGCCAAGCGCTCGGCGATCGGCCTCGTGGTCTTCCTCGTGCTCGTCGTCCTCTTCATCTGGGCCTACTTCCGCGAGTGGAAGATGTCGGTGGCCGCGATCGTCGCGCTCGCCCACGATCTCCTCATCACGATCGGCGTCTACGCGCTGTCGGGTTTCGAGGTGACCCCGGCCACCGTCACCGGCGTGCTCACCATCCTGGGCTTCTCGCTCTACGACACCGTCGTGGTGTTCGACAAGGTGCGCGAGAACACCAAGAACCTGCGCGACAGCAAGACGACGTACGCGCGGGCCGCCAACCTGGCGGTCAACCAGACCCTGGTGCGATCGATCAACACCTCGCTCGTGGCGCTGATCCCCGTCGGCGCGATCCTCTACGTCGGTGCCGTCCAGCTCGGCGCGAGCACCCTGAAGGACCTCGCGCTCGCGCTGTTCGTCGGCATGGCGGCCGGTGCCTACTCCTCGATCTTCATCGCGACCCCGCTCCTGGTGCAGCTGAAGGCCGGCGAGGCCTCGGTGATGGACGCCGAGAAGCGGGACAAGGTGCGCAAGCGCCACGAGGCCGACCGCTACGCGTCGGTCCCCGCGTTCACGGAGGACATGCCGATCGCGTCCTCCGACGATGACGACGACGACGACGAGGACGCCCCGGTGTCCCGCGTCGCGGCCCCGTCGCGGGAGCCCCGCGCTCCCGAGGCGTCGAACCGCGGCCGGATCGCCCCGGCGCCCCGTGGCCCGGTGAAGCAGAGCAACGCCTCCGGCCGGGTGCAGCCCACCCGTCAGCCGAAGTCGAAGCGGGACAAGAAGTGACGGACCCCGGACCGGGGGTGGCGGACGCGATCGCCCTGATCGCGGACGTGCCCGACTTCCCCGAGCCCGGGATCCTCTTCAAGGACATCACCCCGCTCCTCGCCGACCACACGGCGTTCACGGCGGTCATCGCCGCGCTCGCCGCGCCGGGTCGCGACGAGACCGGGCGTCCGGTCATCGACAAGGTGCTCGGCATGGAGTCGCGCGGCTTCATCCTCGGTGCGCCGGTGGCGCTGGCCCTCGACGTGGGGTTCGTGCCCGTCCGCAAGGCCGGCAAGCTGCCGCGCGCGACGTACGCCGTCTCCTACGGGCTCGAGTACGGCGAGGCCACCCTCGAGATCCACCAGGACGCGATCGCCCCCGGCGACCGGGTGCTCCTGATCGACGACGTGCTGGCCACCGGCGGTACCGCCAAGGCGACGATGGACCTCGTGGAGAAGTGCGGGGGCGTGGTGCACGGCGTCGCGGTGCTCATGGAGCTCGGCTTCCTGCCCGGGCGCGAGGCCATCGGCGACGTGCCGCTCACCACTCTGATGACGGTCTGACCTCACCGGTTCCACTGCGCGCCTAGACTGACGAAGTGACCGAGGAACGCACCGCACCGGCTGAGCCGGAGCAGCGAGCCTCCGGGCCCGTCACGACCTCGTCGACGCGCAGCATGCGGGCCCGGCTGGCCCGGATGGGCACCCGCAACCAGACGGCGAACCCGGTCCTCGAGCCGCTCTTCCGCTCCGTCCGGGCGAACCACCCGAAGGCCGACCTGGCCCTCCTCGAGCGTGCCTACCTGACCGCCGAGAAGATGCACGGCACCCAGATGCGCAAGAGCGGCGACCCCTACATCACCCACCCGCTCGCCGTCACCACGATCCTCGCCGACATCGGCATGACCGAGTCGACGCTGGCGGCGTCGCTGCTCCACGACACGGTCGAGGACACGCCGTACACGCTCGAGCAGGTGCGACAGGACTTCGGCGACGAGGTCGCCCAGCTCGTCGACGGCGTGACGAAGCTCGACAAGGTCAAGTACGGCGACTCGGCGCAGGCCGAGACCATCCGCAAGATGATCGTCGCGATGTCGCGCGACATCCGGGTGCTCGTCATCAAGCTCGCCGACCGGCTGCACAACATGCG
>JAOPXG010000380.1 GCA_025965275.1 Nocardioides sp.
GAGTCGGGCGATGTCGACACGGTCCTTGTGGCCATCACCGACATGCAGGGTCGCCTTCAGGGCAAGCGGCTGCACGCGCAGTACTTCCTCGACGTGGTGCTGGAGCACGCAACCGAGGGCTGCAACTACCTGCTCGCCGTCGATGTGGACATGAACACCGTGGACGGCTACGCCATGTCGTCGTGGTCGAGCGGGTACGGCGACTTCGTCATGCAGCCGGACCTGTCGACGCTGCGCCCGATCCCGTGGCAGGACGGCACGGTGCTCGTCCTCGCCGACCTGCGCTGGGAGGACGGCACCGACGTCGTGGCCTCACCGCGTCAGGTCCTTGCCCGCCAGACCGCCCGGCTCGCGGAGGCCGGCATGGCTGCCTACGTCGGCACCGAGTTGGAGTTCATCGTCTTCCGCGACACCTACGAGCAGGCTTGGACCGCCGGCTACCGCAACCTCACGCCGGTGAACCAGTACAACGTCGACTACTCCATGCTCGGCACCGCGCGCATCGAGCCGCTCCTTCGCCGCATCCGCAACTGCATGACCGGCGCAGGCCTTGTCGTCGAGTCGGCCAAGGGCGAGTGCAACCTCGGACAGCACGAGATCGCCTTCCGGTACGACGAGGCGTCGGTCGCCTGTGATGGCCACGTCATCTACAAGAACGGTGCCAAGGAGATCGCCGCGCAGGACGGGGTCGCCCTCACCTTCATGGCGAAGTACGACGCACGCGAAGGCAACTCGTGCCACATCCACTGCAGCTTCCGCGGCCTCGACGGATCCATGGTCATGGCAGACGGCGACGGCATGTCGGCCACCGGCCGGTCGTTCGTCGCCGGGCAGCTGACCTACATGCGCGAGCTCACCCTCCTGCTGGCACCGAACATCAACTCCTACAAGCGCTACGTCGAGGGCTCGTTCGCACCCACGGCGCTGCGGTGGGGCCGCGACAACCGCACCTGCGCGTTCCGCCTCGTCGGGCATGGTGAGTCGTTGCGCCTGGAGAACCGCATCCCCGGCGGCGACGTCAACCCCTACCTTGCAACCGCGGCTGTCATCGCCGCCGGTCTCGCCGGGATCGAGGAGGAGCTCGAGCTCGAGCCGGCGTTCGAGGGCAACGCCTACGGCGACCCGGACGCCGCGCGCGTGCCGACCAGCCTCGGGGAGGCGCTCGAGCTGTGGCGGGGCAGTGCGTTCGCCCGTCGTACCTTCGGCGACGACGTGGTCGACCACTACGCCAACATGGCCGCCGTCGAGCTGGCCGCCTTCGGGGCGGCCGTGACGGACTGGGAGCGGTTCCGGGGGTTCGAGCGGCTGTGACCGACGTGACGTCGTACGACGTCGTCAACCCGACCACCGAGCAGGTCCTCACGACCGTCCCGATGGCCCGCGTGGCCGAGACCGATGCAGCGGTGGCGCGCGCGCAGCAGGCCTTTGCCAGCTGGCGCGCCGTCAGCCCGGCCGACCGCGGTCGGTTGCTGCGCCGGTTCGCCGAGCAGGTGGACGACCACGTCGAGGAGCTCGCGCAGCTCGAGGTCCGTAACGCCGGCCACACCATCGGCAACGCCCGCTGGGAGGCCGGCAACGTCCGCGACGTCCTGACGTACTACAGCGCCGCGCCGGAGCGGCTCTTCGGCCGGCAGATCCCGGTCGCGGGAGGGATCGACATCACCTTCCACGAGCCCCTCGGCGTGGTCGGCGCGATCGTCCCGTGGAACTTCCCGATGCCCATCGCGGCCTGGGCGTTCGCACCGGCGCTCGCGGCCGGCAACACCGTCGTGCTCAAGCCGGCCGAGCTCACCCCGCTGACCGCGTTGCGCCTTGCCGAGCTGGCCCTCGAAGCCGGCCTGCCGCCCGACGTCTTCACCGTCCTGCCCGGAGCCGGCCCGGTGGTCGGGCAGCGGCTCGTCGAGCACCCCGACGTGCGCAAGATCGTCTTCACCGGATCGACCCGCGTCGGCAAGGCGGTCATGGCCGGCTGCGCCGAGCAGGTCAAGCGGGTCACCCTCGAGCTCGGCGGCAAGAGCGCCAATCTCGTGTTCGCCGACGCCGATCTCCAGCAGGCCGCCGCGACGGCGCCGTACGCCGTCTTCGACAACGCCGGTCAGGACTGCTGCGCCCGGTCCCGGATCCTGGTGGAGCGCTCGGCGTACGACGAGTTCCTCAGCAAGCTCGAGCCGGCCATCACCGGCATGCGGGTCCTGGACCCGACCGACGAGTCGAGCGAGATGGGTCCGCTGATCTCGGCGCGCCAGAAGGAGACCGTGACCGGCTTCCTCGACGAGGTCGACGTGGCCTTCGCCGGCTCGACGCCCGGTGGCGACGGGTTCTGGGTGCCCCCCAGCGTGGTCACCACCGAGGACGCCGGAGCCCGGATCTGGCGCGAGGAGGTCTTCGGCCCGGTGGTCGCGGTGATGCCCTTCGACGACGAGGAGCACGCCGTCGCCCTCGCCAACGACACGGAGTACGGCCTGTCCGGGTCGATCTACACCCGCGACCTGGGCCGGGGCCTGCGGGTGGCCCGCGCGGTCGAGAGCGGCAACCTCAGCGTCAACTCGCACTCCGCGGTCCGCTACTGGACGCCGTTCGGCGGCTACAAGCAGTCGGGCCTCGGCCGCGAGCTCGGTCCGGACGCCCCCATGGCGTTCACCGAGGAGAAGAACGTCTTCATCGCCCACTGATCTCCGGTGGTTGAGGAGGTTGCGCTGGCAACCGTCTCGAAACCCGGTAAGCCGAAAGGAACCTTCAACTCATGGCAGGACGCATCCAGGACCGGGTCGCGGTCGTCACCGGCGGCTGCTCGGGCATCGGCCTGGCAACGGTGCAGCGCTTCGTCGAGGAGGGCGCCAAGGTCGTCATCGGCGACATCGACGACCAGCGCGGACACGAGCTCGTCGGGCAGCTCGGCGGCGCCGAGATCGCGACGTACGTGCACGTCGACGTCACCAGCAAGGAGGAGGTCGACGCCCTCTTCAAGACGGCGAAGGACACCTACGGCTCGGTCGACATCGCGTTCAACAACGCCGGCATCAGCCCGCCCGACGACGACTCGATCCTCGACACCGAGCTGGACGCGTGGCGCCGGGTGCAGGAGGTCAACCTGACCAGCGTCTACCTGTGCTGCAAGGCCGCCCTCCCCTACATGCTCGAGCAGGGCAGGGGCTCGATCATCAACACCGCGTCGTTCGTCGCGGTGATGGGTGCGGCCACGTCGCAGATCTCCTACTCCGCCTCGAAGGGTGGGGTGCTGTCGATGACCCGCGAGCTGGGCGTGCAGTTCGCCCGCCAGGGGGTGCGCGTCAACGCGCTCTGCCCCGGGCCGGTCAACACGCCCCTGCTCCAGGAGCTCTTCGCCAAGGACGCCGAGCGGGCCGCGCGCCGGCTCGTGCACGTGCCGATGGGACGCTTCGGCGAGCCCGAGGAGATGGCCTCGGCCGTGCTGTTCCTGGCCTCCGACGACTCGTCGTTCATGACCGCGAGCACGTTCCTCGTCGACGGCGGCATCTCCGGCGCCTACGTGACTCCACTCTGACATGACTGCTCCGCTCATCGGCTTGACGACCTACCGCGAGGACGCGGCGTGGGGGGTGTGGCACAAGCGGGCCGACCTGCTGCCCACGCTGTACGCCGAGGCCGTCGAGGCCACCGGCGGCGTGCCGGTGCTGCTCGCGCCGGTTGGCCAGCCCGGCGCTGCCGACACGGTGGTCGCCCGGCTCGACGGGCTCGTCATCAGCGGCGGCGCCGACGTCGACCCGGACCGGTACGGCGCGCACCCGCACCCCCGTACGGCCGCGTGGCGGCCCGACCGGGACGCCTGGGAGACGGCGCTGCTCGACGCGGCCGAAGCAGTCGGTCTGCCGGTGCTGGGCGTGTGCCGCGGCATGCAGGTGATGGCCGTGCACGCGGGCGGCAGCCTCGACCAGCACCTGCCCGACCTGGTCGACCACGAGCGGCACAGCCCGGGCGGGGACGAGTTCGGCGCCGTCGAGGTCACCACCACGACCGGCACCCGGGTCGCGGGGCTGGTCGGCGAACGGCTGAGCGTCAACTGCCACCACCACCAGTCGGTGCGCGACCACCCCGGTTACGTCGCGGCGGCGCACGCCGCCGACGGCACGCTCGAGGCGATGGAGGCGCCGGGCGACCGGTTCAGCGTCGGCGTCCAGTGGCACCCGGAGACGGCAGCCGACGTCGGCCTCCTGGCCGGCCTGGTCCGTGCGGCCGCCGCCTACGCTGGGACTCGATGAACCGAGAGGAGCGGGTCCTGGTCAGCGCCCACCGCTGCCTGACGCGGGCCGACGTGGAGCGCGCGCTCGGTCTCGACGTCGAGTTCGTGGAGTTCGACGTGCAGCGCTGCGGTGACGGCACGTTCGTGCTCTTCCACGACGCCGTCGTCGAGGTCGACGGCACCGACGTGCCGCTCGCCGACCTGTCTCTCGACGGGCTCTTCGCGGTCGTCCCCGACGTGCTGCTGTACGACGAGGTGCTCGGGCTGCTGGCCGACACCGGCAAGCGCGCCCACCTCGACCTCAAGTTCGTCTCCCCCGACGCGGCCTACGAGCTCACCAGCACGACGTACGAGGTCGCGGCGGTGACCCGTGCCGTCGCGCGGCTGGGCGCCGAGAACCTCGTCGTGACCACGCTCGACGACCGCTCGGTCAAGGCGGTCCGCGACTGGGCCGACGTGCTCGGCCACGGCCTGCTCGTCGGGCTGTCGCTCGGACGCGGCGTCACCGGCTTCCCGGTCTGGCGGCAGATCAAGGTGCGCGTCTCGGAGGTGTGGCCGCACGTGCGCTACCGCCAGTCCCGGGCCAACGTCGTGGTCGCTCACCACTGGCTGGCGCGCTTGGGCGTGGCGCGGTTCGCGCGCCGGCGGCGGCTGCCGCTGCTCGTGTGGACGGTGAACACCGAGGACTCGCTGCGGCACTGGCTCCGGCCGGGCCGGGCCTGGCTGGTGACCACGAACGAGCCGGAGCTCGCGCTCCGGGTCCGTGCTGAAAGACTCGTCCCATGAGCATCGGTGCCTTCGACGAGCTCGTTCCCGACGTCCTGGGCGAGCCCTACCTCGCCGAGACGATCGGGCTGCCGCCCGACGACGAGGGCGCGGTCGTCGCGACCCTCGTCGTACGACGTGCGGCCGAGCCGACCACTCGCGCGGTCCTCTACGTGCACGGGTTCGCCGACTACTTCTTCCAGACGGCCTACGCGGAGTGGTGGAACGAGCGCGGCTACGACTTCTACGCGCTCGACCTGCGCAAGTACGGCCGCTCGCTGCGACCCCACCAGACCCCCAACTTCGTCACCGACCTGCGTGAGTACTTCCCCGACCTCGACGCCGCCTGGCACCGGGTGACGGAGCGGGACGGCCACGACCACGTCGTGATGAGCGCCCACTCGACCGGCGGCCTGATCGTGTCGCTCTGGGCCAACGAGCGCCAGCCCGGCCTCGCCGGGATGGTGCTCAACTCCCCCTGGCTCGACATGCAGGGCGGCGCGCTGGTCCGCACCGTCGGCACCACGGTCCTGAACCGGATCGGCGCGCGCCGGCCGCGCCGCGAGATCCCGCGCAAGGTCGACGGCTTCTACACCCGGGGCCTCCACGCCGAGCACGACGGCGAGTGGGACTTCAACCTGGAGTGGAAGCCGATCGAGTCGTGGCCGGTGTACGCCGGGTGGCTGCGCGCGATCCGTCTCGGCCACCACGAGCTGCACCGCGGACTCGAGGTCGGCTGCCCGGTCCTGGTGCTCTCCTCGGGCGACACCCGGTGGCCCAAGGAGATGGGCGAGGACGTGCACGCCTACGACATCGTGCTCGAGGTGCCCCAGATCCGCCGCTGGGCGGTCGCCCTGGGCCGGCACATCACCTACGTCGCGATCCACGGCGCCCGCCACGACGTGGTGCTCTCCCTGCCCGAGCCGCGGGCGCAGGCGTACGACGAGATCGACCGCTGGGTGTCGGCGTACGTCGACTGAGCCGGTCTCGGGCGCTCAGAACGGCGCGCCGTCGAACCTCTCCCGCGTGACGAACTCCTCGACCGGGGTGCGACGCAGCTTCGTGAGCACCTTGACCGGCTTGCCGAGCGGGAGGACCGCGGCGACCGCGTACTGATCGGGGATGCCCAGCAGTCCGCGCACGGCCGGCTCGGCCGGGGCCATCATCGTCGTGATGGTGCCGCCGAAACCCTCGTTGCGCGCCGCGAGCAGGATGTTCCACACCAGCGGATAGACCGAGGCGCCGCTGATCACGCCGACCCGGTCGAGTTCCTGGTCCGTCGAGGCGACGACGCCGAGGTCGACGCACACGACAAGCACGACCGGCGCGGTGAGCACGGGCTTGGTGAACTGCTCCGGCACGTTGGTCGCCGCGATCTCCTCGGGTGTCGGGATCGGCGGCTCGAGGCTGTTCCACGGGCTCTGGCCCGCCTTCGCCTGGGCGACGTAGCGGCGCACGGTGGGGCCGTACAGCTCGACGAGCGCCTCCCGGGTGCCCTGCTCGGTCACCACGATCACGTGCGTCCCCTGCCGGTTGCCGCCGCTGGGCGCGAACCGCGCGTTGTCGAGGATCCGGCGCAGGGTCTCGTCGGGCAGCGGGTCGTCGGTGAACTCCCGGACGGCCGGGGTCGTGCGCATCACGTCGTACAGGTCCATACGGCGAGCCTGTCACGGAACAGGTGGGCACCGCACCGCTAACGTGCTCGCCATGAACCCTGTGATCGGACTCTCCCTCGGCCGGATCGCGGTCGGCACCCTCGCCGTCGCGAACCCCGACCTCGCCGCGAAGGCCTTCCAGCTCGACGCCGCGGCCAACCCGCAGCTGTCCTACGTCACCCGGCTCTTCGGGATCCGCGAGGTCGCCCTCGGGCTGGTCACGCTGCTGGTCCGGGGCAAGACCCGCCGCAACCTCGCCCTCGTCGGCATCGCGGTCGACGCCGGTGACGCCGCGACCGGCTACCTCGGGATGAAGGGCGGCACGATCTCGAAGAAGACCGCCTTCACCCTCATCGGCCCCGCCGTCGGTGCCGTCGGCTCCGGGCTGTCGGGCCTGCGCCAGGGCTGATCGGGGCGGTGGCTGCGGCCGCTGCCGGCCCACCCGCCGTTGATCGAGCAGGTCGCTCTGCGACCGTGTCGAGATCCCCGCAACCCGACCATCCTCCTGGTCCGGCCCGCGGGCTGCTTCGGTTGCGCGCCGACAGGCCGACAACGGGGTACGGCGGGCGGGTGGCCGCGGCCGCTTCCCGGCCCGCCCGCCGTTGATCGAGCAGGTCGCTCTGCGACCGTGTCGAGATCCCCGCAGCCCGACCGCCCTCCCTGGCCTCGGCGGGCGGGCTGCTTCGGGTTGCGCGCCGACAGGCTGACAACGCCCGCCTCGCTCGCCGTTGATCGAGCAGGTCGCTCTGCGACCGTGTCGAGATCCCCGCAACCCGACCACCCTCCTGGCCCGGCCCGCCGACCGCTTCGGGTTGCGCACCGACCGTCTGACAAGGTGGCCAGGCGGGTGTGTGGTTGCGGTCGCTTCCCGGCTCGCC
>JAOPXG010000397.1 GCA_025965275.1 Nocardioides sp.
CGCCAGGTCTGCAAGGAGATGGAGATCCGGCTCGGCCCGCCCGCCGACCTGCCTGATGCCGACGGCATCCACCAGTCCCTGCTGGCCGGGCTGCTCTCGCACATCGGGCTGCTCGACGAGCGCGACAAGGAGAAGGTGGGTGGTCGGCGCCCGATGCGCGAATACCTCGGCGCCCGCGGCGCCAGGTTCGCGATCTTCCCGGGCAGCGGGCTGGCCCGGAAGAGCCCCCAGTTCCTGATGGCCGGCGAGCTGGTCGAGACCTCGCGGCTGTGGGCCCGGCAGAACGCCGCGATCAAGCCGGAGTGGGCCGAGGAGCTGGGCGAGCACCTGGTGATGCGCAGCTACTCCGAGCCGCACTGGTCGAAGAAGCGTGCCTCGGTGATGGCCAACGAGCGGGTGACGCTTTACGGCGTGCCGCTCGTCGCCGACCGCCCCGTGGTCTTCGGCAAGGTCGATGTCGAGCTGTCCCGCGAGCTGTTCATCCGGCACGCCCTGGTCTACGGCGAGTGGAACAGCCGGCACCGCTTCCTCGACACCAACCGGCGGCTGCTCGAAGAGGCCGAGGAGCTCGAGCACCGCGCCAGGCGCCGCGACATCGTGGTCGACGAGCAGACCCTCTTCGACTTCTACGACGCGCGGGTGGGCGCCGAGGTCGTGAGCGGGGCGCACTTCGACCAGTGGTGGAAGCAGGAGCGCCGGCAGCGGCCCGACCTGCTGGACTTCGACCCGTCGATGCTCACCCACGACGGCGCCGACGCGATCAGCGAGGCCGACTACCCCGAGCAGTGGGAGTCGGAAGGATTGACCTTCCCGATCAGCTACCACTTCGAGCCCGGCACCGCCGACGACGGGCTGATCATCGACGTCCCGGTCGCGACCCTCAACCGGGTCGAGGCCGACGACTTCTCGTGGAACGTCCCCGGGCTGCGCGAGGAGCTGGTGACCAGCCTGATCCGCAGCCTGCCGAAGAACCTGAGGGTCAACTTCGTGCCCGCCCCCAACAAGGCGCGCGAGTTCCTGGCCGCGGTTCCGGCGGGGGAGGAGCCGCTCCTCGACGCCCTGGAGCGCTGGTGCCGATCGACCACCGGCGTGCTCGTCCCGCGTGAGGCGTGGGACTGGTCGAAGGTGCCCGAGCACCTGCGGCCGATCTTCCGCGTCGTCGACGAGTCCGGGGCCGAGCAGGCCCGCGGCAAGGACCTCGAGGCGCTCAAGGAGCCGTTGCGGCCGAAGTTCGCGCAGGCGATGGCCGAGGTCGCGTCCGAGAGCGGGCTGGCCCGCACCGGCGAGACGTCGTGGGTCTTCGGCACCATCGAGCCGTCGTTCACGCAGCGCCGGGCCGGCCACGAGGTGCAGGCCTTCCCGGCCCTGGTCGACGAGGGCGGCACCGTCGGGCTGCAGGTCTTCGGGTCGGCTGCTGAGCAGGAGGCGCGGCACCGGCTCGGCGTACGACGCCTGCTGCTGCTCGAGCTCGCCTCGCCGGTGAAGAAGGTCCTCGACAGCCTGACCAACGTCGAGAAGCTCGGGCTTGCGGGCTCGCCGTACCCCACCGTCGCCGAGCTGCTCGACGACGTGCGCGCCGCCGTCGTGCAGGCCGTCGTCGACGCGCGTCCGGTGGTGCGCGACCGGGCGTCGTACGACGCGCTCAAGGCCGAGGCCGCCCGCGACCACGAGGCCCACCTGCGCGCGACGATGGCCGACGTGATGCGGGTGCTGGACGCCTGGCGCAAGGCCGAGAAGGCGCTCAGCGGCCGCGCCGACATGGCGCTGCTCCCGGCGCTCACCGACATGCGCGCCCAGCTCGAGCGACTGGTGCACCGCGGCTTCGTCGGGGAGGCCGGAGCCACCCAGCTGCGGCGCTACCCGACCTACCTCACCGCGCTCGAGCAGCGCCGCGAGAAGCTGCCCGGCCAGGTCAACCGCGACCGTCAGCTGATGGGCCAGATCGCCGACCTCCAGCAGGCCTACCTGCACCAGGTCGACGCGCTCCCGGACGGCCGCCCGCCCGGCGCGCACCTGCGCGAGGTGCGCTGGATGCTGGAGGAGTACCGCGTCTCGCTGTGGGCCCAGCAGCTCGGCACGGCCTACCCGGTCAGCGACAGCCGCATCCGACGTAGCCTGCAGGCGTGAACGACCGACCCCATCACCGACCGGTGACCCCCGGCGGCAACTTCTTCGAGTCGCTGGTGGGCGGCACCGACCCGGCGCTCGTCAGCGAGGCCGCCGACCGGGCCGCGATGCTGCTGGTGCGGGGCGCCCGCAAGACGGGGGACGCCGAGGTCGCCGAGCGGCTGCTCCACCTCGCCGACACCGAGGGCATCGAGACGATCGCCGAGGTCTGGTCGGGCTCGCCGGCCGACTCGCTCGCCGGCTGCCTGTGGCGGCTCTACCTGCTGCGGTCGTGGGTGTACGCCGACCCGGCGGGCGTCGCCCGCGAGTTCGAGGCGGGCCGACGCAGCGCCCAGGTCGCCCGGGTCGTGGCCGGTGTCGCCGAGCCGCCGGGGCCCGAGCAGCTCAAGGCGATGGTCGACCAGGTGCTGCGCGGCATCGCGGGCAGCGACTTCGCCGACGTGCTCCTGCGCGCGGCCTCCTTCGCCCGGGTCGTCGCGACCGGCCGGGCCTCGCTCAGCGACCCGACCGAGGCCGAGGTCCAGCGGATGCTGGTGCTCTCCGAACAGCTCGAGGCCGCGGGCCACGCCGAGCTCGATCACGGCTTGGCCTGACACGTCGGGCCGGTAGACTCTCCAGTGGAGTACGTCGGGCCGTGGCAGCCCCGGGTCCCAAAGTAAGCCGCTTCGAGCGGCCACGCGCCGTGAGGCGCTCCCGGTCCGGCGTACTCCGTCTCCAGGTCTCTAGGCTCGACGCATGCGATCCCCCGCTCGAACGCTGCGCCGGCTCTTCGGCCGCCGGACCGTCACGACCTCGCCGATCGTCTCGTACGCCCCCCGAGCGGACGGCCGCCCCGACCCGGGCGAGGTCGTCTGGGGCTGGGTGCCGTTCGAGGACGACCCGAGCCAGGGCAAGGACCGCCCGGTGCTGCTGGTCGGTCAGAGCGACGGGCAGTGGCTCGGCCTGATGCTCACCAGCAAGGACCACGACCGCGACGCCGCCGACGAGGCCCGGTGGGGCCGGCACTGGATGGATGTCGGCACCGGTGGCTGGGACCCGCAGGGGCGCCCGAGCGAGGTCCGGCTGGACCGGCTGATCACGCTCGCGACCGACGCCGTACGACGGGAAGGGGCGGCGCTCGACCGACGTACCTTCGACCGGGTGGTCGCCGAGGCCCGCGCGTTCCACACCCTCGGCTGAGGCCGAGGTCAGAAGGTGCGCGAGATCCGGCGCACCGCGACCCGTGCGGGGTCCCAGTCGTCGGGGTAGGCGCCCGGCCCGGCAGTGATCTCGACCACGGTCAGGTAGCTGCCGGTGCGCAGGATGCCGAGGCCGGCGGCCCGCATCCCACCCCGGGCCTTGCGGCCGTACGCCGCGCGGTAGCTGTCGCCGGTCCCCGCGTGCACGCGCACCTGCTGGAGCGGGCCGACCACGGCGCGCGGGAAGTCGAGACGCTGCTCGCAGTCGTCGCGCCATGCGGCCAGCACCCCGTGGGCCCGCCAGGCCGAGCGCGAGTCGGGGAAGACGGCGACCACCTGGGTGGCCGTGATCCCGTGGGGGCCGGTGAAGGTGCGCCGGACCGACGACATCGCGCCGATCGTGCCGAGCGCCGTCTTCTGGCAGGCGCCGACGGCCTCCGCGGCGGAAGGGTCCTCGGGCGCGGTGGACGCGATGGTCCAGGGGCCGTCTCCGACCGCGGGCATCCGGTCGGCGGCCAGGAGGTGGGCGTCGACCGACTGCGCCCGCGCTCGGGGTCCGAGCGCGCCGGTCTTGTGGTCGCGCGGCGTCCGCGTGGGTGCCGTCGCGGGCGGCGGGTCGCTCGGCGACGGTGACGTGGCCGGCGTACCGGTGGCACCGGGGCTGGTGGCGGCCGGGGTGTCGGGGCCGGCCGGTGCCGCGCCGGGCTCGTCGCCCGTCGCGCAGCCGGCGAGCAGCACGGTGGTGGCGAGGGTCAGGGCGAGCAGAGACGGCATCCGGACCCGAGGCACCCGATCATCGTAGGGACGCGGCGGTCCGCGAGCGGGCAACGACATGCTGTCCGGACGGACTGTCTTGGACAGTCGATAGGGTGGCCCGAGCCCGGGCTCGCCTCGGGCACCCGTGGTGGGCTGACGTGTGCAAGGAGTGTGCAGGGTGAGGGCGAGTCGGATCGTGGTGGGTGCCGTGACGGTGCTGTCCGTCGCCCTGGCCGGTGCCGGGTGCACCGGCGGGTCGGACGAGCCGACCCCGACGCCCACGACCGCCGCCGTCCCGCGCAGCGGCGACCTGACCTTCGGTGTCTACGGCCCCCAGGACCAGCTGGCGTCGTTCCGGGCGACCGCTGACATCTGGAACGCCGGTGACCACGACGGCGAGGTCACCATGAAGACCTGGCCCGACCACGCTTCGATGCGCGCGGCGCTGGAGAGCGGCACCGACGTGCCCGACGTCTTCCTCGTCTCCCGCGGCGACCTCACCTGGCTGCAGGCCAAGGGCTACACGCAGCCGGTCGACGAGCTCCTCGACGGGCGCGGCGTCGACTTCGGCGACGACTACTCGCGCGACGCGCTGCAGGCCTTCAGCGCCGACGACCGGCTCCAGTGCATGCCGTACGGCGTCTCGCCGATGGTCATCTACTACAACAAGGACCTGGTCAACTTCGACCGGATGCGCAACCGGGGGCTCGACGCTCCCGACGACGACGCCACCAGCTGGAACTTCGACCAGTTCACCGCCGCGGCCGAGTTCGCCTCGCGACCCCGCCGCGGCACCAAGGGCGTGCACATCGCGCCCACCCTGCCCGGGCTCTCGCCGTTCATCGAGTCGGGCGGCGGCTCGGTCTTCGACGACCCCACCGACCCGAAGTCGCTCAGCCTCTCCAGCGACGACTCGAAGGCCGCGCTCGAGCGCACCCTCGAGCTGCTTCGCAAGCCGCAGGTCACGCTCGACGAGCAGCAGCTCGCCGACGCCGGCCCGATCAGCTGGTTCGAGCGTGGCAAGCTCGGCATGATCGCCGGCTACCGCTCGCTGGTGCCGCAGCTGCGGCTCGTCCCGGGCCTCGCCTTCGACGTGATGCCGATGCCGGTGCTCGACTCCGCGTCGACCGTCGGCGACGTCACCGGCCTGTGCCTGTCGGCCGATGCCGCGAACACCCCCGCCGCCGCCGACTTCATGGTCCACGAGCTGTCCGCCGAGTCCGTCGCCCGCGTGACCCGCACCGGCTACCTCGCGCCCGCGAACCTCGAGGTCGCCCTCTCCGACGACTTCCTGCAGCCAGGCCGTCAGCCCGAGCACTCGGCCTTCTTCAACACCAGCGTCCGCTCGATGACCCTGTGGCCGGAGATCGACACCCTCCCGGAGCTCGAGACCGCCGTACAACCCGACCTCAAGCAGCTCGTCTACGGCGTCGGCGTTCTCGACCTCGACAGCGTGACCGCCCAGATCGACGAGACCTCCCGCCCGATCCTCGACCCCGACTACGTGTCGGAGTCACCCACCCCGTCGGAGTCCCCCGACGAGTGACCCGGTGGTTGAGGAAGGACGAAGTCCGGTCTCGAAACCACCGCAGCCGACCCGCCCTCCCTGGTTCGGCCTGCGGGCCGCTTCTAGGGATTTACAGCATGACGTGGTCGCCGTCCGCCGTGGTTACGGCGGCGATTTCCAGCCCCGGTCCGCCTACGGGCCGGCGCGGGTCGACCGTCGTGGTCACCGCCCCGAGATTTTACTTTCCGATTGCTCAGAACCCTGTGTACAAGCGGGTTCTGGGGGTCTGACTGTCGGCGGTCAGTGCTTGGCTTGATCCATGGCAGCCACCACCGATCTCGACACCGCAGGTGCGGTGCTGGCTGCCGTCTGCGACCAGAAGTCAGCCGAGGACGCGGCCGCCCTCGAGCAGTTCAAGCTCGCCGTGGACTGGGC
>JAOPXG010000401.1 GCA_025965275.1 Nocardioides sp.
GCCCGTCCGGCTCCGCGAGGGCTACGACATGGGCGAGGTCGACCAGTTCCTCGACGAGGTGGAGGCCGAGCTGGCGCGGCTCACGAAGGACAACGACGAGCTCAGGTCGAAGTTGTCCGCCGCTCAGGGCTCCGGTGCCGTCACCACGACCGCGCCGCAGCCCCAGGTCGAGGAGCAGAAGGCTCCCGAACCCGAGCCCACCCCGGTCGCGACGCCCACCCCGGTGGTGGTCGCTAGCCCGGTCGAGACGATCCGGGTCGAGACCGTCCCGCAGGCGTCGAACGCTGCGGCCCGGCTGCTCGAGATCGCGACCCGCAACGCCGACGAGCTGGTCGAAGAGGCCAAGAACGACGCCGACAAGATCGTGGGCGAGGCCCGGACCAAGGCCGAGCGCCTGGAGTCCGAGTCCAAGGGCAAGGCCGACCGCCTCGAGGCGGACGCCCGCACCCGGGCCCAGATGCTCGACTCGGAGACGGCCGAGCGCCGTCGCCAGATGTTCGGCGACCTGGAGAAGGAGCGCGACAAGCTCAACGGCGAGGTGGAGAACCTCCGCTCGTTCGAGCGCGAGTACCGCTCCCGCCTGAAGAGCTACTTCAGCCAGCAGCTCGAGGCCCTCAGCAGCTCCTCGGAGGCCCCGGCCTCCGCCGGCGACGAGCAGCCCGCTCCCAAGCGGCTGCGCTCGATCCTGGGCGAGGACGAGGCCTGAGGCCACCCGTTCCAACGGGCGGCCGGTCCCTTCGGGGGCCGGCCGCTTTGGCATGTCCACGGTGCGCCTGATTTGAGGGGGTCGGGGTCACCGGCTACCCTCCGTGCACAACTGTGGCTCAAGCCACGGCAGTCGAGGCCGGAGGAGGCCCGTCCATGGCCCGCAGCACGAGGAAGTCACTCGCCGGGCAAGCGGCCACCGCCGCCCGCAAGGTGATCACACGACGACCCGCCGACAAGACGGCGAAGGCCACGACGAAGAACGGCGCCGCGAAGGCCGCCCCTGCCAAGAAGGCCGCGCCCGTGAAGAAGGCCGCTGCCAAGAAGGCCGCGCCGGCGAAGAAGGCTGCGCCCGTGAAGAAGGCCGCTGCGAAGAAGGCGGCGCCGGCGAAGAAGGCCGCGCTCGCGAAGAAGGCCGCGCTCGCGAAGAAGGCCGCGCCTGCGAAGAAGGCCGCGCCGGCCAAGAAGGCTGCCCCCGTGAAGAAGGCGGCGCCGGCCAAGAAGGCTGCCCCCGTGAAGAAGGCCGCTCCGGCGAAGAAGACCGCTCCTGCGAAGAAGGCTGCGCCCGTGAAGAAGGTCACTCCGGCCAAGACCGCCGCCCCCGTTGCGAAGGCGGGGGCCCCCGCGAAGAAGGCCGCGCCGGCGCGCAAGGCGTCGCCCAGCGCGCTGGTGGTCCAGGAGGGCGAGGCCAAGTGGACGAAGGCCGAGCTCAAGGAGGTCCTCGACGAGCTCCACACCCAGCGTGCGCACAGCGAGGAGATCATCCAGAGCCTCGACTCCGAGCTCAACGGGCTGATGCGCGACTCCGGTGACGGTGCCGGCCAGGACCAGGCCGACCTGGGCGCGACCAGCTTCGAGCGCGACCACGAGCTGACCGTGCTCAACAGCGAGCACGACAAGCTGGCCCAGATCGACCGGGCCCTGGCCCGCATCGACGACGGCACGTACGGCGTGTGCGAGTCCTGCGGCAACCCCATCGGCAAGATGCGGCTCATGGCCTTCCCGCGTGCCACACTGTGCATGACATGCAAGCAGCGCGAGGAGCGTCGCTGACCGGCGACGCGCACGACCAGTCCGTCGACCGGCCGACCCCTCGCCGCGCCTCTCGAACCCGGTTGCTGGTGCTCTTCGCGGGCGTCGCGCTCGCGGCGTACGCCGTCGACGTGGTGTCCAAGATCGTCGCCGTCGAGAAGCTCACCGACCGCCCCGACGTCAAGCTCGTGGGCGACCTGTTCGTGCTCCATCTCGTCCGCAACTCCGGCGCGGCCTTCAGCACCGGCACCGGCTACACCGAGATCTTCACCTGCGTCGCCATCGTCGCCGTGCTGGTGATCCTCTACGTCGTACGCCGGGTCGGCAGCGCCGGCTGGGCCGTCGCGCTCGGCCTGCTCCTCGCCGGGGTGGGGGGCAACCTCACCGACCGGCTGGTGCGCGAGCCCGGCCCGCTGCGCGGCCACGTCATCGACTTCTTCATGCTCCCGCACTGGCCGATCTTCAACGTCGCCGACATGTGCATCGACGCCGCCGCCGTGCTCATCCTGGTCCAGGTCTACCGCGGCGTCCGCGTCGACGGCAGCCGCACGGCCCGCGACGACACCCCCGAGCAGTCCTCGGAGACGACCGCGTGAACCGGGGGGCCGACCACCGGACGCTTCCGGTGCCCGATGGCCTCGCCGGGGAGCGGGTCGACGCTGCCATGGCGCGGATGTTCGGGCTCTCGCGCACCCGGGCCGCCGACCTGATCGCCGAGGGTCACGTCGCCGTCGACGGTGCCGCCGTCGGCAAGAGCGACCGGGTGATGCCGGGGGCGATCCTCGACGTCACGATCCCGATCCTCACCGACCCGCTGATGGTCGTCCCCGAGATCGTCGAGGGGATCAAGATCATCCACGACGACGACGCCATCGTGGTGATCGACAAGCCCGTCGGCGTCGCCGTGCACCCCTCGCCCGGCTGGAACGGGCCGACCGTCGTCGGGCACCTCGCCGGCGCCGGCTTCCGGATCTCCACCAGCGGCGCCTCCGAGCGGCAGGGCATCGTCCAGCGTCTCGACGTCGGTACGTCGGGCGTGATGGTGATCTGCAAGTCCGAGCACGCCTACTCGGTGCTCAAGAACGCCTTCCGGCACCGCACGGTCGACAAGGTCTACCACGCGCTCGTGCAGGGCCACCCGGACCCGCTCGAGGGCACCATCGACGCCCCCATCGGCCGGCACCCGAAGTCCGACTGGAAGTTCGCCGTGATGGCCGACGGCCGGCACAGCGTCACCCACTACGAGACCCTCGAGGCACACCGGTTCGCCAGCCTCCTCGAGGTCCACCTCGAGACCGGCCGCACCCACCAGATCCGGGTGCACATGGCCGCCCTCAAGCACCCGTGCGTCGGCGACCTCACCTACGGCGCCGACCCGACGCTGGCCAAGCGCTGCGGCCTGGAGCGTCAGTGGCTGCACGCCGTGCGCCTCGGCTTCGAGCACCCCGACACCGGCGAGCACGTCGAGTACGAGACCGAGTACCCGGAGGACCTCGCGCATGCACTGGAGGTCGTCCGCGATGAGCACTGACCTCCTGCTCCGACCCGCGGTCATGACCGACGCCGGCGCCGTCGCCGAGGTGCAGATCGCCGCGCGCCGTGAGGCCGCGATGCCGCCCGGCATCCACACCGACGACGAGGTCCACGCCTGGCTCGCCGCCAAGCTGGCCGAGGACGAGGTCTGGGTCGCCGAGGTCGGCGGCGTCGTCGCAGGCTACGCCCGGGTGACCGCCACCTGGCTCGACGACCTCTACGTCGCCCCGTCGTACGCCGGTCAGGGCGTCGGCTCGGCGCTCCTCGACGTCGTCAAGGCTCGGCGCCCCGGCGGCTTCTGCCTGTGGGTCTTCGAGATGAACACGCCCGCCCGGGGGTTCTACCTCCGGCACGGGCTCGTCGAGCTCGAGCACACCGACGGGGCCGCCAACGAGGAGCGGGCGCCCGACCTCCGGATGGCGTGGCCGGGGGAGGACCCGCTGACGTTCCTCCGTGGGCTGATCGACGAGGTCGACGAGGAGCTCGGCGACCTGCTCGCCCGGCGGGCCGCCCTCACCCACGCGGTGCAGCCCCACAAGACCGACACCACTCGCGACCCTGCCCGCGAGCGGGCGATCGCGGAGGCGATGGCGCTGCGAGCGCCCGCCCTCGGTGCCGAGCGACTCTCCCGGATCGTGCACACGATCATCACCGAGAGCCTTGAGCTGCCCTGATCCGAGCTTGCGAGGATCAGGACCCAGCAGCCAGGTCGAGCAGCCGCGCGAGCGAGCAACGAGCGCGCGACCGGCGTGTCGAGACAGTGTCGGTGTGCCGCCCTAGCCTGTTGTCAGCAGTCGCGTAGTCTGACGGTCTTCCCCCAGGACGACCGTCACGGCCTCTGCCGTGGCCGATGCCGCACGCCCTGAAGACAGCACAGAACACCTATCCGAGATCAGCCGAGGAGTGGCCCGCGACGATGGCGACAGGCTCCCAGGACTCCTTCGTCCACCTCCACGTCCACACCGAGTACTCCATGCTCGACGGAGCGGCTCGCCTCGGAGCGCTGG
>JAOPXG010000407.1 GCA_025965275.1 Nocardioides sp.
GCCGGCGGTGCGGGCTCGACGGCGGGTCGCCCGGCGGGGACCCGGGGCGGGTCGTCCGGAGCGCGCTCGGCCGGGAAGGCCGGAGGTCGCGGCGCCGGGTCGGCGACAGGCGGCACCGGTCGCGGCAACAACAACAACAAGGACAAGCGCAAGAAGGGTGACCCGTTCGAGGACATCGAGTCCGACTGGATCGACGACGAGGACGTCGCACCCGGCGTTCTCGACTGACCGACGAAGCTGACCGCGCTGCCGACGAACCGAGTACGACGTAGCTCCACCGGTGGTTGAGGAAGGACGAAGTCCGGTCTCGAAACCCCGGAGAGCAACGTGGCCGCGTCGGTTGCGGGGGCAACGCGTGCGGTTGCTGCGCAACCTCCTCAGCCCCCGAGAGGTGCGCTACCCGCCGTACGTCGCCATCCGGGCCTCGCCCTCGGGTGACAGTTCCGGGTGGCGCAGGCCTTCTCGACCTCGTCCTGGTAGTGCTGGAAGGTGGTCTCGAGCTCGACGCGGGTCCAGGGGGGCATGGCCCCAGGTCGGAGGTCAGCGGCTGATCGCCGGGACCTGCCGCGGCTCACCGTGGTGGAACAGGTCGGCGAGCTGGTCCGTCGTCCAGGTCGGCGACAGCAGGGCGAACAGGTGGCCGCCGTTGCGCGTCGGTGCCTCGACCCAGAGCGCGGTGTCCCCGGAGGTCGGGTCGGTGCCGACCCAGGCCTGGGCGGGTGCCGGTGCGTCGATGGGCTTGGCGTCGGCCGGCACCTCACCCGGGTTCATCACGGCGTAGAGGTCGTTCGCGAGCTGCTCGCCGACCGCGTGGTGGTAGGTGTAGGCGTAGCCGGCGATCGTGATCGTGTCGGTGACCGGGCGCGGCTCGGCTGGGGCACCGGGACTCGTGCTGGTGCCGGAGCTCGGGCCGGCGATGGTGGTGCCGGGACCGACCGGGTCGTCGGCGTTCGTGGCGGCGATCGCGACCAGCACGCCGGCGACGGCGACGGTGGCGGCGATCGGCAGGGCCACGGCGCTGGTACGGCGCAGGGTCGGCACCCGGCCGGCGTACTCCAGGTCGCCGGCCTCCTCGCGGAAGGCGCTGCCCAGCTGGCGGGTCAGGTCGTCATCGGTCAACATCGGCGTTCTCCTTCTCGGGGGCGAGCGCGGCCCGGAGGTTCTCCAGGGCGCGCGAGGTCTGTGACTTCACGGTGCCGGTGCTGCAGCCGAGGGCGGCCGCGGTCTCCTCGACCGTGAGGTCGTCGAAGTACCGCAGCACGAGCACGGCGCGCTGTCCCGGGGCGAGCCGTCGCGTGGCGCGCAGCAGCTCGTCGCGGTCGAGGAGCCCGTCGGACACCGGGATCGAGAAGTCGCCCTCGATGGGCGCCTCGCTCGGCCGTCGGCCGAGCTGGCGCCACCGGTCCTTGGCGAGGTTGACCACGACCCGACGCGCGTACGCCTCGGGTTGTCGGCGTGCCGACCCCCATCGTCGTGCCGTGCGGAGCAGGGCCGTCTGGACGAGGTCCTCGGCGTGGCCGCGGTCGCCGCACAGCAGGTACGCCGTGCGGATCAACCGACCCGAGGACGCCCGGACGAACTCGTCGAAGACGCGCCTGTCGCGGTGCGGGATCACCGGGTGCCCCGGCCGTTCCGTGTCATCACACCTGTCCAAACTCCGGCCGGCCCACGCGGGTTGTCGCCGGGCCCTGGAGATGGGGAGAACGCTCAGCGGCGGCCGATCGCCCGACCGACGAGGTCGGCCATCTCCTCGGCGGTGCGGACCCGGAGGAGCTCGTCGACGAACGAGTACTTCACGCAGGCGGTGGCGATCTTGGAGAGCACCTGCAGGTAGCCGGCCGGGTCGTCGCCGAGCCCGGCGATGAGGAGGACCAGGCGCACCGGGTCGGTGTCGGCGCGGAACGTCGCGGGCTCGGGCAGCCGGGCCACGGCGACGGACGGCGTCGTCACGGCCACGCTGCGCGCGTGGGGGAGGGCGATCCCGCCGGGCAGGACGGTGGGGCCCAGGGCCTCGCGGGCCAGGACGGCCTCCACGAACACGTCGACGTCGTCGACCCGTCCGGCGTCGGCGAGCAGCCCGGTGAGGGCTCGGACGATCTGGGTGCTGTCATCGCCCAGGGCGACGTCGAGGCTGACGATCTGAGGCGTGACGATGGGGGCCGGCGAGTCGGTCATGGCTCTATTCGACTCCACCCGGCCCGCGATGGCGAGACCGGGTCGCTTCCAAGTCGGACCTCCCGTCGGATCCAGCGATGGTGTTCGCCCTCGCCGCCGGCCACGGGCACGCCGGCTGCTGCGTGAGCTGCGCTCGGGCGGTCCGCTCGACGCCGCCGCCACCGCGGCCCTCGCGCCGCTGTCGGTGCGCTGAGTCCCAGCCGGACTCCCAGTCCGTCCCCAGTCCGTCCCAAGAGCACCCCGGCACCGTCGTCCTCGTCGGGGCGACCAGCCCCACACCACCCGAGCAACGGAACCAGGAGAACACCATGATCGCCACCCTGCAGCCCTTCGTCATCGGCTTCCTCGTCCTCGCGGGCGTCGCCACGGTCGTCGCCGTCGCGATCCTCGCCCGTGTGGTCGCGGAGATCCGCCGGTCGCGCACCGCCTCGCCGGTCGTCTCCATCGCCGGCCGCTCCTCGGCCGTCGCCGCCGGTCGCGCCGCCTGACGGGCGCGTGTCAGCTTCGAGGATGGCGGGCGGGCCGTCGCCCGGAGTGGACCGTGGTCATCACGTAGTCCTTCTCCGGGCCGGCCGCCCGCCATTCGACCGTCCAGCGCACGACCGGGTCGCCCTCGGTCTCGATCAGCCCCTCGTAGTGGTCGGGGCTGCATGGATGGTCCACCCGGACGCCGACCGCCCAGGGATGGAACGCCCGCCCGTCCGCGAAGTGCACGAACCAGCCGCCCCCGTCGGCGTCGCGATCGACGAAGAGCGTCCGGCTCACCGGGACGCTGTGACCGGCCCAGGTCATCGTCCCCTCCTCGCTCCACCGCACCCGGTCGGGTGTCTCCAGCTCCAGCGTCGCCGCGCCGCGCACCTCGCGCGGCACTCCGGTCAGCCGGTCGTCCACCACCCGGCTCAGCTCCCACGTGCCCAGCAGGTCCGTCGGCTTCACGGCCGCACCTTCCCCACCGGCCGCGACTCGACGACGTCGATCGTCAGCGCGCGCCGCGCGAACCGCCACCCCTCCGGCGTACGCCGGTAGTCGTCCGCGAAGCGCAGCGACCACGACAGGTCGACGTGTCCGCCCTCGCGCTCCATCAGGTGGTGCGCGACCCCGGTGATCGCGCCGTGCGCGACGTCCGGCGTCGAGCCCGCGTCGTACACCTCGCCGACGATCTGGTGGACCGTGCGGACCGCGCGCAGCACTCCTTCCAGCGCCTGTCGGACGTCGGCCCGGCCACGCCGCTCGACGTCGGGCTCGAGCGTGCGCGGCGGCTCCGGGGAGACGAGGACGGCGTCCTCGGTGAAGAGGGCGACAACCCGGTCGAGGTCGCGGGCGTCGACGTACGACGCGTAGCGGTGCACCAGGTCGGCCAGGGCGAGCCGGTCCTCGACAGCGAGGCTCACGGCGCGATCCCCAGCCGCTCGGCACAGGCCGAGAGCTCGTCCCGGGCCTCCTCGAGGTCGGCGGTCGTGCCCGCAGCGGTCGGCGCGATGATGGCGTACCTCATGCGGGGACCGTAACGGCTCGTGACGCCGGCGTGGCAGGGTGCTGCCCGTGCCACCCACGAAGAGGACCTCCCGCCCCGCTCGTCCTGCGATGCCCGTCCCGGTGGGCGCCCGTGAGGTCTACACCGACGGTGCCTGCGCCGGGAACCCCGGCCCGGGCGGCTGGGCCTGGGCGCTGGACACCTCGGTCCACGCCTCCGGCGGTGACCCCGCCACGACCAACCAGCGGATGGAGGTGCGGGCCGCGCTCGAGGCGGTGCGCGCCCTCGACGGCCCGCTGCTGGTGGTGAGCGACTCGACGTACGTCGTCAACTGCTTCCGCGACAACTGGTGGCTCGGCTGGCTCGAGCGCGGCTGGACCAACTCGTCGCGCCAGCCGGTCGCGAACCGGGACCTGTGGGAGCCGTTGATCGAGCTCTTCCAGGAGCGCGGCGACATCGCCTTCGCCTGGGTGAAGGGCCACTCCGGGCACCCGATGAACGACTTCGTGGACCGGTTGGCGGTGCAGGCGACGACACGGGCGTGACCTCCGGGGCCTGAGGGGCTGGCGAGGCTAGCGTGAAGGCCAGCCGCACACCGCCAGACCGAGCCGAGGGGAAGCCGCGTGGTCCGACGGGTCCGTCTCGGACGCCGTACCGCATCCGAGCGCGCCCGGACGTGGGCCGGTCCGCCGCCGCTGCTGGTGGTCGCGACCCTGGTCGGCTTCGGGGTCGTGCCGTTCCTCGACCACTCCACGCCGCCACCGGAGCCCCGGGCCGTGGTCGTCGCCAGCGACGTGCGGTCGCCGCGGTCGGTCGAGCAGCACGTCGCGCTCCCGCCCGCGGCGCTGCCGCCAGGCCAGGGCGGGCACCTGACCTCCGGTATCCGGCCCGTCACGCTCAAGCCGGTCGACGTCGGCGTCGCGACGATGAACATGTACCGCAAGCTGGCGCCGGCCGACGCCGCGGCCGACGCGCGCAGGCTGACCCGGCACCCCGGGGTGGACGTCGTCGGCTGGCAGGAGGCCGACCGGTTCGGCGCCGTGCTGCACGCCCTGCCCGGATGGGACACCAAGACGTTCCCGTTCGGCAAGCGCAACTCCGAGCTCGCGGTCTCGTGGCGGAGCTCGGAGTTCACCCTCGTCTCCGCCCAGCAGCGCCAGGTCGCGCGCGGGATCAGCTCGCTGAAGGGGCGCTACCCCTTCGGCAACCGGTTGGTCGCCACGGTCACGCTGAAGCACCGTGAGACCGGGCGGCTGCTGACCGTGATCGACGTGCACCTGCCGCAGGCCATCGAGGACCTCGACCGGCCCGGTCACTGGCGCGACACCATCAACGCCTTCCGGGCGCGCAACCAGCTGCAGCGCATCGCCGCCGCCTGGCACGGCGCGCCGGGTCGCTGGGTGGTCGGCACCGGCGACTACAACTTCGACGTGCGCGCCGACGCGCGCTACCGGCCGGCAGGCGGCCCCCGGCGAGCGCTGGCGGGGGCGGCGGTGTCGTCGTACCAGGTGCTCGGGACGGACGTCGAGCCCACCCACTGGCCGACCGGCCGCCGGATCGACTACGTGTGGGTGGACCGGGCGGCCTACGCCGAGGGCGAGATCAGGTTCCGCGGGCAGTGGGTGCTCGGCGGCTTCCACAGCGACCACCGGCCGCTGTTCACCAAGCTCGTCCTTTCGTGACGAGCCTCGCTGCGGGCGATCGGTCTCGACACGCCGGTCGCGACCTCGTGCCTCGGTCGCGCGGCTCGCTCAACCACCGTCTGCGGATCCGCTGACGCGTCTCCGCTAGCGCAGCGCCATCGAGCCGGACAGCACGGGCTGCCAGGACAGCGCCTGGTGCTCGGCGATCCGGGCGTCGAGGCCAGCCGCGACGTCCTCGGGCCACGGGGCGGTCCGCCGGGTGCCCATGTCGAGGTGGAGGAAGATCTCCTCGATCACGCAGCTGAGCTTCTGGTGGGAGTCGTCGAGCAGGTAGACGAGGGCGTGCGCCGCTCGCTGGGAGCGGCCGACGAGCCGCACGCGCACGGAGATCCGGTCACCGGTCCGCAGCTCGGACAGGTAGGTCAGGTGGTGCTCGGCGCTGAAGACCGCGTGGCCCGCCACGGTGGGCCAGTTCTGCAGGATGCCGACGTCGACGAGGGACTCGTCGAGGCCCTCGCTGGCGATGCCGACGTAGTGGCGGACGTTGAGATGCCCGTTGATGTCCTCGAACGCCGTGGGCACGCGCTGGGCGGAGAACTCGGGGAGAGCGGCGAGCTGTTCATAGGTCGGGTGGTCGCTGGTCACAGGACAACTCTCTCTCCCTGCTTCGCGAGCAGCGGCACCGCCCCCTGGTCGGAGGCGCCCAGCGCCGTGACGAAGCGGTCCCCGGGAGTGGTGAACAGGCGGTGGTGGTTGGCCCGCATCACGTGGCGCAGCCCGACCGGCCAGAACGTCCCCCAGTGCACGGGTACGGCGGTGGTCGCGCCCACCCGGCCGACCGCGACGGCTCCCTCGACCGGG
>JAOPXG010000408.1 GCA_025965275.1 Nocardioides sp.
GACCCGGGAGCAGGTGCGCCACCTCGTCACCAGGACGGCCAGGCGCCTCGGCGTACCCCCGCGGCTCGCCCTCGCCGTCGCCTGGCAGGAGTCCGGCTGGCAGCAGCGCCGGGTCTCCTCCACCGGAGCGCTGGGCGTGATGCAGGTGATGCCCGGCACCGGCCGCTGGATGCGGTGGTACGTCGGCCGTCCCCTGCGCCTGCGGGACACCCACGACAACGTGCTCGCCGGCGTGATGACGCTGCGCGTGCTGCTGGCGTGGACGCGCAGGGACAGGAACGCGATCGCCGCGTACTACCAGGGCCTTGGCGCCGTACGACGGCACGGGTACTTCGCCGACACCAGGCAGTACGTCGCGGCCGTGCGCCCCCACGAACGCCGGATCGCTCGCACAGGCAGCCCCGTGTGAGCCGTCCCCGGGTCACGCTGCTCGCCACCCTCGCGCTGCTGGCGATCACGGCGAGCTGGGGCTCGACGTTCTTCCTGATCCACGACCTTCTCCACCGCGTCCCCGTCCTGGACTTCCTGGCCGTGCGCTTCACGATCGCCTCGGTGGTCATCCTGCTGGTGTCCCCGCGGGCGATCCGACGGCTCTCGCGCGACCGCGTCCGCCACGCGGTCGTGCTCGGTGCCCTCTACGGAGTCGCGCAGATCCTGCAGACGACCGGGCTCGCGCACACCGCTGCAAGCGTGTCCGGGTTCATCACCGGGATGTACGTCGTGTTCACGCCGCTGCTCGCTGCAGTGCTGCTGCGTTCCCGGATCGGCGGGCTGACCTGGCTGGCCGTGCTGCTGGCTGTCACCGGGCTCGGCGTACTCACCCTCGGGGACGTCTCGTCGGGACTCGGCATCGGGTACGGCGAGGCGCTGACCCTGGTCTCGTCCCTGATCTACGCGCTGCACATCGTCGGCCTCGGTGCCTGGTCGAACGCCCGGGACGCCCTGGGCATGTCGATCATCCAGTGCATCGTGATCGCAGTGATCTGCACGGGCGCCGCGGCACCCGGCGGGATCGTGCTGCCGCAGACGACCGGCGACTGGCTCTCGATCAGCTACATGGCGGTGGTGGCCGGGGCGGCGGGCCTGCTCGGCCAGACCTGGGCACAAGCGCACCTGCCGCCGACCCGGACCGCGATCATCATGAGCATGGAGCCGGTCTTCGCGGCGCTGTTCGCCGTGGTGCTGGGCGGGGAGTCCGCGACCACGCGGATGCTGCTGGGCGGCGCGTTGGTGCTCGCGGCCATGCTGATCGTCGAGCTCGTCCCCCGCCGGAAGATCGAGGGCGAGGTCTCGCACATCGCGGTGTGATGCCCGGATGGTGGATATCTGGTCCGGCATTCGGACTACCGGGCCTAACCTCGACGCATGGTCGTTGTGATGGCTCCCGGGGCCACGGAGGAGCAGATCGCCCACGTCACCCAGCGCGTCGAGGAGACGGGTGGACAGGCGTTCGTCAGCCGCGGCGTGGTGCGCACGATCATCGGCCTGGTCGGCGACATCGAGTCCTTCCACGGGCTCAACCTGCGCAGCATGGCGGGGGTGCAGGACGTCTACCGGATCTCCGACCCGTTCAAGCTGGTCAGCCTGCAGCACCATCCGGAGCGCTCGACGGTCCACGTCGGACGGGCCGGGCACCAGGTGCCGATCGGGCCCGAGACGTTCACGTTCATCGCCGGGCCGTGCGCGGTCGAGTCCGCCCAGCAGACGCTCGAGGCGGCCGAGATGGCCAAGGCAGCGGGCGCCAAGCTGCTCCGCGGGGGTGCGTACAAGCCGCGCACCTCGCCGTACTCCTTCCAGGGCCTCGGCGTGAAGGGCCTCGAGATCCTCTCCGACGTCCGCGAGGTCACGGGGCTCCCGATCGTCACCGAGGTGGTCGACGCGCGCGACGTACCTGTCGTCGCCGAGCACGCCGACATGCTCCAGATCGGCGCCCGCAACGCCGGGAACTTCGGCCTGCTCCAGGCGGTCGGCGAGTGCGGCAAGCCCGTGCTCCTGAAGCGCGGGATGACCTCGACCATCGAGGAGTGGCTGATGGCGGCGGAGTACATCGCGCAGCGCGGCAACCTCGACGTGGTGCTGTGCGAGCGCGGCATCCGCACCTTCGAGCCGGCGACCCGCAACACCCTCGACATCTCGGCGGTGCCGGTCGTCCAGGCGACCAGCCACCTGCCGATCATCGTCGACCCGTCCCACGCGGCCGGCCGCAAGGACCTCGTCGTCCCGCTCTCGCGCGCCGCGATCGCGGTGGGCGCCGACGGCGTGATCGTCGACGTGCACCCCGACCCGGAGACGGCGCTCTGCGACGGGCCGCAGGCGCTGCTCGGCACCGAGCTGCGTAACCTGGCCCAGGCCGTACGCCGGCTGCCCGAGGCCGTGGGCCGGGCCAGCGCCGCTGATCGGGTGCGCACGGCGTGACCTAGTCTGAGCCTGGGCCGGGAGAAGGGCCTGCGAGGAGAGCCATGTCGACCTGTGTGAACTGCGGCCACGAGCTGGGAGTGGGCCGCTTCTGCACCAGCTGCGGCCGCCCCGCGGCAGCCCCGCCGGCCGCCTGGCGCACCGACACCGCCGAGCGGCAGCCGGCCACCCCGCCTTCCCCTCCGCCACCGCCTCGTCCCACCCAGCCGCCGCTGACGCCACCGGTCGGGTCGGTGCCGCCGAAGCCGCGGTTCCCGCTCTTCGCCGACGAGGTCGACGGCGCCCCCCGCCCGGTGGACTCCTCGCCGGTGCCGCCTCCCCCGCCGCTCGCACCGACGGCCCCGTCCCACCACCGGCACCGGCGGCCCTGGGGGCCATGGGTCGCGGTCGCGGCCGTCCTCGTGCTCGTCGCCGGCCTCGGCATCTGGCTGCTCACCGACGACGACGGCTCGACCGCCACCGATCCCGGGCCGGACCGGAGCGCGAACCGGAGCGCGTCGCACTCGCCGTCGAAGTCCCCGCCCAGCGATCTCGTCCCGGCCGGTGACGTGACCGCCGACTCGACCGCGGAGGTGCCCGCGACGGCGCCGCCCAACCAGGACGTCCAGGGCAACCGGGTCGACTTCGCGGCCGCGAACATGCTCGACGGCGTGCCCGAGACGTGCTGGCGGATGGCGGGCGACGGGACCGGCAAGGAGATCACCATCACCCTGCCCGGCGAGACCGTCGTGAGCAGCGTCGGCCTGGTCAACGGCTACGCCAAGACCGCCCGCGACGCCCAGGGCCGCGAGCTGGACTGGTACCACGGCAACCGACGGGTGCTCTCGGTCGAGTGGGTCTTCGACGACGGCACCACGCTGAGCCAGGACCTCGAGGACAGCACCGCGGTGCAGTCGATCGACGTCGACGACGTCCGGACCTCGTCGATCACGCTGCGGCTGGTCTCGGTCTCCGCGCCGGGCACGGGCCGCGCGGCTCGCGACAACACCGCGATCAGCGACCTCTCCATCATCAGCGCGAGCTGACCACGTGCTCGGGCGCCTGTCTCCGGCGCGGCGGCGCTTCGTCCTCGGCCTGGTGGCGCTGGCGGCCGTGGCCGTGGTGGCGATCGTCGTGGCCGTCGTCCTGTCCCGTCCCGACGAGGTGACCCCGGTGTCGCAGGACGAGCCCGGACCGGTGCTGCTGGTGCCCGGGTACGGCGGGTCGACGGCCGCCCTCGACGTGCTGGCCGCCGCGCTGCGTGCCGACGGCCGCGACGTGACCGTCGTGCCGGCCGAGGGCGCCGGGACGGAGGACCTGCGTGACCAGGCCGCGGCGCTCGGCCGCGTCGCCCGGGCCGTGCTCGACGAGTCGGGCGCGGCGTCGGTCGACGTGGTCGGCTACTCCGCGGGCGGGATCGTCGCCCGGATCTGGGTCGCCGACCTCGGCGGCGACGCCCTGGCCCGGCGGGTCGTCACGCTCGCCACCCCCAACCACGGCACCGACCTGGCCGCCGTGGCGAGCGGCCTCGGGTCGACCGCCTGCCCGGCGGCCTGTCAGCAGCTCGCGACCGACAGCGACCTCCTCCGCGAGCTCAACGCCGGAGACGAGACGCCCGCCGGGCCGCGCTGGGTGGCGATCTGGACCGAGGACGACAAGACGGTCGTGCCCCCGGACTCCGGCGTGCTGGACGGCGCGACGGCCTTCTCGGTGCAGTCGGTGTGTCCCGGCCTGGTCGTCGGGCATCCGGACGTCCCGCGGACCCCGGCGGTGATGGCCATGGTCGCCGCCGAGCTCGGGCGCGGCGAGCCGTCGGTGCCGGACGACTCGGTGTGCGTCAGTCGGTGATGTCCTTGGTCGCGAAGTTGGCCCAGGCGGCGCCCAGGAACACCACGACGTAGACACCCTGGAGCAGCACGCCACGCTCCACGTCGCGCCACAGGATCGGGTCACGGAAGAGGTCGACGAAGGACAGCCAGTAGCGGGTCGGCAGATAGGGCTGGAGCACGTCGGCCGCGTCGAGGGTGAGCAGCACGGTCGAGGTGACGAGCACACCCATGGTGCCGAGCGCGGCGGCGAGCGGCGTGGTCACGACCGTCGACAGGAAGAGCGCGATCGCGGCCACGCCGAGCATGCAGAGCATCGCGTAGGCGAGCGCGAGCATCGTGCGACCGGCGAGCTCCTGGGTCGAGAGCGAGCTCCCGGAGACGCTGGTCGCGCCGGTCGTGGCGTCCTCGCTGCCGAGGAGCAGCACACCGACGACGTACGCCGTCGCGGCCACGACGAGGACCGTCAGCACCACGAAGACCATCACGCTCACGAGCTTGGCGACCAGCAGGCGGGTGCGCCCGACCGGCCGGATCAGGAGGTAGCGCAACGTCCCCTGCTGCGCCTCGCCGGCGATCGCGTCACCCGCGGTGACCGCGACCGCGATCGGCAGGAAGAGGGGCAGCACGATCGCCAGCGCGGCGAGCGGGAAGAGCGTGCCGTCGGTGAGGACCGCGGAGAGGAACGCCGGGCCGGTGCCGGGCCGCGGGCCCAGGTCGGTGACCGCGAGCAGGATGCCGACCAGCGTGGGCAGCGCGTCGATCAGCAGGATCGTCACCCACGTGCGACGGCTCAGGACCAGCTTGCGCAGCTCGACGGCGATCATCGGTCACCAGTCATCGGCGGTCACCACTCGTCTCGGCCGCCTCGAGCACGATCTCCTCGAGCGTGCGCTTCTCGGGAGCGAGCTCGGCCACCCGGATGCCGGCCCCGACCAGCCGCGCGTTGAGCGTGGCGGGATCGTCGACCCGGATCCAGAGACGGTCGCCGTCCTGGCCCTCCACCTGTCCGTCGAACAGGCCGAGCACGCCCGCGACGTCGGGGGTGCGCACGACCATCCGTCCGGTCGGGCGCTGCAGGTGCGCCAGCTCGTCCTGCAGGACGAGGCGACCGCGGTCGAGCACGCCGACGCGGGTGCACATCTGCTCGATCTCGGCGAGCAGGTGGCTGGAGAGGAAGACCGTCGTGCCCGCCGCGTTGAGATCGAGCAGCAGCCGCCGGATCTCACGGATGCCCTGCGGGTCGAGACCGTTGGTCGGCTCGTCGAGCACGAGCAGCCGCGGCGTGCGCAGGAGCGCGGCGGCCAGGCCGAGACGCTGACGCATGCCGAGCGAGTAGGCCCGCACCGGCCGCTTGTCGACCCCGTCGAGCCCCACCCGCGCCAGCGCGTCCTCGATGCGACCGGCCCGCGTCCGGCGTCCCCCTCCCGGGCCCGAGGCGTCGACCAGCGCCAGGTTGGTGCGCCCGGAGAGCTGGGGGTACGCCGCCGGTCCCTCGACCATCGAGCCGATCTGCGGCAGCACGTCGCGTCCCGACGCCGGCATCGGGCGACCGAGCACCTCGATCGACCCGCTGGTCGCGAGCACCAGCCCGAGCAGCATCCGCACGGTCGTGGTCTTGCCCGACCCGTTGGCCCCGAGGAAGCCGTAGACGTCGCCCTCGCGCACCTCGAGGTCGATGCCGTCGACGGCGGTGATCCGGCCGTACTGCTTGGTGAGCCCCTCGGTGCGGATCACGAGTCGTCCTGGAGGTACGTCGTGCCGCGGGCGAGGTCGCCGGCGGCCTCGACCAGCGTGTCCTCGGTGACGGTGCCGGCGAGCAGCCACCCGCCGTCACCGTCCTCGCCGGTGAGCAGCACGCCGAGCGGGCCGGCCGAGACGGCGGTGCCGCTGGCCAGGTGTCTCACCCCGGGCGTCTGCCCGAGCTGCTCGCGCAGCGGGTCGGCCTCGCGGTCGCGCATCGGGATCGCGATCAGCTGGGTGAGCCCGACGCCGTAGACGCCGACCGCGCCGTCGGACGTCGACGACTTCGCCAGGCCACCGACCCGGTCCGGCGGGCGCAGCGGCGCGTACTGGTTGGCGGCGTCGGCGATGTCGAGCACGTCGTCGTGGTCGACCTGGATCCCGGGCGCCGCAGGGAAGTCGGTGGCTGCGGTCGCCGGCGTCGCGGCGGAGAAGTCGCGGAACTCGGTGGTGAACGACGGGCTCGGCTCCCCGGCGGCGTAGACCTCGATCCGCAGCGGGACCCCGGTCTCGGGGTCCGCCCACAGGTCGACGTGGTCGACGCTGGCCTGGGGGGCGGTCGGCTCGAGGCGGAGCCCGGGGGCGTCCACGCCGGCCACCCTGCGCGCGTCGATGCGAACGACGTCGCCCGCGTCGACGTCGCGCAGCAGGCGCTCGGCCAGCACCGGCGGCACGAGGTCGGCCGTGCGCGGCAGCCGGATGTCGGGGTCGCGGCTGAGCCGCGCTCGGTCACCCTCGTAGCTCCACTCGATCGTCAGCCCGGAGTGGTGCACCAGGTCGGTCTCGCCGGCGACCAGGAGCCGGTCCACCCGCCAGTCGTCGTCGCCCCGCCACCACGCCCGCATCCGGGTGCTCTCGCCGAACAGCGAGCCGACGTCGCTGAAGTTGTCCTCGACCGGCAGGTCGAGCGCGCCCTCCGTCTCGACGTACCCCGACCACGGGTGGTCCTCGGACCCGGCCACCGCCGCGAGCAGCTCACCGGCGCCGACGTCGGGGTCGGACGGCGGGATCGCGCGGATCGCGACCGGCACCCCGACCACCAGCAGCACGCCGAGGGCGACGGCGGCCCACCGGCCGGTTCGGGTCATACCTCCAGACCGTACGTGCCGCTCATGAGGACTCCCCCACGAAACGTGCCCGGAGAAGGGTCTAGAGGCGGGCCAGGACCGCCGCGGCCCTCTCGACGTCGTCGCGGGTGACGTCGAGGTGCGTGACCAGGCGTACGGCGGTCGGGCCGACCGTCGCCACGACCACGCCCGCCTCGCGCGCGGCCGCCACGAACGACGTGGCGTCGTCGCGACGCACGACCACGATGTTGGTGTCGACCGTCGCCGGGTCGACCCCGCAGGCCTCGGCCAGCAGCCGGGCGTGCGCGTGGTCGTCGGCGAGCCGCTCGACGTGGTGGTCGAGGGCGTGCAGGCCGGCCGCGGCGAGGATGCCGACCTGGCGCATCCCGCCGCCCATTCGCTTGCGCCAGATGCGGGCCTCGCCGATCGCGTCGGCGCTGCCGACCATCAGCGAGCCGATCGGCGCGCCGAGGCCCTTGGACAGGCAGACCGCCAGCACGTCGGCGACGGCGCCGTACTCGGCGAGCGGGACGCCGGTCGCCACGTGGGCGTTCCACACGCGGGCGCCGTCCATGTGCACGCGGACGCCGGCGCCGATGGCGTACTCGCGCAGGTCGCGGAGGTCCTGGAGCGGCAGCACGGCCCCGCCGGCGAAGTTGTGGGTGTTCTCGACCGAGATCGCCGCGGTCGGCACGAAGAACGGCCCCATGTCGGGCGCGAAGATCGTCTGGATGGTCGGCAGGTCGACCTGGCCCCGCGGATGGATCCAGGTGCGCATCGTCAGGCCGGTGTAGGCGGCGTGCGCGCCCAGCTCGGCGCGGGCGATGTGGGCGCTGGCCTCGCAGAGCACCTCCTGGCCGACGCCGACCACCGACCGGACGGCGAGCACGTTGGCCATCGACCCGGTCGGTGTGAACAGCGCCGCCTCGTGGCCGAACAGGCCGGCCACCCGCTCCTCGAGGCGCGCGACCGTCGGGTCCTCGCCGTACACGTCGTCGCCGACCTCGGCGCGCGCCATCGCGGCACGCATCGCCTCGGTCGGTCTGGTCAGGGTGTCGCTGCGGAGGTCGATCACGAGGTCTTGACTACCACGGCGGGCGACCAGCCCGACGTGGCGGATCCCGCAGACGTGCGCGCACGCACCAGCCAGGTGGCGGGCACGGCCGCCAGAGCGGTCGCCAGCTGCACGCCGGTGACGCCACGGGACGCGGTGCGCAGGATCAAGCGCCGGAGGGTAGACCCGGTTCATGAGAGAAAGACGAGACGCGGCGCCGGCCTACGTCCGTCGGTGGAAGCGGAGTCCCCCGTCAGCGAGCCGGTCGGTGCGGTAGTGGTGGTCGTGGGCGCGGTGGTGGTGGAAGGAGCAGAGGAGCACGCCTTCGGTGAGGTCGGTGCAGCCACCGCGGGACCAGGGGGCACCGGCGTGGTGGGCCTCGCACCAGGCGGCGGGGATGTCGCAGCCGCCGGCCCCGCAGGTCGGCTGTCGTAGCGCGAGGGCCTTGCGCTGGGAGGGTGAGAACAGCCGGCGCTGGCGTCCGAGGTCGAGGACCTGGCCCGCACCGCCGAGGACGACCGGCACGATGCCGGCCGTGCAGGCGAGCCGTCGCACCTGGTCCGCGGAGACCGGTGCGTCGCCGACCAGCCCGGTCCCGAGGCCTGAGCGGAGCACGTCGAGGTCGACGGTGACAAGCAGGGTGGTGGCGTCGCCGCCGTGCAGCGGCAGCCGGGCCGGGTCGATCGCCTCCAGGAAGGCCACGAACGCCTCGCCGAGCCGCCGGTCGTGCGGGCGCCGGTCATCGGCCGACCCGGTGCCGCCCCGTCGGGGTGCGGTGAAGGCGTCGAGGTAGGTCAAGAACCGGTCGCAGACCAGGTCGGCGACACGGATGTGGATGTCTGTGGTGCCGTCACCATTGCGGCGCGTGGTCAGCGACGTACGCCGCGCGGCCCGGGCCTCCTCCTGCTCCAGCAGACGTCCCTCGAGGCCCTCGCTCACCTCGGGCGCGACGACGTCGACGATGCGGCGCCCCAGCACCCGCAGCGCCCGCGGCCCGAACCGGGCGGCCTCCTGCAGGAGCCGGGTCTCGGCCGCGGTGCGCACACCGGCACCGATCTCGGCGGGCAGGGCGTCCAGAGCGCGCACGACGACCTCGGCCTGAGCGAGGTTCACACCGCCCTCGCGCAACGCCGCCGCCGTGGCCTCCCGCTCGGCCAGGGCCCCGGCCAGGCGAAGCTGCCGGCGGCACTCGTCGGGGTCGCGGCGGCCGTGGTGGGCCAACCACGCCGCGGCGTCGCGCGCGCCCTGCTGGGCGGCGACGTCGGCGGCGGAGGCCAGCACCCGCATCCGCAGCTCCTCCACCCGATCCACGATGGTGCTCAGCCCCAGGAGCGCCGCCGCCTTCTCCTCGGCGTCCATGTACATCGGATCGACCTCAGCGACGTCGCTCAGCACCGCGCCGACCGCGGACATCGCGGCGAGCACGGGATGCAGCTGGACCTCGGACTGAGACACACACACCTCGGGATCGACGGCCGCCCGGGGACTGACACCACACGGGACTACATCTCAACGTCGATGCCAGCGCGTCACACGACGAGCTCCGGTCGAGCCGGAGGACTACTGCATCGATGACTATTCGATCACATGTTCGATCCGATGTCAAGACCTGATCCGCAGCCAGCGGGCGAATTCACCCGGCATGGAGGAAGCCAGGTCCTACCGCCGGGGATGCCTCGGGCCTGCGTCGGATTGTGCCGTCGATCGGGACACAGTTGCACCATGAACTGCGAGCTCGACCGCGTGTCCGAATCCCCCGGCTGCTGACCTGCAGGGACACCCCAAACGCCCTCAGACCAGGCTGTCGGCATCAGACGAGAGCGCGCTGGCTGCCGGCTGCCGAATGCTGTCACCGATCGGCGGCACCCCCGGTCGCACTCGACATCGGCCCGCCAGCCCTTAACCCGGGCGAGCGGCACGCAGGGCGCCAGGATCGCCGCCTCACGCTGGCTCCGGGGCGGACGGATCGGACGCTGCGTCAAGCCAGCCGCTCGACAACGACCGCCTTGTGGTCGGAGTCGTTGAGCAGCAACCGGACGGCGCTAGCAGAGCCTGGACCGTGCACGTCGTCGACCTTGCGGCGCGGCCCCAGCGTGCCGGGGTCCGCCTCGCGTCCCTCCCAGGCTGACGTCAGGCCGGAGAGCCGCAACCCGTCGTAGTTCGAGTCGCCCACGGCGTACACGACATGCCCGAGGCCGAGGTGCCTGGCGACCAGGCGCTCGATGTTGTGCACCTCCCGCCGGTGCCGGGCGACGAGCAGCGGCCGGTCCGCCCGATAGCGACCGCCTGCCTGCACGCCCGGGACCAGGTGGAAGTTCAGCAGGGCCACCGTCCGGTTGTCGCGACGGTCCCGGTAGATCCCTGCGGTGAGCACCCGAGGCGGCTCGACGCCGAGCCAGCGGTCCGGCTTGTCGGCGTGACCGACCCGGCTGAGCCTGCGCGCATACCCCCCGACCTGCTCGTAGCGCTCCACCCGGGCCCCGACCGGACAACCGCCGATGAGCGGTGCGGTCCACAGATACCCAGACGCCCGTCCGAGCCGGATCCCGGCAGCCGGCAGCAGACCGAGCCGCCCGGTCTCGAGCAGCAGCCCGGCCCGGGAGAGGTTCCATTCCTGGAGGCCGACCAGGTCGGGGCCGATGTCGAGAACACCGCGAAGCGCAGTGCGGGCAACATCGAGCGGAAGGCCCCGGCGAATGTTCGCGGTGACCACGACCGTCCGCTGGTCCGTCATCGACCCAAGTCTGCCCGATGGTCTGAAGGGACGCGGTCCGCTCGTGCGTCATCTCGAGACCGCCTCGACGACGGCGCCCCGACGCCGGTCGTGCAAGGAATGGGACGCACGCCACAGCGCGTTTTCATGGCCAGGTGCTGGGCACTGTTGCGGCATGAGGTTCGAAGACTCGACGCCCCGGCGTTACGCGGCGATCGCACGCTTGTTGATCCGCCACGGGCGTTCGGACCTGGTGCCCGATGCGAGCCTGGACGAGTACGCAGGGGATGCGCTCGAGGACGAAGGTGCAGCTGACCGGGCTCAGTCGTTCGCGGCCGACCTGGAGTCGATGGGTCCGACCTTCATCAAGCTGGGGCAGCTCCTCTCGACCCGGTTCGACCTGCTTCCGGCGTCCTACACGACGGCGCTGAGTCGCCTGCAGGACCAGGTGGAGCCGTTCGACTTCGAGATCGTGAGGGCGACGATCGCCGAGGAGCTGGGCGGCGACGTGCGCCACCTCTTCGCCGAGTTCGACCCCAATCCGCTGGCCGCGGCCTCGCTCGGGCAGGTGCACCGGGCCACCCTCCGCGGTGGGCGCGAGGTGGCCGTCAAGGTGCAGCGTCCCGGCGTACGTGAGGAGGTACGGGCCGACATGGCGGCCCTCGCCCGGATCGCCACGGTCGCCGACAAGGGCAGCGACCTCGGCCGGACCTATGGCTTCGCGCGGCTGCTGCGGGAGTTCGAGAGGTCCCTCAACCTCGAGCTCGACTATCGACGAGAGGCCCGCAACCTGGAGCGTTTCGTCGGGCTGATGAGCGCCTACGACCTCCTGGTGGTGCCCGAGCCGGTGCCGGCCCTGACGTCGGGTCGGGTCCTCACCATGGACTACATCGAGGGTCGCAAGGTCACCGACGTCGGACCGCTCGGACTGCTCGACCTGGACACACGCGCCATCGTGGAGCAGCTCTTCTCGGCGTACCTGAAGTGCATCTTGGAGGAGGGCTTCCTGCACGCGGACCCTCACCCCGGCAACGTGCTGGTCACTCCCGACGGCCGGCTCGCGATCCTCGACCTGGGCATGGTCGCCACGATTCCACCACGCCTCCAGGAGAAGGTCGTTCGGCTGCTGGTCGCCATCGCTGACGACAACGGCGAGCAGGCCGCACGAGTCCTGGCCACCATGGGGCAGCCGCTGGACAGCTACGACGCCACCGCCTTCCGCGACGACGTCACGCACCTGGTCTCCGACTCCATCGCCCAGGGCACGGACCTGAAGGCGGGGCGACTACTGGTCGAGCTGAGCCGCGTCTCCGGGTCCCACGGCCTGCGCCCGCCGCCCGAGATGTCCATGGTCGGCAAGGCGCTCCTCAACCTCGACCAGACGACGCTCCACCTCAACCCCGACTTCGTCCCGGCCGAGGCGATCCGTGAGAACCTGCCGCACCTCCTGCGCGACGGGCTGCGTACGTCGCCGGGCGGTCTGGTCACCGCCGCGCTGGACGCCAAGGAGTTCACCGCCGAGCTCCCTCGGCGAGCCAACCAGATCCTCGAGAACCTCGCGGACGGGCGACTCCGGCTTCGGGTCGACGCCGTCGACGAGGAGCGGCTGCACACCGTGCTGCATCGCCTGGCCAACCGACTCACCCTGGGACTGGTCATCAGCGCCACGATCCTGGGCGCCTCGCTGCTCATGCAGGTGCCGACCGACAGCCAGATCCTCGGCTACCCGGCCATCGGCATCGTTCTCTTCTCGGCCGCCATCCTGGGCGGCGCGGCGCTCGCGGCCTGGATCGTGGTGACCGACCGGAAGGTCGCCCGCACCGAGCTGCGTGCCGAGAAGGACGTCGTGCGCCTGTGACGCGCGCCGGTGAGTAGCCGTCGGCCTTGCGCAGCACCAGCGGCCGGCCATCAGGATCGTGGACCACGCCGAGTGGCAGCGCGACCCATCGCCACCCACGCGGTCAGCTGGCGCAGTCGGCGCGGTCGACCGGGATTCCTCACCCCGCGACTCCGGAGGGCGTGCCACTCGTCGGTCACTGCTCCACCTGCCTGCGCCGGGACCAACGACGGATCCTCACATGCAACCTCGATCAGGGAACGCGTTGACCGACCACCGGTAGCTCTTTGCGCCCACTATGACGCGCCCCGGCCGCGCATCGATCGGCCCAGCCCACAGGTCGGCGGCTTCCGTCACCCGGGGTGACCGGCTATTGCGCTCGTGCCGAGCTAATGGACCTGCGACGCGGCCTCAACTTCCCATTCCTCGACGACGCCCTTCGTCGGCCCACTAGCGTCGCGAAGCCGGAACGACCGCCCTTCGAGGACCTTGGTTGCGTACTCCCGCAGACGCGGGATCTCGGCTGGATACCAGCCATCGCTGATAGCCCACGCGGCGAGCTGGTCGACGTCGTAGGTGTACCCGCCGCGGATGAGTTCCTGGAGCGTCATCACGACCAAAGCCTTCTCGTCGTCAGTCACGAGGGCGTTGTTGTGGTTGATAGACCGGCTGGCGTGCTTCATTGCGATCGCCACTACTGGGTCGATGGCGGGCGCGGCGACTGGGATGTCGGGATCGCGGAGATCACGGGCGTCGTGGCCGGCGATCCACGTGTCGTGTGCTCCCTCGTTCCAACCGATGGCGCATACCGAATTGGCCTTCGTGCCGAGGTACTCATCTAGGTCTAGAAGCGCCCGTTCGCCGGCCCACACTACGAGGATGGACCCGCCCTCCCAACGCGGTTCGTAGATGCGCGGTGGAGCGGCGACTTTGAG
>JAOPXG010000193.1 GCA_025965275.1 Nocardioides sp.
GCGATGGTCGGGTCGCCCGAGTGCCAGACCGCGTCGATCTGCTTGCCGGGCAGGGACTGGTCCGTCATCGGGACGTTCTCGTTGTAGCCGGGGACCGGGTTGTAGCCGTAGTCGCCGCCGTTGCGGAGGATGTTGACCTCGTCGTCGCGGTAGGTGCCCTGCTCGACCGAGTACACGTCGCCGCCCTTGCGGAGGGCGAGGCCCTGGACGTTGCGGTGGCCGTAGGTCTGCACGTAGCGCTTGCGCACGTTGCCCGACTTGATGAACGGGTTCGTGGGCCACGGCTTGCCGGTCTTGGCGTCGAGACGGAGCGTCTTGCCGCCGAGCGACTTCTTGTTCTCGGGGTTGGTGCCCTGGGCGGCGTCACCGGTGCCGACGTACAGCGAGCCGTCGTCGAGCGCGAGGAGGCGGCAGCCGCCGTGCCGCCCGCTGCTGGTGGGGAAGCCGCCGACGAGCTTCTTGCCTCCGGTGATCGACGTCAGCGCGTCGTTCAGCTTCCACGCCATCACCTTGACCTCGTGGCCGCCACCGTCCGTGGTGCCGCCCTGGCAGGTGTAGAAGCGGTGGTTGGTGGCGAACTTGGGGTCGGTCTCGAGGCCCATCAGCCCGGTCTCGCCGGACACCCACACGGAGGCGGTGGGGAAGTTGCCGACGGTGCGGACGTCGCCGTGGTCCCAGATGGAGACGGTCGCGCGGTCGCGCTGGGTGAAGATCAGCCGGCCGTCGCCGATCGGCCGGACGTCCCACGGGTGGTCGAGGTCGGTGACCAGCTTCTTCACCGCCAGCGCGGGGACCTTCGGCTTCGCCCGGTGCGCCGCAGCCTGGTGGGCGACGTCGAGCGTGGAGCCGTCGGCGGGCGCCGTCGTGGCAGTGAGCGTGAGGCCGAGCGTGGCGGCCAGTCCGAGCACGAGGGAGCGCATGTCTTCGACCGTAACCAAATCCCCTGACTCACAACCACCCGTTGCCCTCGGCGGTGATCACCGCCTCCGCGCGGTTGGTGGCGCCGGTCTTGCCGATCGCGGACGACAGGTGGTTGCGGACCGTGCCGTCGGAGAGGAACAGCTTGCGGGCGATCGCGGCCACCGACGAGCCGTCGCGGGCGGCCTGGAGGACCTCGGTCTCGCGGGCGGTGAGCGGGGACTCGCCGGCCACCAGGCTGTCGGTGGCGAGCATCGGGTCGACGACGCGCAGCCCGGCGTGCACCCGTCGTACGGCGTCGGCGAGCTGGGCGGCCGGCGTGTCCTTGACGACGAAGCCCGACGCGCCCGCCTGGAGCGCGCGACGCAGATAGCCGGGCCGGCCGAAGGTCGTCACGATCAGCACCCGCGTGTCCGGGGCGGCGCGACGGACCTCGGCGGTGGCGGTGATGCCGTCGATGCCGGGCATCTCCACGTCGAGCAGCGCGACGTCGGGGTGGTGGGCGAGCACGGCCGGCAGCACCTCGGTGCCGGAGCCGACCTCGGCGACCACCTCCAGGTCGGGCTCGAGGCCCAGGAGCGCGGAGAGGGCACCGCGGACCAGGGCCTGGTCGTCGGCGAGCAGCAGCCGGATCGTCATCCGCGGACGACCTGGAGCGAGAAGCCGGGGGAGAGGTGCCGGGTGACGACGGTCGCGCCGACGGCCGAGGCCCGCTCGCGCAGCCCGGCGAGGCCGGAGCCCGGGGCGGGAGACGGGACGCTGCTCGCGCCGTCGTCCACGACCTCGGCACTGCTCGCGGTCAGCCGGACCTCGCAGCGGTGGGCGCCCGAGTGGCGGATCACGTTGGTGACCCCCTCGCGGACCGTCCACGCGAAGAGCTCGCGGAGCTCGGTCGGCACCTCGTCCGCGGAGTTCGGCAGGTGGGCGTCGATCTCGGCCGCGGCGAGCGCGTTGCGAGCCCGTGCCAGCTCACCGGGCAGGGTCAGCTCGCGGTAGCCCTCGACGGCCCGTCGTACGTCGGCCAGCGCGTCTCGGCTGAGCCGTTCGAGGTCGGCGAGCTCGGCCCGGGTGCGTTCGGGGTCGACGTCGAGCATCCGCTGCGCCAGCTCGGCCTTCACGGTGATCACGGTCAGCGAGTGGCCGAGGATGTCGTGGAGGTCGCGGGCGAAGCGGGTCCGCTCGTTCTCGACGGCGAGGCTGGCGTTCTCCTGCTCGGCCTTGAGCAGCTCGATGTTGCGGTTCACCACCGTGCGCATGCCGAAGATCGCGACCGACGCGGCCAGGATGCCGAACGCCAGCCCCGCCTGGCTGCCCCAGTCCTCGACCGCGCTGAGGGTCAGCACGGCGAGGGCGAGCCCGATCACGGCCGGCGCCGCCGCCCGGAACGGCGTGACCATCACGATCGAGACGGCGAGGTAGACGGTGCTCGCGAGCCCGGACTCCCCGAGCGTGAGGACCATGACCACGGCGAGGCCCACCAGGACGCCGATGTAGGTGAGGGCGAAGGCCAGCGGCGGGTTCGCGACCAGCGCCGCCCGGTCGGCCCGGGTGCGCACCCAGATCCACATGTAGGCGGCGGCGAAGGCGACCGTCGCCAGGATCCCGACGATCCCGGACACCTCGTCGCGGTGCGCCCAGCCCTCGAGGAGCGGGTCGACCAGCAAGAACAGCCAGATGGCCGCGAAGAACGGGCCGATCCGGCTCACCTGGACCCGAGGTCCGGAGGGAGCCGGATCGCACTCGGTCATGGCGGTCAGGGTAGTCACACCCGGGCCGTGTCCTTGCTCATCCGCCACGCGGCGCCGGCCACGAAGACGACCAGCCAGGCGACGGCGTTCACGACGGCGTACCAGGGGAGCTCGTGGGTCAGCGGGGAGCGGGCGACCTCGGCGACGCCGTACATCGGCGTGAACGTGGCGACGTGCCACAGCGCGCTGCCCTCGGTGAGCGGCCAGAAGACGCCGCCGAGGAAGGAGAGCACGGCCAGGCCGGGGCCGAGGATCTGCATGGCGTTCTCGCCCGGGACGACGAAGCCGGTGAAGACGCCGAGGGCGGCGAAGGTGAACGTGCAGAAGAGGGTGACCACGGCCGAGGCGACCCAGACACCGACCGGCATGTCGGCGCGGCCCTGGAGGAGGCCGCACAGGTGGACCACCACGATCGCGAGCGCCCCCATGACCAGCGCGACCACGGCCTTCATCAGGATGTAGACGACCGGGTTGAGCGGGGTGAGCCGCAGCTGGCGCGACCACCCGAGGGCGCGCTCCATGGCGACCGACGAGCCGCCGGCGGCGGCGGTGAGGGCGGCGCCGTACAGCCCCATCGAGATGAGGATGTACGCCGCCTCGTTGCCGCTGCCCACGGGCTGGTCCCAGGTCGTGTCGCTGCCCGTGACCGCGAAGAACAGGGCGGCCGGGAAGATCAGCGTGAAGATGACCGTGCGCCGGTTGCGCAGCATCCGGCGCAGCTCGATGCCGAGCACGGTGAGGCTGAAGCCGCCGAACGGCGGGACCCGGCGCGTGGTCGGGTCGACGGTCTGGACGGTCATCGGGGGTCTCCTGTCAGGCTGATGAACGCGTCCTCGAGGCCGTGGGAGGTGATCTCGAGGTCGCGGGCGGGGGTCTGGGTGAGCAGGAAGCGCGCGGTCGCGTCGCTGTCCTTGGTGTGCACGAGGACGGCGTCGCCGCGGACCTCGACGCCGGTGACGCCCTCGAGCGCGGCGAGCGCGTCGGTGTCGGCGCCGGGCAGGGTGGCGCGGACGGTGCGCCCGGAGGTCAGCGCCTTGATCTGGGGGCCGGTGCCGTCGGCGACGATCCGGCCGTGGCTGATCAGGATGATCCGGTCGGCGTACTGGTCCGCCTCCTCGAGGTAGTGCGTCGCGAAGAGGACCGTGCGACCCGTCTCGGCGTCCGCGCGGATCGCGGACCAGAAGGCCCGGCGGCCCTCGACGTCCATGCCCGTGGTGGGCTCGTCGAGCAGGAGCAGGGCGGGGTCGGAGAGCAGCGCCATCGCGAACCGGAGCCGCTGCTGCTCGCCGCCGGAGCACTTGGCGACCTTGCGGTCGGCGATCGCGGCGATGCCGGCGTTCTCGAGCACCTCGGCCACGGGGCGGGTGTCGGCGAAGAGGCTCGCGGTGTACTGCACGGTCTCGCGGACGCTGAGGTCCTTGAGCAGGCCGCCGGTCTGCATCACCGCCGAGACGAGGCCGCGGGCGATCGCCTGGCGCGGCTCGATGCCGAGGACCGTCGCGGTCCCGCTGGTCGGCTGGGACAGGCCCAGGATCATGTCGATCGTCGTGGTCTTCCCGGCACCGTTGGGGCCGAGGAAGGCGACGATCTCGCCCGGCTGGATCTCCAGGTCGATCCCGCGTACGGCGTGCACGGAGCCGAAGTCCTTGGTGACTCCGGTGAGCTGGACCGCGGGGTGCGCGGTCGGGACTGAGGAACCCGTCGTGAGGGTGTCGGTCGAGGTCATGCCTCGAGTCTGGCGCTGCGCGGGACGCGTGCCCTCACACGAGCATCACGACGTCGCCATGACAGATGTCACGTGCTGCCTCGTTGGTCGAGTAGCGAGCGCCAGCGAGCGTATCGAGACCAGGGGAGATCTCGGTACGCGCCGTCGCGACCTCCGTCGTCGGTCGCGGGCGCTTGCTGGCTCGTTGGTCGAGTAGCGAGCGCCAGCGAGCGTATCGAGACCCGGGGAGATGTCGGTACCGCGCCGTCGCGATCTCCGTCGTCGGTCGCGGGTGCTTGCCGCCTCGTTTGTCGAGTAGCGAGCGCCAGCGAGCGTATCGAGACCGGAGGAGATCTCGGTACCGCGCCGTCGCGACCTCCGTCGTCGGTCGCGGGTGCTTGCCGCCTCGTTGGTCGAGTAGCGAGCGCCAGCGAGCGTATCGAGACCGGAGGAGATCTCGGTACGCGCCGTCGCGACCTCCGTCGTCGGTCGCGGGCGCT
>JAOPXG010000033.1 GCA_025965275.1 Nocardioides sp.
CACCCGCGGCGCGGGCGCCGTCGCCAACGGCACCGGTCTCGGGCTCTACGTCGTGCGCTGCCTCGCCGAGGCCCAGGGCGGGACGGTGGAGTACACCAGCCCGGACGCCGGTGGCGCCTGCTTCACGATCCGGCTGCCCCACGCCTGATTCGTCTGCGGTCTCACCGCATTTCCACGCGGGGCGGTTGCAGACGAATCGGCGGGGGCAGGACTAGCGGCCCCGGCGCCAGACCACGACGGACTGGCCGGTGGCCGGTGGCCGGACGGCGGGCACCCGGGTCGTGGACCGCGGGGTCGAGGCCCGGACCGACTGGGTGAGCGCCTCGCGGGCCCCCTCGAGCTCGGCGAGGAGCTCCTCGTTGCGGGCGACCAGGGCCGCGATCCGGTTCTCCAGGTCCAGGATCCGGCGGACCCCCTCGATGCCGATGCCGGCCGAGGTGAGGTCCGAGATCTCCCGGAGCAGGTCGATGTCGCGCGCCGAGTAGCGGCGACCGCCACCGCCGGTGCGGCCGGGCGTGATCAGCCCCATCCGCTCGTAGGTGCGCAGCGTCTGGGGGTGCAGCCCGGTGAGCTCGGCGGCGACGCTGATCACGAAGACCGCGGCGTCGGGGCCGGGTGCGCCGAAGAACGGGTGGTCGGCCATCACGCGCCAGGTCCGCTGGCCTGGACGAACAGGTTGGCGCGGAGCGCGCCTTCAGGGGTGGCGTCGCGGAAGGCCTGCACGGCCTCGCGGGCCTTGCCGTCGAGGGAGGCCGGCACCTGCACCTGGACGGTGGCGAGCAGGTCGCCGTGGGTGCCGTCCTTCTTCGGGGCGCCCTTGCCGCGCACCCGGAAGGTGCGGCCGTTGGGGGTGCCTGCCGGCACCTTCACGGTGACCGGGGCGCCGCCGAGAGTGGGGATCTTGATGTCGGCGCCGAGCGCGGCCTCGTCGAAGGAGACCGGGACGTCGAGGGTCAGGTTGTCGCCCTTGCGGCCGAACAGCCGGTGCGGGGCCACCTTGACGGTGACGTAGAGGTCACCGGGGGGCCCGCCGTTCTCGCCGGCCTGGCCCTTGCCGCGCAGGCGGATCCGCTGACCGTCCTTCACACCGGCCGGGATGCGGGCCTGGATCGCCCGGGCAGAGAGTCCGTGGCCGGAGCCGTGACAGGTCGGGCAGACCTCGTCGTAGATCAGCTGGCGGCCGCCGCAGCGGGGGCAGGTCTCGTTGACCGAGAACGCGCCGCCCATCTGGTTGACCACGAAGCCGGCGCCCTCGCACTCGGGGCAGATCCGCGGCGTGGTGCCGGGCTTGCCGCCGGTGCCGTTGCAGTCCGGGCACGGCGCGTCGGAGGTCAGCCGCAGCGAGATCGTGACGCCCTCCAGGGCGTCGGTGAAGCTGATCGTCGCCGTGGTCTCGACGTCCGAACCCTTCTGGGGGCGCGGCCGGGACTGCCGGGCGCGGCCACCGAAGAGGTCGCCGAACATGTCGCCGAAGCCACCGCCGCCGCCTCCGCCGGTCCGCTCGCGGAGCAGGTCGTTGAGGTCGAACCCGGCGCCGCCGCCCCCGGGAGCACCGCTGCCGAAGCCCGCCGGGAAGCCGCTGCGGCCGGAGCCGTAGAGCGAGCGCATCTCGTCGTACTTCTTACGCTTCTCCGGGTCACCGACGACGTCGTAGGCCTCGGCGACGGACTTGAACTTGTCGTGCTTGGCGGTGTCGCCGGGGTTGGAGTCGGGGTGGTTGGCGCGCGCCAGCTTGCGGTAGGCCTTCTTGATCTCGTCGTTCGACGCGTCCTTCTTGACGCCCAGCTCGGCGTAGAAGTCCTTCTGGGCCCAGTCGGCCCGGAACCCGTCCGTGGTGCTCACGCGGTCACCTCCCCTCTCTCAGTCGTTCCAGTCGTCATGCGGTCGGCGGGTCGACCACCAGCACCTGCGCGGCCCGGACCACCCGGTCGCCGATGCGGTAGCCCGCCTTGGCGATCACCTTGCAGGTGGTGACCGCGACCTCGGGGTCCTCGCCGATGTGGGAGAGGGCCTCGTGGACGGTGGGGTCGAAGGCATCGCCCACCGACCCGAACTTGGTCAGGCCGACCGCCGCCACGGTCCGCTCCAACTGGTCGGCCACGGCCTTGAAGCCACCCTCCAGGGGAGCGTGCTCGCGGGCCCGGTCGATCGTGTCGAGGACCTCGATGATCGGCGCGAGCGCGGTGTACGTCGCGTTCTCGCGGATCAGCTCGCGGTCGCGGTCGACGCGGCGCTTGTAGTTCATGAACTCCGCCTGGAGCCGCTGCAGGTCGGCGGTGAGCTCGTCGACCGCCCGTCGGGTGATCGTGAGGTCGTCCTCGAGCGTGGCCTCCTCCTCGGACACCGTGCCGGCGGACACCGCGGGCTCCTCCTCGACCTCGGGCTCGTTGGCCATCTCGGCAGCGTCCTCCGGGAAGGCCCCCGCGGGGGGAGGAGCCGCGGTCGGCTCCTCCCCCTGCGGCGTGACGCTCACGTCGTACGGCGAGTCGGTCACTTGGTCTCGCCCTCAGCAGCGTCGTCGGCAGCGTCGTCGACGATCTCGGCGTCGACGACGTCGTCGTCGGCCTCGCCCGTCGAACCGTCGGACCCACCGGCGGCAGCCGCGTCGGCCTCGGCCGCGGCGTACATGGCCGCGCCCATCTTCTGGCTCGACTCACCCAGCTTGGTGACGCCGGCCTGGAGCTCCTCGGCGCTGGCCTCGGCGTTCTCCAGGGTCGCCTTGAGCGCGTCGACGTCGGCCTGGACCTCGGTCTTGACGTCCTCGGGCAGCTTCTCGGCGTTGTCGGCGAGGAACTTCTCGGTCGTGTAGACGAGCTGGTCGGCCTGGTTGCGGGTCTCGACCGCGGCACGACGCTGGGCGTCCTCCTCGGCGTACTTCTCCGCGTCCTTGACCATCCGGTCGATCTCGTCCTTCGACAGCGCGGAGCCGCCGGAGATCGTCATCGACTGCTCCTTGCCGGAGCCCTGGTCCTTCGCGGACACGTGCACGATGCCGTTGGCGTCGATGTCGAACGTGACCTCGATCTTCGGGATGCCTCGCGGTGCCGGCGGCAGACCGGTCAGCTCGAAGTTGCCGAGCGGCTGGTTCTGCGCCCACATCTGGCGCTCGCCCTGGGCGACCTTGATCTCGACCGACGGCTGGTTGTCGTCGGCGGTCGTGAAGATCTCGGACCGCTTGGTCGGGATCGTGGTGTTGCGCTCGATGAGGTTGGTCATCACGCCACCCTTGGTCTCGATGCCGAGAGAGAGCGGGGTGACGTCGAGGAGCAGCACGTCCTTGACCTCGCCCTTGAGCACGCCGGCCTGCAGGGCCGCGCCGATGGCGACGACCTCGTCGGGGTTGACGCCCTTGTTGGGCTCCTTGCCGCCGAGCAGCTCCTTGACGAGCTCCGTCACGGCCGGCATCCGGGTCGAGCCGCCGACGAGGACCACGTGGTCGATCGCGGAGATCGCGACGCCGCCGTCCTTGAGGACGCTCTGGAACGGCGCCTTCGTCCGGTCGAGCAGGTCGGAGGTCAGCTTCTGGAACTCGCTGCGCGTCAGCTTCTCCTCGAAGTGCAGCGGGCCGGACTCGCCGTGCGTGATGTACGGCAGGTGGATCGTGGTCTCGGAGGACGACGACAGCTCGATCTTCGCCTTCTCGGCGGCCTCCTGGAGGCGCTGCTTGGCGATCTTGTCGGCCGCGAGGTCGACGCCGTTGTTGTCCTTGAACTTCTTGACCATCCAGTCGACGACGCGGGCGTCCCAGTCGTCACCACCGAGGTGGTTGTCACCGGAGGTCGCCTTGACCTCGACGACGCCCTC
>JAOPXG010000046.1 GCA_025965275.1 Nocardioides sp.
TCGCGCTGGAGCGGGTCGAGGACCTCCTCGGCCGCTACCCGCTGCGCGGCATCAAGGGGCCGATGGGCACCGCCCAGGACATGCTCGACCTGCTCGACGGCGACACCGCCAAGCTCGCCGACCTCGAGCAGCGGGTCGCCGCGCACCTCGGCTTCGACCGGGCGCTGACGTCCGTCGGCCAGGTCTACCCGCGCTCGCTCGACTTCGACGTGGTCTCCGCCCTGGTGCAGCTGGCGGCCGGCCCGTCCAACCTCGCCACCACGATCCGGCTGATGGCCGGCAACGAGCTGGTGACCGAGGGCTTCAAGGAGGGCCAGGTCGGGTCGTCCGCGATGCCGCACAAGATGAACAGCCGCTCCTGCGAGCGGGTCAACGGCCTGGCCGTCGTGCTGCGCGGCTACCTCTCGATGATCGGCGAGCTCGCCGGCGACCAGTGGAACGAGGGCGACGTCTCCGACTCCGTCGTACGACGGGTGGCGCTGCCGGACGCGTTCTTCGCGATCGACGGGCTCTTCCAGACCTTCCTCACCGTGCTCGACGAGTTCGGCGCCTTCCCAGCCGTGATCCAGCGCGAGCTGGACCGCTACCTGCCCTTCCTCTCCACCACCAAGGTGCTGATGGCGGCGGTCCGCAACGGCGTCGGCCGCGAGGCCGCCCACGAGGCGATCAAGGAGGCCGCGGTCGGCACCGCGCTCGACATGCGGAAGGGCCAGACCGAGAACGACGTGTTCGCCCGGCTCGGCGCCGACCCCCGGCTCGGGCTCACCGAGGAGCAGCTGGCCTCGCTGGTCGCCGAGCCGATCACCTTCACCGGTGCCGCGGTCGACCAGGTGCAGACCGTCGTACGCCGGGTCGCCGAGGTGACCGCCCGCCACCCGGAGGCCGCGGCGTACTCGCCGGGCGCGATCCTCTAACCGGGCTGACGCCGCTCCTGCCGGAGCGCCCGGATCGCCATCACGAGCGCCGCGCTGACGAGCAGGGCGCCCGTGAGCAGCGCGACCCGGACGGCGGTGTCCTGGGACGCCGGCCCGACCGTCAGCTGGTAGACGGTGACCAGCACCGCGGCGCCGATCGAGGCACCGATCCGCTGCCCGGTCTGCAGCGCGCCGCCGGCGGCGCCGCCCATCCGGGGCGGCACGTCGGCCAGGGTGAGCGTGATGTTGGGGGAGACGACCGCGCCACCCCCGAGCCCGGTGAGGAAGAGCGTCGGCACCAGCCACGGCCAGAGCGGGTCGCGCCCGGGCGCGAGCAGCGCAACCAGCACGACCCCGGCGATCATCACGCAGAGCGCGCCCACCGTGATCCGGCGACCGGCGTCGGACACGAAGCGACCGGCGGTCGGTGCGCTGATCGCCGACCCGACCGCGAACGGCATCAGCAGCAGCCCGGCCTCGAGCGGCGAGTGCCCGAGACCCTCCTGGAGGTAGATCGAGACGACCAGCAGGAGCCCGGTGAACCCGGTGAAGTAGAGCGCGCCCACGGCCAGCCCGTTGACGTAGCCCGGCACCGTGCGCAGCAGCGCCACGTCGAGCAGCGGCGATCGACCGCGCGCCGCCGTACGTCGCTCCCAGCGGACGAACGCCCAGGCGAAGACCGGCACTCCCGCCAGCAGCAGGAGCGGGAGCCGGGCGCCTGCCTCGACCCGGACGATCGGGTAGAGGAGGCAGAGCACGGTGGCGCCCAGCAGCAGCGCGCCGGGCACGTCGATGCGCGTCTGGCTGCGGTCGACCTTCTTCGGGTCGCGGCGCGGGATCAGCCGCATCACGGCGACCAGCGCCACCAGCCCGATCGGCACGTTGACCCAGAACAGCCAGCGCCAGCCGTCCTGCTCGCCCGCGAGAGCGATGATCAGGCCGCCGAGCACCGGCCCGGTCGCCGACGACACCGACACCGTGAAGCCGAACATGCCGAACGCCCGGGCCCGCTCGCGGCCGCGGAAGAGCTGCTGGATGAGGCCGGAGTTCTGCGGCGTCAGCAGACCGGCGCTCGCGCCCTGGAGCAGCCGCGCGCCCACCACGAGCTCGGCGGTCGGCGCGAACCCGACCGCGGCACTGGTGAGGATGAAGAGGACCAGGCCGACCAGCATCAGCCGGCGGCGGCCGTAGGCGTCGCCGAGGCGGCCGCCCGCGACCAGGGTCAGGCCGAAGGTCAGCGCATAGCCCGACACCACCCACTGGATGGTCCCCGCCGAGGTGTCGAGGCCGGTCTGCATGGACGGGATGGCCACGTTGACGATCGAGACGTCGAGCAGGGCCATGAAGCCGATGACGAGGGAGACGCCGAGGATCCGCCAGCGGTGGGGGTGCGGCTCGTACGCCGGCTCCTCCTCCTGGGGGATCTCCACCGCGTGCTCGGTCACCCCACCACGTTGCCCGACGGGTGGGAATGCCATGCCCGAACGGTCAGGATGTGGGCATGCGCAAGTCCGTCGACGTGACCGTGACCGGTCGGGTGCAAGGGGTGGCGTTCCGCTACTACACCGGGGAGGAGGCGCGCCGTCTCGGCGTCGCCGGCTGGATCGCCAACGAGCCCGACGGCTCGGTGGCCGGCCACTTCGAGGGCGAGACCGACGCGGTCGACGCGCTGGTCGACTGGTGTCGCACGGGGCCGCGGCTCGCCCGCGTGGAGCGGGTCGACGTACGACCGGGTGCCGACGTGGGCGCGACGTCCTTCACCGGTGGTTGAGGAAGGACGAAGTCCTGTCTCGAAACCCCGCGATGCGGTCTACGCCCGCGCGTGCCCGCCCCAGTTCTCGAGCTTGGTCGCGACCGCGTGCAGGTCTGCGCGCCAGACGTCCTCCGGGCCGGGCGGCAGGATCTCGTCCCACTCGACGGCGTACGACCCGAGGATGCTCGCGAGCCCCTCGGTCCGGGCGAAGAACCAGACGTGGAAGTGTGAGGAGCCGTCGCCCCAGCGGTTCACGTGGACGCGGCCGATGTTCTCGAGGCCCTGGATGATCCGGACCAGACGGTTGGAGATCCGGCCGAACTGCGAGGCCATCTCGTCGTCGAGGTCGCCGAAGTCCAGGTGCTCGCGGGTCCAGAGCGTCAGCACGAGCGGGAGCCCGGTCGGCTTCTCGTCGCGGGTGAGGATCCAGAAGTCGTCCTCCCAGACGACCCGGTCCTCGAGCCCGCCGGAGCAGACGCCGCACGGCTCGCCGCCGTCGTCGCCCATCCGGACCCGCTCGGCGCCGGGGGCGCGCAGCACCTTGGGGACGACGCTGCCGTCGGCCGCCTCCCAGGGGAAGACGTCCCACTCGCCGATGGGCGGGGTCGGCAGGCGACCCTCGGCTCCGACGGCCTCGATGACCCTGGCGTACACCTCTGCGGCTGACTCAGGCATGGCGCCCACTGTGCCAGCAACGGTCGGGCCCGATTTGCCCAGCCCCGGCGACCCCCGAAGGATCGTGGGCATGAGCGATCCCGTCACCGTCTCGATCACCCGGACCATCGCGCCTGGCCACAGCGACGAGATGCTCGCCTGGATCCGGGCCGGGTCGGCGCTGGCCACGAAGTTCGAGGGCTTCCTCGGCTCGGGCTGGGTCCGGCCGTCGACCGACTCGGAGGAGTGGCACATGCTCTACCGGTTCGCCGACCTGCCGTCCCTGGAGACCTGGGAGGCGTCGCCGCAGCGCGGCTGGTGGCTAGGTGCCGCGCAGGGTCTGGTGGGGGAGTCCCGGGTCGAGCGCCGGACCGGCATCGAGGGCTGGTTCGACCCGCCGGTCACCCACGACGTGCAGGACCTGCGCCCGGCCGCGCCCCCGCCGCCGCGCTGGAAGCAGGCGTGCGTGATCTTCCTCGTGTTCTTCCCGCTGAGCCTGGTGGTCAACGAGCTCTTCGTGCACCTGCTCCCGGGCCTCGTGCTGCCGCTGCGGGTGCTCGTGTCGGTGCTGGTGATGACGCCGGTGATGACGTACGCCGCGCTGCCCTGGATCACCCGGCGCATGGAGTGGTGGCTGCAGGGCAGGCCCGCGCCGTGGCGCACCTAGGCGGAACCCTCCCCTTGCCGCCAGCAGGCCCGGACCACTGGGACGTCCTCGACTACTCCTGCGGTTGCTGACACCTCCGGCTCTGTCACGGTGGTTTCGAGGCTCCTCGCTGGCGCTCGTCGCACCTCAACCACCGGGAGGTCTCCTTAGTTGATCAAACGAGTCGACTATGCTGTCCCCATGTCGCTCGACACGCTGCCGCCGGTTCCGTCGTACGACGACGTCCAGGTCGTCGTGCCCGCGCCCGACGCCGGGCCGGGCAACTGGACCGGCGCGCCCAGCGCGGTGCTCGTCGACGGGACCTTCTGGCTGACCTACCGGGTGCGCCGGCCGCTCAGCAAGGGCCGCGGCGTCGCCGTCGTGGTGGCGCGCTCCTCGGACGGCGTGAGCTTCGAGTCGGTGGCCGAGGTCAACCGCGAGGCCTTCGGCTGCGAGTCGTTCGAGCGGCCGGTGCTGGTGCCGGTGCCCGGCGTCGGCTGGCGGCTCTACCTCTCCTGCGCGACCTACGACTCCAAGCACTGGTGGGTCGACAGCCTGACGGCCGCGACCCCGGAGGAGCTCCCGGCCGGCCACCGGCAGGTGGTGCTGCCGGGCGATGCCGACGTCGCGGTCAAGGACCCGGTCGTCACCCAGACCCCGGGCGGCAGCTGGCGGATGTGGCTGTGCTGCCACCCGCTGACCGAGGCGGGCCACGAGGACCGGATGACCACCCGGCTGCTCACCAGTGCCGACGGCCTCGACTGGACCGACGAGGGCGAGGTGCTGGCCGGGCGGACCGGGCGCTGGGACGCCCGGGGTGCGCGGGTCACCACCGTGGTCCAGGACCGACCGCTGATCGTGCTGTACGACGGGCGCCCCGACGCGGAGTCCAACTGGCACGAGACCACCGGCGTCGCCCGCTGGGACGGCTTCCGCCTGGTCGCCGACGACGAGGACCCGGTCACCTCGCCCTACGCCGACGGCGCCTGGCGCTACGCCTCCGCCGTCCCGCTTCCGGACGGCCGCACCCGCTTCTACGTCGAGGCCGCCCGCCCCGACGGCGCCCACGACCTGGTCACCCTCGTCCGCTGATCCTTCCGGCGGTGGTTTCGAGGCTCGTCGCTGGCGCTCCTCACACCTCAACCACCCTCAGCGGCCCGCTATGCCGAGCTGCGGCGCTCCGCGAACGACCCGCGGTCGGCGGTGGAGAGCCAGTCGGAGAAGTCCTCGCCGGTGACCTCCGCGAGCAGCGCGACGTCTTCGGCGAAGGTCGGCACCAGCCGCTCGCGCTGCTCCTCGGTCAGCCGCGGACGGGCGGCCTCGGCGCGGCCGCTGAGCTGCTCGATGAGCGGGGCGTGCAGCCGGCGCCAGACCTCGGGCCGGGCGAACTGGCCCAGCCGCGCGCCGGTGCGCACGACCGGACCGAGCAGGCCGGGGCGCCATCCGGGCGTGACGTAGCTGCGCGAGTTGTCCCGCGGGATCGTCGCGACCGTGCCCGTCGCGATGCCGAGGAACCGGCACGCGCGGTCCACCGCGGCTGGCGGGTCGTCGACGATGTCGCGGTAGCGCATGACCAGCACGCGCTCCGGGTCGACGTAGCGCTGCAGGTGGGCGAGCTGCTCGCCGTACATCCCGAGCTCGCGGTAGCGCCAGAACGGCGCCCAGCCGGCCCGCACCCGCTCGTCTTGTCGGGCGAAGGCCGCCTCGAAGTCCTGCTCCGGCTCGAGCCCGTCGGACCACAGATGCATCCAGTTGGAGTAGGCCCGGTCGACCGGGTCGCGGACCACCGCGATCAGGAGTACGTCGGGCAGATGCTCGGCGATCCGACGGTGCGCGCCCCGGCTCCAGAGGTAGAACGGCGTGCTCTCGCCGCGCACCGGGTGGTCGCGACCGGCCTCGAACAGCGCGGCGTACTCGTCGGCCCGCCAGATCCACTCCTGCCGGGAGTGAGCGTCGCCGGGGCCGGACCAGGCCGGGGGCGGAGCCCCGTCGCAGAGCCAGAACTTCGGCTCCTTCGGCTGGGTCACGAAGACCTCGGGATGCTGCGCGAGCGCGGCGTGCAGGGCGGTCGTCCCGGCTTTGGGGGCGCCGACGATCAGGAAGTCGGGCCGCGGTGTTCGGATCATGGGTCCCTCCTCGCAAACAAAAGTAACCCAGTACGAAAACTCTGAACAGACCCTCTCCTAGAGTGAGCGTGTGACCGACCTGCCCAAGATCCAGCTCAGCATCCCGGAGGCGCCGGCCATCGCGGGCGCCACCCACCTCCACTCCGGCAAGGTGCGCGACCTCTACGAGCTGCCCGGCGGCGACCTGCTGATGGTCGCCAGCGACCGGATCTCGATCTTCGACTTCGTGCTCGACACGACCATCCCCGACAAGGGCGAGATCCTCACCCGGATGTCGCTGTGGTGGTTCGACCAGCTCGGCGACCTGGTGCCCCACCACATCGTCTCGACCGACGTGCCGGCGGCGGTCCGCGGTCGAGCCGTGGTCTGCGAGCGGCTCGACATGTACCCGGTCGAGTGCGTCGCCCGCGGCTACCTCACCGGCTCCGGGCTGCTCGACTACCGCGCGAGCGGCGAGGTGTGCGGCGTCGCGCTGCCGACCGGGCTCGAGGACGGCAGCCGGCTGCCGGAGCCGATCTTCACGCCGGCCACCAAGGCCGCGCTCGGCGACCACGACGAGAACGTGTCGTACGACGCCGTCGCCGCCACCATCGGCGCCGACCGCGCCGCCGAGCTGCGCGACCTCACCCTCGCCGTCTACGCCCGCGCCGAGGGGATCGCCCGGGAGCGCGGCATCATCCTGGCCGACACCAAGCTCGAGTTCGGGGCGCGACCGGACGGCACCACGGTCCTCGGCGACGAGGTGCTCACGCCCGACTCGTCCCGCTTCTGGCCGGCCGCGGAGTGGCAGCCCGGTCGCACCCAGCCGTCGTACGACAAGCAGATCGTGCGCAACTGGGCGCTGTCCCCGGAGTCCGGCTGGGACCGTTCGTCCGGCGAGCCCCCGCCGCCGCTGCCCCCGGAGGTCGTCGACCGCACCCGGAGCCGGTACGTCGAGGCCTACGAGCTGCTGACCGGGGAGCGGTTCTGAAGGTCCACCTGCCGGTGTCGTGTGCGGTCGCCTTCGACTACCTGGCCGACCCGCGGAACCGGGCGGAGTGGCAGTCGAGCCTGGCCCGTGTCGAGGACGTGGAGGGTGAACCGCGCGTCGGCCAGACCTGGGTCGACGTGACGAAGCCCGGCATGCGCCCGGCGATGGAGACCACCGAGCTCGACCGGCCGCACCGCTGGACCGAGATCGGCACCTGGCGGGGCTTCTCCGCGACGCTGACGCTGACGTTCACCGCGACACCCACCGGCTGCGCGGTCGAGCCGACGATGACGGTGCGCGGCCGCGGCCTCCGGGCGCCGCTCGGGGCCGTGCTCGACGCGCTGGCGCCGTACGCGGTCTGCAGTGACCTGCGCCGTGCGGCCAGTATGTTGGCGCCATGACGACGTACAACCTGGCCACGCTCCTCGAGGACAGCGCGACGAAGCACCCGGACCGCACCGCGGTCGTGCTCGGCGACAGCCGCCTCAGCTACGAGCAGCTGAACTCGTTCTCCAACATGGTCGCGAACCTGCTGGTCTCCCGCGGCATCGAGCCCGGCGACAAGGTCGCGCTCAGCTGTCCGAACCTGCCCTACTTCTCGGTCGTCTACTTCGGCATCCTCAAGGCCGGCGGCACCGTCGTCCCCCTCAACGTGCTGCTCAAGGGCCGCGAGGTCGCCTACCACCTCAGCGACTCCGACGCGAAGGCCTACTTCTGCTTCGAGGGCACCCCTGAGCTGGCGATGGGCGAGGCCGGGCACGCCGGCTTCGAGGCCGCCGACGGGTGCGAGCACTTCTTCGTCATCACCGCTGCGCTCGACGGCGCCTCGCCGATCGAGGGCGTCGAGACCATGGCGCAGGCCATGGGCTCGCAGTCCGCGGAGTTCGAGACCGTGGCGACCGACGAGGACGACACCGCGGTGATCCTCTACACGTCCGGCACCACCGGGCAGCCCAAGGGCGCCGAGCTCCGGCACCGCAACATGCGCGACAACGCGCTCTCCGGCGAGGCGCTCTTCGGGGCCAGCGCCGACAACCCCGACACGTACCTCTGCGCGCTGCCGCTCTTCCACTCCTTCGGCCAGACCGTGATCCAGAACGGTGCCTTCGCCTTCGGCGGCACCGTGGTGATGCTTCCGCGCTTCGAGGCCCACCAGGCGCTGGCGCTGATGGCGAAGGAGAAGGTGACGTTCTTCGCGGGGGTGCCGACCATGTACTGGGGCCTCCTCGGCGCCCTCGACGACAGTGTCGACGTCGCGGCGCTCGCCGCGAACCTGCGCGTCGCCGCTGCGGGCGGCTCGGCGCTGCCGGTCGAGGTGCACAAGGACTTCCAGAAGAAGTTCGGCGTCACGATCCTCGAGGGCTACGGCCTGTCCGAGACGTCGCCGGTCGCGAGCTTCTCGCCGTACGGCGAGCCCGTGCGGGTCGGCTCGATCGGCCGGCCGATCCCGGGGGTCGAGATGGAGCTGCTCCGGCCGGACAGCTGGGAGACGGTGCCCGACGGCCCGAACGAGATCGGCGAGATCGCCATCAAGGGCCACAACGTCATGAAGGGCTACTACAACCGCCCGGACGCCACCGCCGAGGTGATCAAGGACGGCTGGTTCCGCTCCGGCGACCTGGGTCGGCGCGACGAGGACGGCTGGTACTACATCGTCGACCGGTCCAAGGACATGATCATCCGCGGCGGCTTCAACGTGTACCCGCGGGAGATCGAGGAGTTCCTGATGACCCACGAGGCGGTATCGCTGGCCGCGGTCATCGGCGTGCCGCACGAGAGCCACGGCGAGGAGATCAAGGCGTTCCTGATCCTCAACGACGGCGCCGCGGTCACCGAGGACGAGATCGTCGCCTGGGCCAAGGAGGAGATGGCGGGGTACAAGTACCCGCGGATGGTCGAGTTCGTGGAGTCCCTGCCGATGACGTCGACCGGCAAGATCCTCAAGCGCGAGCTGAGTTGAGTGGCGAAGCCACTCCACTCAGCTCGTCGGTGGTCGAGCAAGCGGCGCGGCTGAGCCTGCGAAGCCGCGACCCGCGTGTCGAGACCCGGCGAGACGACCGCCACCTTGTTCGGCCCACTGTGTGTCCGCTGGCGCGGCCCCGCTACTCGAACGGGTTCGGCAGCGCGCCGGGGAGCTTGGCGAGCTGCTCGCGCGCCTGCGCGGCGACCTTGTGCTCGACCAGCACCTCGTAGCGGGTGGCGACCACCTGGGTGACCGAGGAGAAGTCGCGCTGGCCGCGGGTGAGCGCATAGCCGATCAGCGCCCAGACGACGCCGAAGACCGCGCCGAGCACGATGGTCGAGAGGATCATCGCGAGCACGTTCTCGTCGACGAAGAACGAGAAGATCAGGCCGACGAAGAGCCCGAGCCAGACACCCGACAGCAGACCGCCGAGCGCGACCCGCCCGGTCGTGAGCCGGCCGGTGATCCGCTCGACCCGCTTGAGGTCGGTGCCGACGATCATCAGGTTCTTGACCGGGAACTCGTTGTCGGACAGGAAGTCCACGGTCTTCTGGGCGGCCGCGTAGTCGTCGTAGACCGCCAGGGACTGGGGGTACTCGAGCTTCAGGGGGTTGGCGCCGGGGAGCGCTGAGGGCATGCTCATGCCACCAGTGTGCCTCTCGTACACTGACTCCGTGCCCCGAGTCGTCGTCGACGTCATGCCCAAGCCCGAGATCCTGGATCCGCAGGGGAAGGCCGTCCACGGCGCCCTGCCCCGTCTGGGGTTCTCCGGCGTCACCGATGTCCGCCAGGGCAAGCGCTTCGAGCTCGAGGTCGAGGGCGAGGTCACCGACGAGGTGCTCGAGCAGGTCCGGCAGATGGCCGAGACGCTGCTCTCCAACCCGGTGATCGAGAACTTCACCGTCCGGGTCGAGCAGCCGGTATGAAGGTCGGGGTCGTCACCTTCCCAGGATCGCTCGACGAGGTCGACGCCCAGCGCGCGGTGGCCCTCGGCGGCCACGACGTCGTGCCGCTCTGGCACGGCGACCACAGCCTCCAGGGTGTCGACGCCGTGGTGCTGCCCGGTGGCTTCTCGTACGGCGACTACCTGCGCTGCGGCGCGATCTCCCGCTTCTCCCCGGTGATGACCGAGGTGGTCGAGGCGGCCGGCAAGGGGATGCCGGTGCTCGGCATCTGCAACGGCTTCCAGATCCTGTGCGAGTCCCACCTGCTGCCGGGTGCGCTGATCCGCAACGACCACCGCAAGTTCGTCTGCCGCGACCAGCGGCTCCGGATCGAGAACAACCGCACGCCGTGGACCTCGTCGTACGACGAGGGCGCCGAGATCACGATCGTCCTCAAGAACGGCGAGGGCGGCTTCGTCGCCGACGCCGAGACGCTCGACCGGCTCGAGGGGGAGGGGCGTGTCGTCGCCCGCTACCTCGACGTGAACCCGAACGGATCGCTGCGCGACATCGCCGGCATCACCAACGAGGCGGGCAACGTGGTCGGCCTGATGCCGCACCCCGAGCACGCCGTCGAGTCCCTCACCGGCGCCGGCACCGACGGCATCGGCTTCTTCACCAGTCTCGTGGAGCGCACCTTCGCATGACCCCGTTGCTTCTGTTCCGCCGCGTCGCGATCGCGGAGGCGGTCACCTGGGCCCTGCTCCTGACGGGCATGTTCCTCAAGTACGTCACCGACACCACCGAGCTCGGCGTCCGCGTCTTCGGGATGGTCCACGGCGTCGTGTTCATCGCCTACTGCCTGACCACCGTGCTCGTCGCGGTCGACCAGCGCTGGTCGCGCGGCCGGCTGCTCGTCGGCCTGCTGGCGTCGATCCCGCCGTTCTTCACGGTGGTCTTCGACCGCAACGCCGAGCGGCACGAGGTGCTCGGCAGGTCCTGGCGGCTCCAGCACGAGCGGCCCACTGGTCTCGTCGATCGCCTGGTGTCGTGGCTGCTGCGCAACCCGCTGCAGGGCGTGCTCGCCGGGCTGGTCGCGGTCGCAGTTCTGACCGGCCTCGCGCTCCTCGTCGGCCCGCCCGCCTGAGAGTGGGGGTCAGCGGCGGATCTTGCCGTGCGCGAACGCGTTCCAGGTCTGCCGGTTCGCGACACCGGTGACGTCGAGGCCGACGAACTTCTGCCAGGCCTTGAGGGCGTCGGTCGTGCGGGCGTCGAAGATGCCGGTCGCCTTCACCGGGACGTCACGGTCGGTGACCGCGTTCAGGGTGCGCTGGACCCGTCGTACGGCGGGCCCGGTCGAGCCGTACTTCGCGACGGGTCGGTCGCCCGCGCTCAGCAGTGACATCCAGTTGCGCTTCGACCAGGTGGTGGAGGCCTCGAACCCGGCGGTGGCCTGCCAGGCGTTGGCGGCCTTGACCGTCCGGGTCGTGTAGAGGCCGTTGACCTTGCCGGCGTACAGCCCCTGCTCCTGGAGGAGGCACTGCAGGGCCTTCACCTTGGCCGGCGGGGGCGTCACGGTGGTCGTCGCCGGCTTGAGCGTCGGGTAGAGCCCGTAGCCGATCTTGATGCCCCCGCAGTGGGTCTCGGGCACCGCCACCGAGCCGCGGCCGAGGTCGACGAAGTTGCGGTCGATGTTGATCGTGATGCCGCCCCACGTCTCGTCGTGCCCGCCCTGGTACTGCTTCACCCGCGCGTGGGGGTGCCAGCCGTCGGGGCGGAGGTACGACGTGGTCGTGTTCGCCATGCCGTCCCACCGGGCCACCCAGATCTGGTCCGGCAGCACGACCGCGTCGGGGCGGTTGACCCGGGCGTCGTCGAGCATCTTGATGCCCGAGCCCGCGCTCGAGTACACGCCGGAGACCCAGCCGAGCTGGTGGAGCTGCCAGGTCCAGCCGCTGAGGAAGGCCAGCGCCGACTCGCGGCAGCGGGTGTTCGCGAGCTCGAAGCCCTCGAGGTCGTACCAGAGCGTGCTCCCCGGGGCGATGCCCAGCCCGGTCGCGACGTCGACGGCGTCGATCGCCTCGTTGTTGCCCTGCTTGCGGGCCACGCTGTAGCGCCCCTTGGCGCCCGGCTTCGGGTTGATCTTCACGTCGTCGTCGTAGCGCGGGAAGCGCGGCTGGCACGACGCCTGCGGCCCGAGCGTGATGGGCAGCAGCCGCCACCCCTTCGCGAGCTGGGTGCTGATCCAGGCCGGCGTGAGGTTCGGCTGCTCGCGACAGGCGCGGGAGTCGCCGGAGATGTAGATGCCGACGGCGAGGAACGGCGAGTACTGCAGCCAGCGGTTCATCTTCGCCTGCTCGGGGGCGTGGCACTGGTCGAAGCCGTAGCCGGTGAAGTCACCGGGGGTCACCACGTTGGCCTTGCGCGCGGCGCTCGCCGTGGCGGCGGCGCCCTCCGCGTCGGCGGGACCGGACCCACCGAGTGTCGTCAGGGCCGCGGTGGCGAGCACACCGGCGACGGCGCCCACGAGGGCGCGGCGCACCGTGCTGGACAGAGCGGGGCGGGGCATGGCGGGACTCCTGGGGAAGAAGGCAGTCGACATCGAAGCCTCGTCACCATAACCCCACTAGTCACACGCGTAACAGCAGTCTCGCGAACTACAGAGCTGTAATTCGCGACCGGTGATCCGCAAGGTTTGCGCAAGTGCCGACGGTACGGCGATCGCCGGGTCCACGCTGAGGATCCGATGTACCTGATGGAGGGGGAACTGATCATGAGCGACAGCTGGAACACCCTGCCCTTCCTGGGGCCGGTCCCGCACTTCCACGCCGACCCGGTCGAGGACGGTCCGCCGTTGCTCAGCGCCGACGGGCACTGGTGGTGGGACGGCCTCACCTGGACGCCGGTGCACCAGCCGGAGGACCCGGACGCCCAGGCCGTCCGGTCCGCCCGCGACGCAGAGCAGCCGGCCTCCGCTCTCGCGGAGACCGGCTGACCGGCTCCCTGGCTCTGGCTGGCGGTTCTGGTCAGGCCGCCTCGGCGACCACCGCCTCGACGAGCTCGTCGTCGACCGTCGCCCGCGGCCGCTCGGGCCGCAGCACGAACGTCGCGACGACCAGGGCGACGGCCGCGAACGCAGCCGAGGTGAGGAACGCCGCCTGGACGCCGGGCACGAACTCGCCCGGCACGGCGCCGGCCGCGTAGATCGACACGATGGCGGCGACGCCGACCGCGGCACCGAGCTGCTGCGTGGTCTGCAGCAGCCCGGACGCGGCGCCGGCGTGCTCCGGCTCGACCCCGGCCAGCACGGTCGCGGTGAGCGGCATGAACACCAGCCCGGTCGCGAGGCCGGCGATCACCACCGGCCCGAAGACGGCCCCGAAGTAGGTGTCGGTCGTGCCGATCGTGCTGAGCCAGGCGTAGCCGGCGGCCATGGAGGCGGTGCCGATCATCAGCATCGCCCGGGCGCCGAGGCGTGCCATCAGCTGGGGCGACACCCGTGACATCGCGAAGATGCCCAGGCTGAACGGCAGGAACGCGACTCCCGACGCGAGCGGACCGAAGCCGAGCACCCGCTGGACGTACTGCACCACCAGGAAGAACATCGACAGGTTCGCGCCGACGACCAGGGCCATCACCGCGAGGGCGCCGACCCGGCGCCGGTTGCGGACCAGGTGGGGCTGCACCATCGGGTGCGGGTGCCGCAGCTCGGTGCGGGCGAGGAGCGCGAGCAGCGCGATGCCGAGGACGAACCCGCCGATCGTGCGCGCCGAGGCCCAGCCGTGCTCCGGTGCCCCGATCAGGGCCCAGACGACGGACACGGCACCGAGGGTCGCCGAGAACGCGCCGACGATGTCGAACCGGCCGGGGCGGCGCCGGGTCTCGTCGACGAACCGACGGGCGAGCACCAGGACGGCGATGCCGAGCGGCACGTTGATGAAGAGCGTCCAGCGCCACGACCCGACGTCGGTGAGCAGCCCGCCGAGCAGCAGCCCGATGGACGCTCCCCCCGAGGAGACGGCGCCGAACAGCGCGAACGCGCGGTTGCGTGCGGCCTCGTCGGGAGCGCTGGTGGTGAGCAGGGCGAGGACGCTCGGGGCGGCGAGCGCGGCACCCACGCCTTGGAACGTGCGGGCCGCGATCAGCTGGCCCGGGGTCTGGGCGAGGCCGCCGAGGGCGGAGGCGACGGTGAAGATCGCCAGGCCGACCTCGAAGACCTTCAGGCGGCCGAAGACGTCGCCCAGGCGACCGCCGAGCAGCAGCAGCCCGCCGAAGGCGAGCGTGTAGGCGTTGAGGATCCAGGACAGCGACGCGGGGCCGAAGCCGAGGTCGGTGTCGATGCGGGGGAGCGCGACATTCACCACGGTGGCGTCGAGCACGAGCATGAGCTGGGCGACCAGGACGATCGCGATGCCGGTCGCTGCGCGGCCGGCGTTCGGCGGCAGCTCGACCGGGAGGCCCGCGTTGGTGGTGCGGGCTGGTGTACGGGTGTCTGTGGACATGAGGGTGGAAGTCCTGTTCTGGCCGGAGCGGCCGAGGTACTCTTGATCCGGAGGATGGCTCCGCTTCCTCCACCACGATACGGAGACCGTCTCCGTTTAGCAAGGTCTGAGGTGGGATTTCGTGCGAGCCGATGCGAAGCGCAACTACGACCGCATCGTCGAGGTCGCGCGCGAGGTGTTCCGCGAGCAGGGCTACGACGCCTCGCTCGACGAGGTCGCCAAGCGCGCCGGCGTCGGCCCCGGCACGCTCTACCGGCACTTCCCGAAGCGCGAGAACCTCCTCGACGCGATCATGCAGAGCTGGGTGGACCGGGTGACCGAGGCCTCCGAGAAGGCGCTCGCCTACGAAGGCGCCGACCGCGAGCTGCTGCTCCGCTGGTTCGAGGAGTACGTCGCCCTCATCAGCCTCCACAAGGGCGGCCCCGCGAAGATCACCTCGGCGATGGGCGACCCGACGTCCCCGATCCTCACCAAGTGCCAGGTGCTGACCTCCGCCAACGACCGGGTCATCGAGCGGCTCCGCGAGGACGGCGTGCTGCGCGACGGGGTCGACACCGTCCAGGTCTGTCGTCTCGTCGGCGGCATCGCGACCGTGGCCGACCAGGGCGACCTGGGCGCGGCCGCCGTACGCCCGCTGCTCGAGATCGTCGCCGACGGCCTGCTGCGCTGACGCCTCCCGAATCCAGGGGAAATTCCGGCCCGAGCCCCCGGTGACCCGGCAGCAGCGACGCACAGTGCGCTATGGCGCAATGGTGGAGAGGGATCCTGGGTCTCGTCGTCGGTGCGGGTCTGGTGGTGGTCGTCGCACCCCCGCGACCGGCTGACGCCGCGACGTACGCCGGGCCGGTCGCCGAGCTGCACATCGACGCCCAGGCCTACGAGGGCCAACGCGGCACGATCCTGGCGGGCCTGCGCGGGCGTTGCGCTCCGGGGTACCGGGTCACGGAGCTGGCACTCGACTTCAGCCAGGGGGACGTCGTGACCCCGACGTTGTTGGAGCAGCCGTTCCCCTGCGACGGGCTCTGGCACCGGCAGCGGGTCTCGAGCCTGGAAGCCTTCGAGGCCGGACCGGCGACGCTGACCGCGCGGGTGTCCGTCGTCCCGGTGGCCGGCGGGACGACGACGCAGGTGTCGACGACCGCGGCCATCTTCGTCCGGCCGGCAGCCAAGATCGAGCTCCCGGCCAGCGTGGAGCTGCGACCCCACGCGGTCGTGAAGGTCACCTTCCGCGCGCGCTGCGACGCGCCCTGGGTGTTGCAGGACTTCCACGTGACCGCCACGCAGGGCGAGTTCCCCGGCGCCGTCGCGAGCGCCGACCAGTACCTCGACCTCACGTGCGACGGGGTGCTGCACCCGTTCACGATCTGGCTGAAGTCGACACCCGTGCCGTTCCACGCCGGATGGCTGCGGCTGGACGCGTCGATCAGCCTCCTCGATCCGCAGGAGTTCGACCCCGTGACCCAGGCGACCTCGACCCGGGTGGTCCGGGTCGGCTGACCCGGGCTCGACCCCGGTAGATTGGCCGTGTGCCAGAGACGCAGCAACCGTCCCATCTCGACACCGTCGCCGTCGCCAGGGAGGATCCGGAGCGCGAGCAGCCCTGGTCGGACCTCGGGCTGAAGCCGGACGAGTACGCCGAGATCCGGGAGATCCTCGGCCGCCGCCCGACGAGCTCCGAGCTCGCGATGTACTCCGTGATGTGGAGCGAGCACTGCTCCTACAAGAGCTCGAAGGTGCACCTCAAGCAGTTCTCCGACATCCCGCAGGAGACGCCGATCGGCACGATGCTGGCGGGCATCGGCGAGAACGCCGGCGTCATCGACATCGGCCAGGGCTACGCCGTCACGTTCAAGATCGAGTCCCACAACCACCCGTCGTACGTCGAGCCCTACCAGGGTGCCGCGACCGGGGTGGGCGGCATCGTCCGCGACATCCTCGCGATGGGCGCCCGGCCGGTGGCCGTGATGGACCCGCTGCGTTTCGGGCCGCTCGACGCCGACGACACCCACCGGGTGCTGCCCGGGATCGTGGCCGGCGTCGGCGGCTACGGCAACTGCCTGGGCCTGCCCAACATCGGCGGCGAAGCCGTCTTCGACGCGACCTACCTCGGCAACCCGCTCGTCAACGCCCTCTGCGTCGGCGTGCTGCGCCACGAGGACCTCCACCTCGCCAAGGCGAGCGGCGCCGGCAACCAGGTGATCCTGTACGGCGCGCGCACCGGCGGCGACGGCATCGGCGGCGTCTCGGTGCTGGCCTCCGAGACCTTCGACGCGGACGGGCCGGCGAAGCGGCCGAGCGTGCAGGTCGGCGACCCCTTCATGGAGAAGCTGCTCATCGAGTGCACGCTCGAGATCTTCGCGGCCGGCCTGGTGGCCGGCATCCAGGACCTCGGCGGCGCCGGCCTCTCGTGCGCGACCTCCGAGCTCGCGTCCGCCGGCGACGGCGGCATGCACGTCGAGCTCGACCGGGTGCCCCTGCGCGACTCGACGCTGGCACCCGAAGAGATCCTGATGAGCGAGTCCCAGGAGCGGATGATGGCGGTCGTCGAGCCCGCCGATGTCGATGCCTTCATGGCGATCTGCGCGAAGTGGGACGTCGAGGCGGTCGTCGTCGGCGAGGTCACCGACACCGGCCGGCTCCAGATCGACTGGCACGGCGAGCGCGTCGTCG
>JAOPXG010000050.1 GCA_025965275.1 Nocardioides sp.
CTGACCTCGACGCCCTTCACCCGGACCTTCTCGGTGCGGTCGAGGCCGAGGGTGTGCAGCACCTTGAGGATGTTGATGAACTCGTCGCCGAGGCCGTACTTGAAGGTCGCCCGCTTGCATTCGATCCAGCGCGGCATGAGGAGCACCTCCTCGTGCTCGACATTGACGCACTCGACCGGGCCGATGCCCTCGGGGAAGTCGAAGACCTCCGGCTCGGAGAACGGCGGGGTCGTGAACCACTCCCCGTTCTCCCAGATGACGGGCGGGTTGAGGCACTCCTCGATCGTCGTCCACATCGAGAACGACGGCGCGAAGACCTCGTTGCCGTCGTCGTCGGTCACGGTCAGGTTGGCGCCGTCACGGGTGCCGAGCTCGTCGATCTCGCTGAAGAGGTGGTCGGCCGCGTAGCGCGCGAACACGTCGGAGAGTCCCGGCTCGACGCCGATCCCGACCAGCGCGAGCCGGCCGGCGGACTCCCAGTCGTGCTGATGGGCGAACTGCTTGTCGCCGAGCTTCACGCCGGTCTGCTCGTACGGCGCCTCCGGGTGCGGCTTCGACAGCGACATCGCCATGTCGAGGTAGTCGGCGCCCGCCTCGAAGGCCCCGTTGAAGATCGACATGTTGAACACCGGGTCGACCGCGTTCATCACGTGGGTGATGCCGTGCTCGCGGCACAGTGCGGCGACCGCGTCGGCGGACGACGCGTCGACCTGCGCCGCGACGTACCGCTCGTCGGTCGCCGCCGCCTTCTCGGCCCGCGCCGGGTCGTAGTCGGCGACCACGATCGTCTCGAAGAAGTCGCGACGGGCGGCGATCGCGGCGAATGCCGATCCCACGCCCCCGGTGCCGACCAGCAGGATCCTCATGAGTTCAGGTTGCCTTTCGTCTCACCGGGTCTCGACACGCGCGTCCCTCCCTCGCAACGCGGTCCGCTGCTCAGTCGCCGATGTAGGACATGACGTGCTTGATCCGGGTGTAGTCCTCGAAGCCGTACATGGAGAGGTCCTTGCCGTAGCCGGAGTGCTTGAAGCCACCGTGCGGCATCTCGGACACGAACGGGATGTGGGTGTTGATCCAGACGGCACCGAAGTCCAGGCGGCGCGACATCCGCATCGCCCGCGCGTGGTCCCTGGTCCAGACGCTCGACGAGAGCGCGTACTGCACGTCGTTGGCCCAGGTCAGCGCCTCCGCCTCGTCGGCGAACTTCTGGACGGTCATCACCGGGCCGAAGATCTCGGTCTGGATCTGCTCGTCCTTCTGCTGGAGGCCGGAGAGCACCGTGGGCTCGTAGAAGTAGCCCCGGTCGCCCTTGCGTGCACCGCCGGTCTCGATGCTGGCGTGGTCGGGGAGCCGGTCGACCATGCCCGAGACGTGGGCGAGCTGGTTGGCGTTGTTGAGCGGGCCGTAGTAGGTCGCCTCGTCGTCGGGCATGCCGGTCGGCATGCCCTTCGCGGCCTCGGCCAGGGCGGCCACGAACTCGTCGTGGATGCCCGCCTGCACGAGCACCCGGGTGGCCGCGGTGCAGTCCTGGCCGGCGTTGAAGAGGCCCGCGCCGGCGATGCCCTCGGCGGCCTTGGCGATGTCGGCGTCGTCGAAGACGATGCACGGCGCCTTGCCGCCGAGCTCGAGGTGCACCCGCTTCAGGTCGTGGGAGGCCGCCTCCGCGACCTGCATGCCGGCGCGCACCGAGCCGGTGATGGCGACCATCCGCGGCGTCTTGTGGGAGACCAGTGCCCGGCCGGTGTCGCGGTCGCCGCAGACGACGTTGAGCACGCCCGGCGGCAGGAACTCCTGGGCGATCTCGGCGAGCAGCGTGGAGCTCGCCGGCGTGGTGTCGCTGGGCTTGAGGACGACGGTGTTGCCGGCGGCCAGCGCGGGCGCGATCTTCCAGATCATCATGAGCAGCGGGTAGTTCCACGGCGTCACCTGACCGACGACGCCGACCGGCTCCCGGCGTACCCAGGAGGTGTGGTCGGCCAGGTACTCGCCCGCCGCCTTGCCCTCGAGGATGCGCGCCGCGCCTGCGAAGAACTTGAAGTGGTCGGAGGCGTACGGCATCTCCTCGGACATGGTCAGTCCGAGCGGCTTGCCGGTGTCCTTGCACTCGACGGCGTTGATCTCCTCGACCCGCTCCTCGATCGCGGCCGCGAGCTTGAGCAGCGCGTTCGAACGGTCCTGGGGAGTCGACCCGTAGCCCCAGCCCTCGAAGGCCGCGTCGGCCGCGGCGTAGGCACGGTCGATGTCCTCCTCGCCCGACTTGGGCGCCTGCGCGTACACCTCCCCCGTGGTCGGGTCGATGACGTCGTAGGTCTCCCCCGACACGCTGTCGACGAGCTCGCCGTTGATCACGTTCCTGAAGGTCTGATCGGCCATGTCGGCGAGCCTAGGCGATCCGACTACGGAATCTGTAGGGGTAATCGGGTCTCAACACGAAATCAGTCGAATCACGTCCCGAAGACGAGCATTCCGTCGATCCAGGTCGACGCGACCTGGGTGCCGCCGATCTCGCCCGCCGGGCCGGCGAACGGGTCGCGGTCGAGCACCACCAGGTCGGCCACCGCACCCGCCCGGAGCACGCCGGCACTCTGCTCGTCCTCCGGGCCGCGGTGGTTCACCCACGACGAGCCGGAGGTGTACGCCGCGAAGGCCGTCTCGAGGTCGATCGCCTGCTCGGGCAGGAACGGCTCGGTGCCGGCGGGGCCGTCCTCGCCGTACGCCGTGCGGGTGACCGCGACGTGGATCGCCTGGAGCGGGTCGGGCGTGCTGACCGGCCAGTCGCTGCCCGCGACCAGCGGGGCGCCGGCGCGATGCAGGTCGCCGAACGGGTACTGCCACCGGCCGCGCTCCTCCCCGAGGAACGGCAGCGTCAGGTCGACCATCTGGTCGTCGAGGCAGGCCCAGAGCATCTGCACGTTGGCGGCGACGCCGAGCTCGCCGAAGCGGCGCACGTCGTCGGGGTGCACGAGCTGGAGGTGGGCGACCTGGTGGCGGCGGGCGGGGTCGGTCCCCTCGAAGGCGTCGAGCGCCTCGCGGGTGCCGCGATCGCCGATCGCGTGCACGTGGACCTGGAAGCCGGCGGCGTCGAGCGCGGCCACGGCCTCGCGGAGCGCCCCCGCCTCGACGAAGGAGTGGCCGCTGTTGCCGGTCGGGTGGCCGCACCGGTCGAGGTAGGGAGAGAGCAGCGCGGCCGTCCCGTTCTCGGCGACGCCGTCCTGCATGATCTTGACCGTCGTGGCGCGGAACCGGCCGCCGGTCATCGCGTCGCGGCGACCGACCAGGTCCGCGACCTGGTCGACCCCGAGGCGGCGCTCCCACCACAGTGCGCCGACGACGTGGGAGCGCAGGTCACCGTTCGCGGCGGCGGTCGTGTACGTCGAGGCAGGGTCGTCCATGCCCGAGTAGGCGCCGACGATCGCGTCCTGCCACGACGTCACGCCGACCGAGTGGAGGTAGGCCTGGCCGGCCATCAGCGCGGCGTAGTAGTCCTCGCCGGTGGTGCGCGGGAGGTGTCGGGAGACCAGCGCGGTCGCGCCCTCGTGGAGGGTGCCGGCCGGCCGGCCGTCGGCGTCGCGCTCGATCCTGCCGTCGGGCGGGTCGGGGGTGTGCCGGTCGATGCCGGCGATCTCGAGCGCGCGGCTGTTGACCCAGGCGCCGTGGTGGTCGCGGTTGGGCAGGAACACCGGCCGGTCCGGCACGACCGTGTCGAGGTCGGCCGCGGTCGGGGTGCCGCCCGGGAAGGCGGGCATCGCCCAGCCGCCGCCGAGGATCCACTCCACGTCGGGGTGGGTGTCGGCGTACTGCCTGATGGCGGCGAGGTACTCCTCGCGGGTGCCCAGCTCGGACAGGTCGCAGCGCAGCCGCTCCAGGCCGCCCTGGATCGGGTGCACGTGCGCGTCCACGAAGCCGGGAGCGAGCAGGCCGCCCCGCAGGTCCACGATGTCCACGTCCCCGGTGGTTGAGGAAGGACGAAGTCCTGTCTCGAAACCCCGCACGCTGGCGATGCGACCTCCCTCCACCAGCACCTCGCCGGCGCCGACGTACCGGTGCCCGTCGAAGAGCGTGCCGTTGGTGAAGAGCGTCGTCATCAGCGTCCTTCGAGCAACGGCCCGGCCGGGTCGTGGGAGATGCCGTGCCTGCGGACCGCCAGGCCGGAGAGCGCCTCGAGGCAGACCCGGTTGGCGAGGTAGGCCGTGATCTCGGCGTGGTCGTAGGGCGGCGACACCTCGACCACGTCGATGCCGGCGACGGGCAGCTCGATGCAGATCCGCCGTACGGCGTCGAGCAGCTGCCTCGACGAGAGACCGCCCGGCTCGGGGGTGCCGGTGCCGGGTGCGTGCCCGGGGTCGCAGACGTCGATGTCGACGGAGAGGAAGACCGCGTCGCACTCGTCGAGCGCGATCTCGAAGGCCTCGTCGAGGCAGGCCTCGAGCCCGCGCTTGCCGATCTCGGTCATCTCGTAGGAGCGCATCCGCTGCTCGGCCATCCAGTCCAGGGTCTCGGGGCCGGGCCAGTAGCCGCGCAGCCCCATCTGGAGGAACCGGTCGCCGCGCAGCGCTCCGGACTCGATCAGGCGGCGCATCGGCTGGCCGTGGCCGTAGAGCGACCCGAACTCGATGTCGCCGGTGTCGGCGTGGGCGTCGAAGTGGATCATCGAGACCCGGCCGTAGCCGAGGTGCCGGGCGACGCCGGTCGCGTCGGGCAGCGCGATGGAGTGGTCGCCGCCGAGGACCAGGGGTACGGCGCCGGCACTGGCCACGGCGTACACCGCGTCCTCGAGGTTGCCGAGCGCGCGCTCGATCTCGCCGGGCGGCATCTCGACATCGCCGGCGTCGACCACGCGGAGGTCCTTCAGCGCGTCGACCCGGAGCGCGAGGTGCGGCCGCGAGCCGTCCTGCGGGAGGTAGTCGGTCTGGCGGATCGCCGTCGGCCCGAAGCGGGTGCCGGGGCGGTGCGACGTACCCCCGTCGAAGGGTGCGCCCACGACGACCACGTCGGCGGCGGCGAGCGCGGCGGCGTCGTCGAGGTCGACCGGGTCCACGCCGAGGAAGGTGATGTCGGGGCCGAACTGTGCGCCGTACCGGGTCATGGGGACTTCCTACCACGCGGCATTGCTACGGATTCCGCGCATTTCGCCCTTGCGGGCGACTGATTCACTTGCATCGGCGCGGTGTCACCACGCACCATGGAGGTATGCACCCGGACTACGACCACCTGCAGAAGGCCGCCAAGGACCACCTGTGGATGCACTTCACGCGGCACTCGACGTACGACACCTCGGACGTGCCGATCATCGTGCGTGGCGAGGGCGCCTACATCTACGACGCCCAGGGCAAGCGCTATCTCGACGGGCTCGCCGGCCTCTTCGTCTCCCAGCTGGGACACGGCCGCACCGAGCTCGCCGACGCGGCCGCGGCCCAGGCCAGGGAGCTCGCGTTCCACCCCCTGTGGTCCTACGCGCACCCCAACGCCATCCTGCTCGCGGAGCGGGTCGCGAACTACGCGCCGGGTGACCTCAACCGGGTCTTCTTCTCCAGCGGCGGCGGGGAGTCCGTCGAGTCGGCGTGGAAGCTCGCGAAGAACTTCTTCAAGATCACCGGCAAGCCGATGAAGCACAAGGTGATCAGCCGCTCGATCGCCTATCACGGCACCACCCAGGGCGCGCTCTCGATCACCGGGCTGCCGCCGCTCAAGCAGCAGTTCGAGCCACTGGTGCCCTCGACCTTCCGGGTGCCGAACACCAACATCTACCGCGCCCACGAGACCACCGGCGGCCTGCTCGACGGGACCGATCCGGAGGCCTTCGGTCGCTGGGCCGCCGACCAGATCGCGATCGCGATCGAGAACGAGGGTCCGGACACCGTCGCGGCCGTCTTCCTCGAGCCGGTGCAGAACGCCGGCGGCTGCTTCCCGCCCCCGCCCGGCTACTTCGCGCGGGTGCGCGAGATCTGCGACGAGTACGACGTACTGCTGGTCTCCGACGAGGTCATCTGCGCCTTCGGCCGGCTGGGCCACATGTTCGGCGCCGAGCGCTACGGCTACCAGCCCGACATCATCACCTGCGCCAAGGGCATCACCTCGGGCTACTCCCCGCTCGGCGCGATGATCGCCTCCGACCGGCTGATGGAGCCGTTCCTGCACGGCGCCGAGTCGTTCGCCCACGGCTTCACCTTCGGCGGCCACCCGGTCTCGACCGCGGTCGCGATGGCGAACCTGGACATCTTCGAGCGGGAGGGCCTGAACCAGAACGTCCTGGACAACGAGGACGCCTTCCGGGCAACGCTGGAGAAGCTGCTCGACCTGCCGCTGGTCGGCGATGTTCGCGGTGACGGGTACTTCTACGGGATCGAGCTGGTCAAGGACAAGGCGACGAAGGAGACCTTCAACGAGGCCGAGTCCGAGAAGCTGCTGCGCGGCTTCCTCTCCAAGGCGCTCTACGACGAAGGCCTCTACTGCCGCGCCGACGACCGAGGCGACCCCGTCATCCAGCTCTCTCCCCCGCTCATCTGCGACCA